>JAIQFW010000028.1 GCA_020073105.1 Terriglobia bacterium
GACCACGGACAGTTTCATAGAACCCAAGTTGCTCTAGTTTAAAGCATTCCCGGTGTGCGACCGACTTTTTCCGACGACTGCAGGCCATTCCCACGACGTGTAATTAATTCCGGCAGGTCTCGCCAGATCGGGGAATTTTGACATAAGACACCGCACCGGGAAGGGCACGACCGGCTTTTGAGTCCCGGGGTCACTATCAAGTTTGGTTCGTGGTGCCCGAGAATGGGCGTCCATGGCCGGAAGCGACGTTACGATGCACCACTGCCACCGTCCTTGCTAGTGCGTGTGGTGGGTCTCCATTCCACGCATTTCTATCGTGTTTTGTCGCAGTTAGCGCGACTTGTGAAGGGCGTGCGGCAGGACCTGCGCACCATCCGGCGACGGACCGGCCTGGGGGTCGCCTCGAACGCCGAGGTCGCCGATCACCGTGAATCCAACCGTTCGAAATCCCTGAGGAAATCTTTCTCCCGTGGCAGCCGGAATGCATGCCATTCCAGAGAAGACAGCCTGAAAATTTTTCTTTGTTCTTCCGCAAGGCTGTACGGCGAAGTTGTGTGCCAGGAATGACCACAAATTTCCTGGCCGACGTGCCTCAGTGAACAACCATAGAAGTTGCCATGAAGGAGAAGACTATCCGTCTGGGTCCCCGGGAACAGCAAATAGCTGATTTGCTGCTGCAAGGCTGTGACAACACGGAGATTGCGGCGCAGCTCAAGATGGCACGTCGCACGGTAAAGGCGCACTTCAACCGGCTTTTTCTGCGATTCGGCATCAGAAGCGGAATCAAACGAGTCAAGCTTGCAACACTCTTATATCGGAGGCAGCTATGGCAGGAGGGCAGCGCTACGGAACCCGAATTCCCAGTGAAAGAGAAGCACGAGTTATTGCACTCGTCGCCCAAGGACTCAAGAACAGCGAAGTCGCGGAAGTCATCGGCACGACCGAACATGTTGTCAAAAACTACCTCCGGGTCATCTACGACAAGCTTGGGCTCTGGAATCGCGTCGAGTTAGCTCTGTGGTATGAAGCCCGCCGCCATGAAGGCTTAGTGCGCGCCTGAGGCGGTTTCTGCCCCGTTCGGCGGCTCACCTGCAGTTTTCGCGTGCTGCCGGCTCAAACTGATCCAACTGTGCGTCGCGCTGAGCTTCAATCTTGCCGTCCGGAGTCTTGCCGTATAGTTCCGCGCCGGGGCAATAGTAAAGTGCGGTATGCACGTCCACCCATACCATCACGTTCGGGTTGCCCATGGTGACAGACGCGGGTGGCGCTTCCGCCAAACCAAGGCCGACTAACATACGCTCAAACAGGGTGAGCGTTGGCTGTGGGGGACTGTTGGGCCGATGTTTAACGGTGCGCGATCCCACTCCCGCGAGGGCCAAGAGCAGGATGAGAGCGGAGACCGCAACCGAGATATCTCCGCGGTGTTTCCCCAGCCAAAGCCTGCCGGGCGAGTCCGTTTTCTCCAGGGACTTTAGCCACTTCAGAGTTCTGGTAGCGGATGCCCAGGGCGCCGGTGTTGTAGGTTGAGGCTCTTTGGCGGGCGGAACGATCTCAGGTTTTACTTCCGGCTCGGGCGATTCTGCTTCTTTTGCCTCCTCCGCCGTCATCGGCCCGAATTCCTCGCGGTCGACTGCCAAAGCCGAACTGCCGTCCGTCTGCGGCACTTCGGCACGTGAAAACTGTGCTAGCACCTGCTCCAGCTCAGGTGGCAGGGGAGCATCGCTGATGGAATGCAGGTTGGTTGTGGAATTCTCTGCTGTCGGCCCCGGTTCTTCCGCTGGTTTGCCCGCCGGTTGCTCTAGGTCCTGTTCTGGGAAAGTCCATCCCTCCTCTCGCTCTGCGAGAGGCACCATCTCCATGGATCTTGGAGTGCCGCAGCGACCACAAAATAGTTCTCCCTCACCAAACCGATATCCGCACTGCGCGCAGGTAGAGATCGCGCTGGTTTTCTGGTCGGCATCGCCGATCGCGGACACGAGGGCTTCCAGTTCGGATGCAGGCGGCTGTTGCTGAATTACGGCTTCCTCAGGAGCCGGGCTGATCGCCTCGATCTCCGTCACCGGTTCCGCGGTGACTGTCTCGGTGGGCTCCGCTGCGAGGCGCTCGAGTTGTGGCCGGAGTCTTTCCAGAACCTCCAGCATGGTGGCTCGCTCCGTCGCCAGCGCATGCTTCCACTCCAAGCGAGCTTCCCGGGCAATCGCCTCACTCATCAAGCCGGCCATTACCTGGCAGCTCCCGATCTCGTGCTCCCGGATGGAAACACACTCTTCGAAGCGGAGATCGAGCAATCCCGCCACTTTTCCGTCATGGTACACAGGAAACAGTACGGGCGAGTTGCTCTCGCGGCTCTGGAGGAACTCGCTCGCCCGGCGGAGATCGGCTTTGTCCGTCTGCAGGAAGTTGGACAAACTCTCATCGATCGGTATGTTCAAACCCGCCAGAGCTGCGGCACTGCCAACGGCGGCACAATACTCCAGCCGGTCCTCCTTGATTACGGCGATGGCAACTCCGCTTGCGTGGGTGATCTTTTGCAGTTGTTCCGCGATCAAACGCGCTGATGTTGGAACGTCGTACTGCTTGGAGTGAAGAACTTCCTGGGTCGCGGCAATCTCCGACAGCGTCTCCGCCGGATCAAGCTTGGGTCCGAAGACGGGCTCGATTTCGTCCTCGATCTCGTTCTGCTCCTGCAAGACGTAGGCGGCCTCGAGAATTTGCTGGAACGTAGTCTCGTCCAGGACCGGCATTGCTCGCGCACTTGCGGTCTGCGACTCCATGTCAGCGGGCTTTCTCCTCGTTTCTCGTTTCAACGACTGGCTCCCCGGTGGAGTGCAATTGACTGTCCAAAACGCTGCGACTCGGCCCGCAAGCTCCTGATTCTAGCAGTGTTGGTCAAGCCAGACCATGCCCTCGTGACACCCTTCAAGTCGTTATTCTTCTTGCAATTAGCGGTCGCTCCGCCCGATCTCATGCCAGCCAGCCGACCTGATGCATCCAGAGCCCCTGGCGCCACGGTAATCGTTACTCGAGCCGATGTTCACTGCACTGTGCAAAATATTGCACTTTCTCCGGGAAGGGAAGAGCCGGTTGACCCCTGACCTGCGAATCCGGAAATCAGAAAACAGCAAGGGCGTATTTGTTTCGTCACGGGAAAGCTGGCGTGAGATCTGTTCGGCCAGATTGACTTGAGCAGCGTGGTCTGCATCTCGATCTAACGTTGACGTCGTGGAACACCAGCGGTGCTGCTGCGCGCCCGTAACTTTGAGAACGTCAGTGTGGCGGCGCACTTCGCTACTGCGAGTCTTGTTCCCGCCCGGTTCCCAGCGAAAAGGGATTTCCCAAGTTATCCTCAACCCACCCGAGGTACAATGGCGAGCACCGCCACTGACTCACCTGTAAAGATCCCGTGTCAGCTCTCCCCCAAGACGACACCAGGGTGACATGTCTCTCGTGTCACTACAGTTACCCCAGCGTGCGCGGATTCTGTCCAATCTGCGGGGCGGCTTCGCCCACTGAGGAAGAGGCCCACAGCCTGCACGTGCTTCGTAGCCAGCCACGTGAAACTCGTCGCGAAACCGGCACAGTGGCCAGGAATGCGCTGCGCGCGGCCTTAGCCCCGCTACGGAAGAGGCCGGTCCCGATTGTTGTATCCGCCGCCATCGTGCTTTGTGGGTGGCTCTTCTTGCGAACCGGAGACCGGAGGACATCATCGGTGACCGCTCCAGCAACCCGGCCAGCTGAAACGTCTCCCGCGCTTGCTCCGCTACCCGCCACCATTCCCGACAATACGGCCAAGCCGGTCGCACCCGCGCGCCGCGGACTTCGATCCGCCGCGCCTGCCGCGGGAGAAATTGTCGTGGAGGAATCGGTTGCCCCAGAAGACAGTCCGGTGGAGTTGTGGAAGCGTGTCAGACACGGAGACACGGACGCAGAAGTTGCTCTGGCCAAACTGTATCTCGATGGCACTCGCGTATCGCAAAACTGCGAACAAGCACACCTGCTTTTGTTGGCCGCATCAAAGAAGAGACACCAGGAAGCTGACCGCCTTCTTTCAGGTGACTACGCGCAACGTTGCCGGTAACCCACCCTTCCCAGGTTGTGTCATTCATCTTCCCTTGTGGTGATCATCGCTGGCTGTCCGCTTCCGGACATCCAATCTCGCCTGCGGACACGCAAGGTGCTCACTTAGAGAACTCTCTTCCGTCAATTCAATGACTTGGCATTCCACGAAGAGGCAAGGGGGTTGCACCAGAAAACCGATTGTGGGGTGGCGTCTCGACCGGGGGAAAACAAGACCATGCCAATGGAAGACGTTCGCTACGGACTGCGGATGCTGCGGAAGAACCCGGGTTTCACTGCGGTCGCGGTGCTGACCCTTGCTCTGGGGATTGGCGCGAACACAGCACTGTTCTCCGTGGTGAATGGGGTGCTGCTCGATCCGCTGCCATTTCCCCAGGCGGACCAACTCGTCACTCTCCACGAAAGCAAGCCGAATTTTGACCGTGGCTCGATCTCCTATCTCAACTTTCTCGATTGGCAAAAAGAGAACCACACATTCTCTGCCATGGTGATTTCCCGCGAGTACGCATTCAGCCTGACCGGCACCGGCGAAGCCCAGCAAGTGAACAGCGAGTTTGTTTCCTCCGACTTCTTCTCCCTGCTCGGCGTAAGGCCGGTGATCGGACGCACCTTTGTGCCGGAGGACGACCGAATCGGTGCCAGCCCGGTCGCGCTCATCAGTGCAGGTTTTTGGGGACGCAAGCTGGGTTCCACCCGTGATGTTTTGGGAAAGCCCCTCACGTTGGACGGGAAGAACTACACCATTGTCGGCGTGATTCCAGCGAGCTTTCATCTCCTCCTTCCCAGTTTCCGTGACAGTGACGTGTACGTTCCCATCGTTCATTGGAACAATTCGCTACTGTTCTCGCGGGGGGCAGGCCTGGGAATCCATGGGATCGGGCGGCTGAAGCCCGGAGTGACGATCGAGCAAGCGCAGTCTGACATGGACGCGGTGACGGGCGGCCTGGCGGCGGCCTATCCCGATGCCGACAAGGGCATTGGCGCCAAGCTCATTCCTCTGAAGCAGCAGATGGTCGGCAACGTCCGTCCATTTCTGTTGGTCCTGCTGACCGCGGTGGGTTTCGTCCTGTTGATCGCCTGTGTGAACGTTGCCAACCTGCTGCTGGCCCGCTCCACTGGGCGCAGTCGTGAATTTGCCATCCGTGTCTCGCTCGGCGCCAGCCAGGTGCGAGTGGTCCGACAGCTTCTGACCGAGAGTGTCCTGCTTGCCATTCTCGGTGGCGGGCTGGGCTTGCTTTTGGCGGCATGGGGAACGCAAGGCGCATTGGGAGTGCTGCCCACGACTTTGCCGCGCGCGGAGGAAATCCGACTCGACACCCACGTTCTCCTCTTCACGGTGGCGACTTCCTTGTTTGCAGGCATTCTCTTCGGACTGGCGCCGGCGCTCAAGGTCTCCCGGAGCGACTTGCAGCAAACTCTCAAGGAGGGAGGCCGGGGAGTCAGTGGGGGACACCACCGCGTGCAGGGGGCCTTTGTGGTGGTCGAGGTGGCACTGGCGCTGGTGTTGCTGGCCGGTGCGGGCCTGATGATTCGCAGCTTGGCGCGGCTGTGGAGTGTCGATCCGGGATTCAATCCGGATCGCGTCCTGAGCTTCGGGATCTCACTTCCACCTTCGATGATGGCGGCCTCTCCCGATGCGGTTCGTTCCGCCTTTCGCGAGTTGGACAGCAGGCTGGCCTCGATACCCGGCGTCACCGCAGTGTCGCAGACCTGGGGGGCAGTTCCCATGAGCGGGGATGACGAGCAATTGTTCTGGATCGAGGGCCAGCCGAAACCCGCGAGCGAGAACGACATGAACTGGGCCATCGACTATATCGTCGAACCGGATTATCTGAAGGTGATGGGAATTCCATTGCAGCGTGGACGGTTCTTTATGCCTGAGGACAACGAGCATGCGCCACGAACGATAGTGATTGACGATGTCTTTGCCCGTAAGTACTTCGGCGACGAAGATCCCGTTGGCAAGCGCATCAACGTGAACAACGCGAGTGGGACGGCGGAAATCATCGGCGTCGTCGGGCATGTGAAGCAGTGGGGCCTGGATGTGGACGATACCCACTCTCTGCGGGCGCAACTTTATCTCTCGTGCATGCAGATGCCGGACAAGTTCATCGGGATGGCGCCCTCGGGTTCGGCGGTGGTCATCCGCTCGGACGGAGCGAATCCCACACTCCTCGCGTCGATTCGCCGTACCAGCCAGCAGATGAGCAGCGAACAGGTCATATTTGGCGCGCAAACCATGAATGAGATCATCTCCGACTCGCTCGCCAGGCGGCGCTTCTCCATGATTTTGCTTGGAGTGTTTGCCGGGCTGGCGCTGTTGCTGGCGGCCATCGGAATCTACGGTGTGATTTCCTATGTCGTGGGGCAGCGGACGCACGAGATCGGGGTGCGCGTAGCGCTGGGCGCACAGCGCCGCGATATCGTGCAACTTATTCTCGCCGGTGGCGGAAAACTTGCAGCGGTCGGCATCGCCGCGGGACTGGTCGCAGCCTTTGGCCTGACCCGGCTGATGGCCGGTCTGCTGTACGGAGTTGCTGCGACAGATCCAGTAACCTTTGCCGCCGTGGCTGTGCTTCTGGGCCTGGTGGCACTGGCCGCTTGCACCATCCCGGCGCGGCGGGCGACGAAGGTCGATCCCATGGTAGCGCTGAGGTACGAATAGAGCTGAGGTAACGATGGAAACCTTGCTGCAGGACTTTCGTTTCGGCCTTCGCATGCTGTGCAAGAACCCCGGCTTCACCGCCGCGGCCGTGCTCACCTTGGCGCTTGGCGGACGCTCACGGGACATCACATGTTTGGTCGTCGGTCAGGCTATCCGGCTCACGTTTGCGGGGCTGGCCACGGGTTACCTCGCCGCGTGGATGCTCACCGGTTTCTTGTCCAGTATGCTGTACGGGGTGGGCGCGAACGATCCGCTGACCTTCGCCGGGGTTTCCACCTTGTTAGGCTTCGTAGCGCTGATCGCAGGGTATGTGCCAGCGCGCCGGGCCACCAAAATAGACCCTATGGTGGCGCTGCGTTACGAGTAACACCGAGAACGGTGGATGGCCGAACAGGCCCGTCTTGGGAAGGCTTTCTCCCATTTCCGGCTCTCCCAATCTCCTCACCCGACCCCCGTCAATCGCCCCACCCGACGATTTCCAAGGTTTCAAAGGTCTTTAGCTCTTCGCACGCGATGGCGAAGCTTTGGCGAACTACGTGCTTTGCTGTCAAGCGCGAAAGCCGGCCGAGACATCTGGGCCGGAAGGAGCACGAAATGGTAAATCTCACAGACATCAAGATTACCCAGCGCGACGAGCAGGTCCTGAACTTGTTGGTACAGGGATGCAGCAATAAGGAAATCGCCGAAGAGTTAAACATCAGCCCGCGGACAGTGAAGCAGCATCTGCGCACTCTATTTCTGCGGGCAGGAATCACCAACGGGCGCAAGCGCGTCAAACTCGCAACCGCGATGTACCAGAAGGAGCAGAGGGAAGTATGCAACCAAGTGATCGGTTAACCGGGAAGGAAGTGCAAGTGGCCTCCCTGGTCTGGGAGGGCCTTACCAATCGCGAGATTGCGATGGTCATTGGCACGACTGAACAGGTGGTGAAGAACTACCTGCGCAACACCTTCGACAAGCTTGGGGTGTGGAGCCGGTTGGAACTCGCGCTCTACGTGGCGAACCACGGCGGCCCCCGGTGGCGCGAGCCAAATGGCGTGCTGCCTTAACCTTGGCAGTCCGGCAATGTGTGCCGAAATGAAGTCGCGAGGATTTCGAGGGCTGGTCCTCCGGTCGCACATGGCATCAATGACTCGGGGTCAGAGCGGGGTACGCCCGACGAAGGGGCTCGCCGGAAGGGATTTCGCCCAAGTTTTTCACAATTGGGCAATGGGATCATGTCGGCCGGGCGATTGACGATCACTCATGGGTTCTTACGTAATCACAAAATGTGTAGCCCAGCAAAGTCCGCATCTGTGGCTTGCACTGGTCCTAGGGCAGCGGCCTGTGGACGGCAGGCAAGTGCTAGAAAAATCGAATTCTTTCCTGCCCAGGAAAAGATTGACTGCAGACTCGTCGTGAAGTACACAGCCCGAAGCCTGCCCATGGATCAGCGGTTGGTGGCAGGATGCGCCGATACACCGTCTCGCCGGGTGGTTCAGGCAGTTCCAGATGTGGGGGAAATCCGTTTGTTGCTTGGAAAGCGCGCAAGGCAGCCGGTCGTGACTTGAGTGATCATCGGCAGAATAAATCACTGGCCGCCTATGGCACCTGCATTCAACCGAACTACGACTACCGTTCTCGTAGTCGAGGATTCTCCAGAAACGCAGCGCTACCTTCGAGTCCTGCTCCAACTCGACGGCTACCAGGTCGACACAGTTGGCAGTGGCGAGGAGGCACTGCAGCATGTGCGCGACGGCTCCGCCGCAACGGTCGTGCTGCTTGACGTGCAAATGCCGGGCATCGATGGGATCGAAACTCTACGCATCTTGCGCGAGCTTCGGCCGGACCTGAAGGTCATCATGTGCTCCGGCGTGGATAATCCGGACACCATCCGGGAAGCCATCTTGCTAGGTGCTCACGCTTACCTCGTCAAGCCCATCCAGCATCTCTATCTGTCAGCGGCTGTGGAGCGCTGTCTGGGCCTGGGCTTGACGACCCATGTCGGTGGACCATTAGGAGCGCGGGTTGTGGCTTGGCCAGCGCCGCACCTTTCTCGTCCCAATTGACATTTGTTCCCAGAATTCTCTTATCTCTGGATCCGGATTGTACTCTCCAGAAACTGCTGCAACTGGTTCTTCTCCTGCTCGGAGATCTGGGTGAATTGCACGCCGATTCCGAACCCTGGAGTGCTGGTGATCACTTTGGCTTCGGCCCACAGCTTAGTGTCCCAAACCCAGACCGCGATTCTGAGCGTCGTGCCCTTGGGAAGGGGATTAGGCATCTCGACAAAACATCCGCCCAGACTGATGTCCGCGGTGCGCGCGCGAATCGGTGCGTTCTGCCCGTCCGGGTAAATCTCAACCGAGTTCGTGGTCTTGAAGCGAGGGTGGGCCCGGCGATCGCGGGCATCCTGTACCGTCCCGTCGAAGCCGGGTGGGGGCAGGGGAAAATCCCACAGCGACTTCTCCGGAGACAGATTGAACAGTCCGATGTGGCCGTCTTTCGGGGTTCCCGGCGGACCGGACCACATCACCCGAAAATGGCACTTATTGCTGCCGTAGGTCAGCCCGATGATCTCATCCTTGTTGATCTGGGCTTGCACACCGACCAACTCCGCCCCGTGGCGGCTGACATTGGTGGTGAACACCTTCTCCGAGAAGACTTGCCCATTGCGGTCGGTGCCGAAAATTCGGACCGGCACCTTGATATCTTTGCGGGGCTCCCGGCGTTTACCCATCATTCTGACCAGATCCTGCGACGGCTAGGTTACACCTTGGGCGACGTGATTCTAATTCAAACCGTGAGGTTACTAAAGTGGCGTATGAGCCACCTCACGGGAAGGAAGTAGCTACAAGACGGAAAAACCTTGCAAAAGGTTGCACGCGGCCCTCTGTTCTGTAGGCAAAGTGTACTCTTAAAACCAAGTACTTGACTGCCAGGTTACGGTATGCGAATTGCTCAAAGCAGGAGGGCGCCGGAGATCGCAGTCCGTCTCCAGGGGATCCGGGCTTTCCAGGTAACACGAATGAATCACAAAGAAACCTTCTGGATGGCGTGCGACTCGACCGAGCAGTTGCGGGCGGAGTACGGACCCTTTCAGACCCGCGCCGAGGCCGAGGCCGAGGCCCGCAAACTTGGTTTCGGTTACCTTTTGCGCTACGAGCACCTGATCGATGGCAATGAAGACATCCAAGAGGTGCGTTGCGTCTTCATTGAGCTGCCAGGGGCCATTGAGCGCAAGCGACCGGCACTGAGACTCCACACCCGCTGCGCCACTTGTGGGGAGACGGAAGTGCACGAGGAATCTTGGCGGGCTGAAGTCTGGGCGGACATTCACGAATTCGAGCACGCCCGGCATCGAGTTCGCTTGTTTGAGCAGACCCGCAGCGATGGATTGAAGGAAATTGAAGACTGGCGAGACCAGTGCGCCTGATCCGCGACGACCTCCAAAAGACCACAGTTTTCTGCTAACCTGTTGACCAACATCGGCCACTGCCTTGGCCGTTTGCGAGAACAACTCTATGGCCCTGATTTTGCTGCTGATTTTGGCGGCGGTTCCACTGCTGGGCGTGGTCTGGATCGCTCTTTACGGGTCGCTGACCACGGTGGATGGTCTATTCATGTCGCTGATCCTGCTAGCCATGTCAGGCATCCTGGGAATGACTGCCTTGGTCGAACTGCGCAAAGGGAAGGCCGCCTTTTCCCTCAATGCTTCGCCTGTCTCGGCGCGGTCGGGGAAGGGTGGACTGGTTCAACGCGGCAAGGTGCAGGAGGTCGTTTTCTTTGAGTCCAACGTTGGACAGCCTAACAAGTCGATTGTCACCTTGTCTGACCACGGCCAAAGCCCTCGCATGCTGGTGCTGGAAGGGGACATGCGCAACGCGCTTCCCGTGGGACAGCGAGTGCAAATCGTGATGCGCAAGGAAGGTGGCCAGAACGTGCTGGCAGATGTCAGTTATTCATGAGTTCCCGGCCTCTCCACAACCGGTGAGCCTAACTCTCAGTAGTGTTACTTACGTAATCCCTAATCCAAGTTCCGCCTCGCGCTGCTCTGCACCTGCAGTAGAAAATTCCTTAGGCACTGCTGTCCCGCTGGGGTCTGGCTGGCGCCGGAGGAAAGATTCTTGGCCACCAACGCAGAACATTCCGCATCGCCCTCGATGCTGGCGCGGGCGGACGAGATCCAGCGTCAGATCCAGCAGCTCTCCGGGCGGGACTTGCAACTGTGGTCGATCGGGATCCTGGTGATGCTTGTCCTGGCGGCGGGCATTTCAGCCCTGATCTTTCCCAACGTGGTCTGGTCGCAGCGCGTCATCCGCATCGAGTCCGCCTACTTGCCTCAATTGTTCTTCGGGCTGATCTCGCTGGTCCTGTTATTCAACATCTATCTCATCGGACAGAAGCTGACCCTGAACAACACACGGCGTGCGCTGATCAGCGAACTGGTGTTAAACGAGCGCCTGGAAAGCTTGTCGCTGGTCGATCCCTTGACCCAATTGCTGAATCGGCGTGCCCTGAACGAATTGATTCCCCGCGAGGTGACACGGGCCAACCGGCTTGGCAGTCCTCTCACTTTTATGACCATGGACTTGGATGGCTTCCGCGAGATCAACTCCAAGTTCGGCGCGGCTGAAGGCAACCTTGTGCTCATGGAGTTCGGCAAGATGCTCAGAGCGACGTTCCGCGGAGGTGACCTGATCTTCCGGCATGGTGGGGATGAATTCCTGGTGGTGATGCCGGAGACGGATGAAGAAGCAGCCGACGCTCCCATCCAACGCCTGTTCCGGGCAGTGGAACACTGGAACCTGAACGCCAACAAGCGTTATGAGCTGTCAGTTAGCTGGGGCATGGCACCCTACGTGACGGGAAGCGATTTCGCCGACGCGCTGCGCGCCGTGGACCGCAAGATGTACCAGAAGAAACACAACCTGGTGCCGGTGTTCTAGGTTTGAATTCTCGCCCTTCCCGAGGGCATTGGGAACTCGACTTCGTTCTCTGCCTCCTACCCTCAGCGGCTGAAGCCGTCATTCAACCCAAGCCATTTTCGCAGCGCTGGAAGCGCTGCGCCACCTAAAAACCCTCCCTTTCGGTGGACAACTGAGCCGCCGCCCGGTCCACCATCCAAATCAATCTGCCGTCCGCTGGACGCACTCGCTGCGACGGTAAGTTGGCACTCTGGTTTTCCAAAACCTCGCGGAGAATAGCGGCTTTGTCGGGCCCGCAGGCCAAAAAGATGACGCAAGCTGCATGGTTCAGGACCGGCAACGTCAAGGTAATGCGGTAAGTCTTAAAATTCTCCACCCAGTTCGCTACTACCAGTCGGTTGTTCTCGTTGAGCGCAGAGGTCCCGGGAAACAGGGAAGCGGTGTGCCCGTCCGGTCCCAGCCCGAGCAGGACCAGATCAAAGCGCGGAAACTTGCCGGGTTGCAGCTTGAAGAACGTGCGCAGAGTTTGCTCGTAATCGCGGGCAGCCGTTTCTGCATCGTGCTCGGCGTGAATGCGAAAGACGTTCGGCTCCGGTACCTTCCAAAGCAGAGCTTCTTTGGCCATGCGGTAGTTGCTGTCGGAGTGGTCGGGAGGCACGTTGCGCTCGTCGCCGAACAAAAAGTAGGTCTTGTCCCAGGGAAGATTCGAAAATGCGTTGCTGGCCAGCAATTGATAGAAGTTCCTGGGCGTGGAACCGCCGGAGAGGGCGACACAAAACCTGCCACGGCTTTGGACCGCGGCGCTCGCCAGTGCGGCGAACTCGGTGGCAGCAGCGGCGAAAAGATCAGCGGGCGTATCGAAAATGCGAAGTTCGGGTTGAGAGGGCATGGGCGGTTGTTTCATCCATGGATTCGGAGTTTAAAGACCTCGGGCGCTAAAGCGCGTGACTGAAATTGGGAGTCCGATTTGCAGCAATGAAGCGCTGCTCCCCCTAAAAGCTTAGGACCCCGCGCCCTTCGCCACCGCGCAGCGCGCCGCTCCCATCAGCGCGGTCTTGTCATTGGTGATGACTTTGACGGGCATGGCTTCAAGCAGGCGCTGCATGCGGCCCTTGCCAGCAAAAGCCTGCATGAACAATGGCCCTGCCAGCTTGGGGAGCATCTTGGGAGCGATGCCGCCGCCTAGGTACACGCCGCCGGTGGCCATCAGTTTGAGCGCGAGATTGCCGGCCTCGGCCGCATAAACAGATATAAAGAGATCCAGAGCGCGTTCTGAGAGCGGGCATTTGCCGTCGAGAGCAGCACGCGAGATGGCGGCCGCCGGGTCGCCATGCAACATTTCTTCACTGAGCCACTTCGGTTCTTTCCCGTGTCCGGTGTCGCGCAAGAAGTGGAATACGTTCACCAGCCCGGGTCCGGACACAACTCGCTCCCAGCTGACGTGGCCGTAGTGAGCGGTCAGATAACGTAGGAGGTCGATTTCCAGGTCGTTGCGGGGAGCGAAATCTGAGTGACCGCCCTCGCATGCAAAGATGTGGTGCTTCTCTCCGTCCCAGTACATGCCGGCTTCGCCCAGCCCGGTTCCGGCAGCGATCACCGCCTGGTTGCCCACCGGATTTCCCTTCACCTGGTTCAAGCAGACCACATCGCTGGGAGCCAGAGTGGCTATTCCCCAAGCGTTGGCTTCGAGGTCATTGATGAGCAGGGCCCGTTGGATGTGGAGTTCATCCGCAAGGCGTGTGGATTCCACGATCCACGGCAGGTTGGAGGCTTCCACTCGACCGCCGCGTACCGGGCCAGCCACGCCAAAACAGGCGGCGTCCGGGCGGACTGAGGAACTCTCGACAAACTTGCTCACGATCTCATCGAGACCGGAGTATTCGCGGCTGGGAAAGACTGACGCCGAAACTAGACGGAAGGTGCCGTTCGTGGCTTCGAATAGTGCCAGCCGCGCGTTTGTACCCCCAATGTCGCCGGCCAGGATCATTTCTCGAAGTTCCTCCAGCGGCGGCCGTCGCGCTCCAGCAACTCATCAGCTTCCTTTGGTCCCCACGTGCCCGCGGCATAGTTAGGAAAATTTCGCGGCGGCAGCGCTTTCCAGACATCCAGAGCAGGACTCACCACGCACCATCCTGCCTCGACCATATCGGCGCGCTGAAACAACGTGGCGTCGCCGATCATGCAGTCGTGCAACAAGCGCTCGTACCCGGTACTCGGCCGGGTTCCGAAGTAGTCGGCATACTCGAAATTCATGTCCACGGCACCCAGACGCATGGCCGGCCCTGGCACTTTCGCGGCGAAGCGCAGGGAAATGCCTTCTTCCGGCTGAATATGCAGGACGAGTTGGTTCGGCATCAGGTTTTCTACCGGCGTGTCACGGAACAGTACGAACGGAGCGCGCCGAAATTGGATCACGATATGGGTGTTGTGGCCGGGCATCCGCTTTCCCGTGCGGAGGTAGAAAGGCACATCCGCCCAGCGCCAATTGTCGATCTGCAACTTCATGGCGACGAAGGTTTCGGTGCGGGAGTCCGGGGGAACACTGTCCTCGGAACGGTAAGCCGGCACACGTTGCCCGCCGCTGAGGCCTTCGCCGTACTGGCCGCGCACCGTCTTGCTCAGCACCTCCTCAGAGCTCAACGGCTGGATGGCATGCAAGATCTTGGCCTGCTCGTCGCGCACGGCGTCGGCCCGGAACGAGACCGGAGGCTCCATCGCGGTCAGGCTGATGAGTTGCATGATGTGGTTGGGCACCATGTCCCGCAGCGCGCCGGCCTGGTCGTAGTAACTGCCGCGACTCTCCACGCCCACAGTTTCCGCCACGGAGATTTGCACGTGGTCAATATAGCGGCGGTTCCAGATGGGTTCGAAAATCCCGTTGGCAAAGCGCAGCGCCAAAATGTTCTGTACCGTCTCTTTGCCGAGATAGTGATCGATGCGGTAAATCTGGTTCTCTCGAGCCACTTGCAACAATTGCTGGTTGAGCGCCTTGGCAGACTCCAGGTCGTGACCGAAGGGCTTCTCCACGATGACCCGCCGCCAACGATCGTCTTCCTCCATTAAGCCAACCGCCGCGAGTTGTTCGACGATGGGCGCAGAGAAGTCGGCCCCGGTGGCTAAATAGTAAAAATGGTTGCCGTGGGTGGAGTGGTCTTTGTCTGCGGTGTCCAGCAGGTCCTTCAGCTTGGGATAAAGGTTCTTGTCCCCGAAGTTGCCCGGCAGGTAATACATGCGCCGCGTGAACCACTCCCACAAATCGGTATCGACCGGTTCAGTGGCAAACTGCTTGATGTCCTGCGACATTCTGTTGCGGAAGTCTTCGGTGGAGATGGCGGCGCGGGCAACACCCACAATTGCGAACTCGCGCGACAATAACTGCGACTTGGCCAGGTTGTACAGTGCGGGGACCAGCTTGCGCCGGGTCAGATCTCCGGCGGCTCCGAAGATCACCATCGCGCAGGGATCGCCGAGCTTCCCGACAATTTGCGTTGTGGGCATCACTTCTGTCTGAGCCATGGGTTTCCGCACCTCAGGGGCTGAAGCCCCTCACTCATCGAGCTCTTAATTGCAGGGCCGAAGGCCCTGCTCCACCTTTGGCGCTGCAAATCACCAGCGCGAGTATGTCTAAGCCGTCTTTTTCGCCGATTTGGCCGGTTCCACATGCCCGCCAAATTTCTGCCGCATCGCCGACAACACTTTCTCTGCAAAGGTGTGTTCCTGGCGGGAACGGAAGCGGGTGAAGAGCGCGGCGGAAAGTACATCCACGGGAACCGCCTCGTCGATCGCCGCCTGGATCGTCCAGCGCCCCTCCCCGGAATCCTGAACGAAACCGGTGTACTCGGAGAGGGTCGGGTTCTCAGCCAGTGCCATGGCCGTCAGGTCCAATAGCCACGAACTGACGACGCTGCCCCGGCGCCAGACCTCCGCGATGTCAGCCAGGTTCAAATCGTAACGTTGATTGTCGGGGAGCTCCTTGCTGCCGGCATTGCGAAAGATGTCGAAGCCTTCTGCGTACGCCTGCATGAGGCCGTATTCAATGCCGTTGTGCACCATCTTGACGAAGTGTCCCGACCCCGACGGGCCGCAGTATATGTAGCCCTCTTCGGCGGTGCCGGGCATCTTTTCGCGGCCGGGGGTTCGAGGGATGTCGCCGCGGCCCGGGGCCAACGTCTTGAAGATGGGATCGAGTTGCTGTACTGCTTCCTTAGGACCGCCGATCATCATGCAGTAGCCGCGCTCCAGGCCCCACACACCGCCACTGGTGCCCACGTCTACGTAGTGAATGCCTTTGTTCCGGAGTTGCTCGGAGCGGCGAATATCGTCTTTGAAATAGGAATTGCCGCCATCGATGAGAATGTCGCCGGGCAGCATGCGCTGCGCCAGATTCTGCACCGTTTGTTCGGTAGGAGCGCCGGCTGGCACCATCAGCCAGGCGACTCGCGGCTTCCCCAGCTTGCTGACGAAATCGTCCAGCGACGATGAAGCGATGGCGCCTTCCCCGGCGATCTGCTTCACGTTGTCAGCACTGAGATCGGTGACCACGACTTCGTGTCCACCCCGCATCAGGCGGCGCGTCATGTTCGCGCCCATGCGGCCCAATCCCACCATCCCCAGTCTCATACCCACTCCTTATGCCATATTAAATCGTTTTTGTAGAATCCCCGAGGAAATAACCGCGGACGACACCAAGGACCAGCAGGGAAAATCAACCTAAAGCTTCACCCAGCGCTCTCGCCAGAATGCCCAACCCGGATTGCAGGTCTCCGCCTAGATGCACCCTGAGCGCCCTGCGAGCGCGCTCCGCCAGAACCTGAAAGTCTCCGCGAGCTTGCGCCGCCTTGACTACCCCAAAAGTGTATTTCTGCCCGGGCACCGGCAGGTCGGCTTCGTCGTTGCACGTGATTTGCAGAAACACACCGGAATTGGGGCCACCCTTATACGCCTGCCCCGTAGAATGCAGGAACCTTGGACCGAATCCCAAACACGTCGCCACGCGCTTCTTATCTCGGACCGCGTGTCGCATCCCTTGCAGACGGGCTTCGTTCTCGGGGCTCATTTGAATGTAGGCGAGCAAGGCGAAATAATCTCGCGGGCGAAGGCGTGTGAAGTGAGCACGGAGGTAGCCGGCCAGGGACTTGTGAGCGCCGGCCGCACTAATCAAAGCGTCGGCATTCCGTGAATCGGTGAAAAGCTTGATGGGTCCCTCTTCCAGGAGCGGCTTCTCAGCGGGAAGGGAGCCGGACTTTTCGTACTCGGTGGTCAGCGCACGAGTGGCGATCTTGCTGGCTTCCACATCGGGCTGATTGAAGGCGTTGATGCCGATGATTGATCCTGCCACCGCCGTCGCTATTTCCCAGCGGAAGAACTCCTGACCCAGGTCGTAGACGTCAGCGATGCCGATACGCACGACTGGTTGACCGGTACTTTCCAGCGCCGCCACCTTTGCGTCTTGGCTCGCATCAGGGGAGGAATCCAGTCGCAGGTAAGCGAACACACGGTCATTTCCGTATACATCGGGTGAAGCCAGATCCTCCCGGTCCACGGGAATAATTCCGTGGCCCTGCTTGCCGGTCGACTCTGCCAGCAACTGCTCCAGCCACGCCCCCAGATCGGAGATGACTGGCGAAGCGATGATCGTGACCTTGTCGCGTCCGTTCTTCGCAGCCGTGCCCAGGATGATGCCCAGCATCACACCTGGGTTCTCCTCGACTGCCACCCTGCGCCCGCAGGCTTCCACCATCGTGTGGGTACGTTCCAGGAACTTGCCGGTATCGAGACCCATCAAGGCTGCGGGCACCATTCCGAAATTCGAAAGCGCAGAATAGCGGCCGCCGATGCTGGGCACACCGTGCAAAATGTGGCGGAACCCGTCGCTCTTGGCGACCTGCTCCATTTTCGATCCCGGGTCGGTGATGGCGACAAAGCAACTGCCGGCTTTGTCGGCTCCCACGGCCTGCTTTGCTCGTTCGAAGAAGTACTGCTTGAAAATGTTGGGCTCGAGAGTTGTGCCGGACTTGCTCGAAACGACGAACAGCGTTCTGGCCAGATTAACACTTATCTCCGAAGCCTTGACCTGTGCGGGATCTGTCGAATCCAGGACGTGCAACTGCGGAAATCCGGGGATGCGGCCGAAGGTCTTTTCCAGCACCTCCGGACACAGGCTTGAGCCACCCATGCCGAGCAACAAAATGTTTGAGAACCCGCCGCCCTTGACATCGTCGGCAAGCCGGCGAAGGTCCTTGTGGTGAGCGATCTGTTCATCGACGACATTCAGCCAACGTAGCCAGTCGGCTTCATCGCTGCTGGTCCACAGTGAAGCATCGCGGGCCCAAAGCCGTCGGACCTTGTCGCCAGTTCGCCAGTCATCGATGGCCTTCTTCACCGCGGAGGCGAGCGTCTCCGGAAGTTTGTAGTTCGGCTGGTTCACTAGCACGTTCACTTGGTTTTCGCGTTTCTCTCTACCGCCTTGAGGAGCTTCTCAAAAGCTTCAGCGAAGAGGCGGACTCCGTCCTCGGTGAGCTTGTCGGTAACTTCCTTCATCGAGATGCCCAGCTTGGCGGCGGTCTGCATAACACGATCTGCGGACTCCAGATCTTCCGTCAAGCTCGCCCGTGGGTGTCCGTGATCACGGAAGGCATCAAACGTTGCCGGGGGGATGGTGTTCACCGTGTCCGGCCCGATTAATTCGTCTACGTACATCACGTCGCTGTAGCTCGGGTTCTTGGTGCTGGTGCTTGCCCACAGGACGCGCTGGGTTTGCGCTCCTTTCGCCGCCAGCTTGTTCCAGCGGTCGCCGCTGAAGAGTCTCAGATACTTCTGATAGGTCTGCTTACCGTTGGCAATTGCCACTTTACCCTGAACACTCTGAAGGTCGGCCTTTTCGCGGTCGCTGGTTGCAGCCTTCAAGCGGGTTGCCACGATGGCGTCGACCGAAGAGTCAATCCGGCTGATGAAGAAGCTGGCGACACTGCCGATCCTGGCAACATCTCCACCCTTGGCCGCCAGCTGCTCGAGGCCGGCAACATATGCCTCCGCCACCCGCTCATACACCTCTTGCGCGAACAGCAGAGTCACGTTGATGTTGATGCCCTCGCTGATGAGTTGCTGAAAAGCGGGAATTCCCTCTGTCGTGCCCGGAACCTTCACCATCAGGTTCTCGCGGCCCACCGCCTTCCACAGGCGGCGTGCCTCTTGCAGCGTGGCCTCTGTATCGCGCGCAAGAAAGGGTGAGACCTCGAGGCTGACGTAGCCGTCACGACGCTTGGTGCTTTGGTAGACCGGCCGAAGAGCATCGGCGGCTTGCTGAATGTCTTGAATGGCGATGATCTCATAGCGGCCGTTGGCATCAAGATCGGGCCTTGATTCCAGGGAGCGTAGGGCGTCCGTATAGTACTGGCTATCGGCGATCGCCTTCTCAAAAATCGCAGGATTGGAGGTCATGCCGCGCAGGCCGTCTTCCTCGATCAGGCGTTTGAGCTCGCCGGTGGTGAACAAATCGCGGCGGATGTAATCCAGCCAGACGGACTGACCAAACTTGAGGAGATCCTTAAGGGGGTTAATTGATTTTGCGGTTTCCAGAACTCCAGTCGGCTGCATTAAACACCTCGCTATAAATTGGTCTCGCCGAACTACTTCGATTGCGCGATGGCTTCCCGTGCCGCTTCCACTACTTTGTCGGTTGTGAAACCGAACTTCTTCTGCAGGTCCTTAATGGGGGCGGAGGCGCCGAAGGTGTGCATTCCCACCATCTTTCCTGACAGACCCACATAGCGCGCCCATCCGAGTGTAGAAGCCTGCTCCACCGAGACTCGCGCTTTCACCTCGGGAGGAAGGACCTGCTTCTTGTAATCATCCGATTGTTTCTCAAAGATGTCCCACGACGGCATGCTGACCACGCGTGCCTTGATCCCTTCGGCCTGAAGCTGTTCATACGCAGCCAGGCATAGAGATACTTCACTTCCGCTGCCCATCAAAATGGTCTGCGGCTTCCCACTTGGCGCGTCGGCCAGAACATAAGCACCCCTGGCCACGCCTTCCGCTGAGGCGTACTTCGAGCGGTCAAAAGTTGGCACAGCTTGCCGGGTGAGAACCAGTGCCGCAGGCCGGTGACGGAGCTTCATGATGACCTTCCACGCTTCCACGACTTCATTGGCATCGGCTGGACGAAAGAGCACCAGGTTCGGCACCGCACGCAAGCCCGCTAACTGCTCGATCGGTTGATGCGTTGGCCCGTCTTCGCCCAAACCGATCGAGTCGTGGGTGTAGATGAAGATTGCGGGAATCTCCATGAGCGCAGCCAGACGGACAGAAGGCTTCATGTAGTCGCTGAAATTGAAAAATGTCCCGCTGTAGGGACGAAGGTTAGACACTGCCAGGCCATTCAAAATCGCACCCATAGCATGTTCACGCACGCCGAAATGCAGGTTGCGGCCCGCGTAACTTCCAGCCTGGAAGTCGCCGGCGCCTTCGAACTTGAGCCGGGTGCGGTCGGAGCCGGCCAGGTCTGCTGAGCCACCCATCAGCCAAGGTACGTTTTGTGCCACCGCGTTCAGCACCTTGCCCGAGCTGTCGCGGGTCGCCAGGCCCTTGGCGTCGGCGGGAAACGTCGGCAAATCCTTGTCCCACCCATCGGGCAGCTGGCGATGCTGCATGCGCCTAAGTTGATCGGCGAGGTCCGGGTTTTGCTTGCCGTAGTTGTCAAACAGTTTCGTCCACTTCGCGTGCAACTGCTGCCCTCGGTTGCCAAATCCTGCCTGAAAGTTCTCCAGTACTCCGTCCGGCACCAGGAACTTGGCATCTTCCGGCCAACCGTACGACTTCTTGGCAAGGCGAGCTTCTTCCTCACCTAATGGTTCACCGTGGGCCTCGTTGGTGTCCTGCTTGTGCGGGGCACCGTACCCGATGTGGCTGTTCACGATGACCAAGGTGGGCCGGTCAGCGGTGCGCAGGAAACTGTTGTATGCGTTGGCCAGCGCATCCAAATCGTTAGCATCGGCAACGTGGAGAACGTTCCAGCCATGGGCGAGGAACCGCGCACCGACGTCCTCGGTAAACGACCAATCCGCGGGGCCATCCAACGTGATCCGGTTGTTGTCGTAAATCCAACAAAGATTGGAGAGCCGTAAATGACCCGCGAGCGAAGCGGCTTCGCAACCGACACCCTCCATCAGGTCGCCGTCGCCGCAGAAGGCATAAACGTTGTAGCTGAAGAGCTCGAACCCCGGGCGGTTGTAACGCGCCGCCAGCCATTTCCCGGCAATGGCCATGCCAACGCTATTGCCGACGCCCTGGCCCAGCGGCCCGGTGGTGGTTTCCACGCCAGCTGTCAGCCCATATTCGGGATGCCCAGGAGTGTTGCTGCCGATCTGGCGGAAGTTCTTAATATCATCCAAGCTGACTGCCGGGCTGCCCGTCGGCCGCCCTTCCCCATCCACGCTATGAATGCCGCTAACGTACAGCATGGCGTACAACAGCATGGAAGCGTGGCCATTGGAAAGCACAAAGCGATCACGATTGGGCCACAGAGGATCCTTGGGATCGAAGCGCAGAAATTGCTGCCACAAACAGTACGCTACCGGGGCAAGTGCCATGGGAGCGCCAGGATGGCCGGAGTTGGCTTTCTGTGCTGCGTCGATGGCCAGGGTGCGGATGGTATTGATGCTCAGGATGTCCAGCTGCTTGTTGGTCAGCGTCTGTTCACTCGCCACCATAGAAAGGCTTCTCCCTTCGGCGCACGGGTCAGAGTTTCAAAACCACTCGAAGCAGTACTTCCCCACCTGTAAACCTTGCGGAATTTCTCCCACGCAGTTTATCAAGTTCTGGCAAGATGCGTGCACCTCGTCAGGGGAAGACACGAATCACCTGGAGACCGGGCCGCGCCTGTCAACACGCACTCTTAACTGTACTGTTTAGGATGATTCGCGCCGGGCAAGGATTCAGCTTGCGACGACAAATTCGAAAATCTGAAGAAGAGTAGACTATTGCTTCAATCGTGCTAAGTAACCCTGTTCGTAGTGGTAGCCCTTAGTAGTGTTTTCCACAAACTTAAGGAATTCCCGTAGGGTCTCACGCTCGGAAGGCTCCATACCCGCAAACCTGATCCGTACTCCAAAAGAAGGATTGCTCTGTGTGACGATCCCCGTGAGAATCATGCCCTTGACCCAGAGTTTGCCATTGGCGACCCAGAGCCCGATCTCCAGCTTCTCACCGTCCTTGAGCGGGGTCGCAGTTTCGACGAAGCATCCCCCGCGACTGGTGTTGGCCAAGTTTCCCCACACCGGGGCGGTCGAACCTTGCATTCGCAGCTCAACCGCAACGAAGCATTTCATTCTCGGGTACTGCCGCCGGTCCTGGCCCCAATTCGGCGTAAAGATATCCGGTTCGAACGGCGGGCTGGCGGCCGGCGAAGTGGCAACCGCCTGTGGGATGCTGGAACCCGCGGCAGCTTGCGAAGCCGCGACAGTCTTGCCGTTGGTCGAACCACCCTTGGTCGGTCCGGACTTGATCCTGCGCATGGCGTCGAGCAGCGCTTGGTCGCGCTTTTCCGGAGGCGCCTCGCGATACGCCTGCAGAAGTTCCCCGAGGTGGCTGACGATCTCCGGGTCTGTGAGGAGTTTGGTCCAATCCGAGCCTGGTGCAGTCGATTCCAGCGTAGTCGTCAAGTTGAAGCAGCCCCTGTCGGCAGAATTACCCCGCAGCATAGAGTGAAACAGGATTGCGAAACCGGCAAGATGACCTTGGTGACTGTAGTCAGTAACCACCCGGCTGATTACCATAGTTCTAGGGGTGGCCGGGCATTGCGCGTGTCCCGTGTGTCGGGCTCACTTCAGACTGTCGGGACCGCAGGGGGATGAGCCATAGATGTGTGCGCCTTTCCTTCTCCCTACGCCTCCAATTACAATGAGTAATTCACTTACACCCAGAGGGCTGAAGTGAAGGGATGGGGGTGACTTGCCTCCGAGCGGGCTTCCATGGCACTGAAGGAGTCGGAAGCAATCGTTCTGCGCACCTATCCGTTGCGCGAGGCTGATCTGCTAGTCACGTTGTTTACGCGCCTGGAAGGCAAAGTCCGCGCCGTTGCCCGTTCCGCCAAGAAATCCAGGCGCCGATTCGGCGGGGCGCTGGAGCCGCTGACCTTCGTCCGGGCGTATTACGAGGATCGGGAACGCCAGGAATTGGCCCGGCTGGATTCCTGCGAGGTGTTGGAGTCGCCCCTCTCCTCTGAAGTCAGTTATCCGCGGGCGATTGCGCTGGGTCATGTGGCGGAACTGCTCGACGAGTTACTGCCGGAACGCGAGGCCAATGATGCCGTGTTTCGGCTGGTAGTGGCAGTTCTGGCCAGGCTGCGCGGAACTGAGGTATGGATGCCCATCACCTATTTCGAGCTGTGGATGACACGGCTGATGGGTTACTTGCCGGAACTTTCCGAGTGCATCGCGTGCGGACGCACTCTGAACGGCGGCCGGGCGTTTTTTCACGCCTTGGCCGATGGATTGATGTGCGCTGCGGACAAGCGGCTGGCATCGTCGGAAATCTCAGCCGAATCGCGAGGGCTGGCGGCCCAGATGTTTCGTGCGCCGGTAGAGAGTTTTGCGGGCGCCCCCTGGCCCAAGGCCCAAGCGGCGGATTTGCGCAAGTTCCTGCTGCAGACTCTGCAGCGCCACATCGAGAAGAAGCTGGTGACGGCAGCAATGCTGGAGAAGATCAGCTAAGGCATTCAGCACTCAGCCATCAGCATTCAGCTGCCACGCGGGTTTCACGAGTTCGACGACGCACTTGCCGGACTGACTGCTGAGTGCGGGCTGCTGAATGCTAGACTCAAGACAACGTCCTGTGACTCCCACGAACTCCAACTCGCCCAGTTTTCAGGAACTTATCCTGCGCCTCCAGACCTTCTGGGCGGAGCGCGGATGCGTCCTGCAGCAACCCTATGACGTCGAAGTCGGTGCGGGCACAATGGCGCCAGAAACCTTTCTGCGAGTGCTCGGACCACAGCCCTACAAGGTCGCCTACGTGCAGCCTTCGCGTAGGCCGGCGGACGGACGCTACGGCGAGAACCCTAACCGTCTTTATAAACACATGCAGTTGCAGGTCATCCTGAAGCCTCCGCCGGAGAACGTGCAGGAACTGTATCTGGAATCGCTCGGCGCAATCGGCATTGACTTGCGCCAGCACGACATCAAGTTCGAGGAAGACAACTGGGAGGCCCCCACGCTGAGCGCCTGGGGGGTGGGCTGGCAGGTGATGCTCGACGGTCTGGAGGTTACCCAGTTCACCTACTTCCAGCAGTGCGGCGGAATCGACCTCGATCCCATCTCCGCCGAGTTGACCTATGGCCTGGAGCGAATCGCGGCGTTCCTGCAGGATGTGGAGTCAATTTATGACATTGCCTGGGCGCGTGATCCCAAAACGGGAAAGGCGACGACCTACGGGGACGTTCGACTGGCCGATGAAGTGCAGTTTTCGGTGTACAACTTTGAAGTAGCGGATGTTGAGAAGACCTGGAAGCACTTTGAGCTGTGCGAAGCGGAGTGCAAGGCGCTGCTCGATCGGTACTCGGCACTCGTTAAAGACAAGCAGACCGGGGACGGAGTGGCGAAGGATAGGAAGCGGTTCCCTCTGCTGAGCGCCTACGACCTCTGCCTGAAGTGCTCGCACCTGTTCAATCTTCTCGATGCCCGGGGCGCGATTTCCGTGACCGAGCGCGTGGGCGTGATCGCGCGAGTGCGGGCATTGGCCGTAGGCATTGCCCGGGCGCACGTGGACCAGCAGGGCGATGGTGCTGCCGCGTTCGAAGAAGAAGATAAGCCAGCAAGAAAGAAAAAGCTGGAGGTCGTACCGACTATTTCATGACCTGTCATCCTGAGCGGAGTGACAGCTTCGCGAAGCGAAGCTGCCATGGAGTCGAAGGATCCCTCGGGTCGGAACGGTTGTTGCGGGTAGAGATTCTTCGACTCCGTAAGTCCGCTCGCTAGCGAGCGGACTCATTTCGCTCAGAATGACAGCAAATATGAAGACTCATTGAATGCCTGACTTTCTGCTGGAAATCGGTTGCGAAGAAATCCCGGCGCGCATGATTGATGCGGCTTCACTTGAGTTGCGCGAACGGATTCAGAAATTGCTGGAGCGGGAGCGCCTGGCTGCGGCCACGGTTTCGGCGTTCGACACGCCCCGCCGCCTGGCTATTCTGGTGGGCGGAATCCTCCCCGCCCAGGCTGATGTCATGGAACAGGTCAACGGCCCGTCAGTGGCCGTAGCCTACAAAGGCGATCAACCCACCCCCGCGGCCCACGCCTTTGCCAAGAAAGCCGGAGTTGATGTGTCCCGACTGGAGAAGGTCACAACTCCCAAGGGGGAATACCTGTCCGCGAAAGTTACAAAGAAAGGCCGGGCTGCGTCCGAGATCTTGTCAGAGCTACTGCCTAAGGAAATCAATTCCATCTACTGGCCTAAGAACATGTACTGGCGAGAGCCAAGCGAGAAGTTCGTTCGCCCGGTGCGCTGGCTGGTCGCGATGCTGGATAGGGAAGTGGTTCCGCTTGAATTCGACGGCGTCCGCGCTGGGAATCAATCACGCGGGCACCGCCTCTTGTCGGATGTGACTGTGCAAATCCCTGCGGCGGGCGAGAGCTACGTGAGCGCGCTGCGAGCCGCAAAAGTACTTGGCCGCGCCGAGCGCGAGCAACAAATTCGCAAAGGCCTCGACGCGGCGACCCGTACCATCCCTGGTGCCCGCTGGCGAGAGGACAAGAGCCTGCTCGATACCGTCGTTAACTTGACCGAGTGGCCCTCGGTAATCCTCGGCGGTTTCGACCGCGAGTTTCTCGAGTTGCCCGAGGAAGTGCTGGTCACGGTCATGCGTGATCACCAGAAGTATTTTGCGGTCGAAGACGCGAACGGCAAGCTGTTACCTCACTTTCTAGCTGTACTGAACACCGACGGCGGTCCGCAAGGCATCATCCGCCACGGGCACGAACGTGTGCTGCGCGCCCGCTTCAACGACGCCCGCTTTTTCTGGCAAACCGACCAGAAGCATCCGCTGCGCGATCGCACCGCCTGGCTCAAGCACGTCACCTTTCAGAAAGACCTGGGCAGCTATTACGACAAGACGTTGCGGGTGCAACGGCTTGCCAGTTGGCTGTGCGAAATTGTTCGCCACACCGGAATGGCGGTTCGCCCGGGCGTGGTCCACAAGGCTGCCTATCTCGCGAAGACTGACCTCACGACCGAACTGGTGAAGGAATTCACTGAACTGCAGGGCATTGTGGGCGGCTTGTATGCCGGTGTGCAGGTGCTCGACGAGGATATGGCGGATGGGGCCCGCCAGCTGATCGCGCAGACTATCTACGACCAGTACAAGCCGGAGTCAATGGAAGACTCGGTCCCGCGCGCGGTCGAGGGTGCCGTATTGTCCATCGCCGACAAGGCGGACACCATCGCTGGAATGTTCGCACTGGGGATGCAGCCGACGGGCTCGAAAGATCCATTTGCGCTGCGGCGGCAGGCGAACGGGATCGTGAAGACGATTGCCGAACATAAGCTGCCGGTGACTCTATCTGAACTCGTGACCAGTGCCCTGCAGTCCTATGCGAACTCTGAAGCCGAGAAAAAATTCAAGAAACCACTGGAGTGGTGGTGGGATGTCTTGAAGCTCGAACGCGCCTCGGACCGGACATGGGCGGATTCGGCAAAGGCAGCCCCCGGCTCTGAATCTCAGATGAGCCCGCTCACGTTCTTGCGGGAACGGTTGCAGTTCTTTCTCAGAGACGCGCTCGGGTACAAGTACGACCTGGTGAACGCGGTACTGGGGGCTGGTGCGGATGATGTCGTGGACGCGCTGGCCCGGGCAGAGGCAGTCAAGGGTGTCTTTGAAATGCCCGAGTTTCAAGCGATCGCCGCCGCCTGCAAGCGTATGCGGAACATCCTGAAACAGGCTGCAGAGAAGAGATTCTACGTTGCTGGCAAGTTCGAGTACCTTGCGGAAGCTGCTGAAGAGGAAAAGATGCTGGCCGCCTATATGGAGAGGACCAACCTGAGGGTTGAAGAGCATCGCAGGAAAAAGGAATACAAAGACGCCTTGCTGCTGCTCTCGACCGCCAGGGAGCATGTGGACCGGTTCTTCGACAAAGTGATGGTCATGGTGGAGGACGAACACCTCCGGGCGAACCGTCTGGCTCTGCTGCAGACCCTGTTACGGGAGTTTTCCACCATTGCCGATTTCTCCGAGATCGTGACCGAAGGCAAAGCCTGATGAGTACCTAGCTTTCTTGTTGTTATCCCGAGCGAAGCGAGGGATCTGCAGTGCGAGGTAAGCAGTGCGAAGTGAACGTCGCTTTTACGTGTACGTCATGGCCAGCTGATCTCTGAATCTGTACACCGGAATTACAGATAACCTTTTTCGCCGGGCCTTGGAACACAAGCATGAAGCACTCGAAGGCTTCACAAAGCGCTACCACATCAACCGGCTGGTGTACTACGAGGTGTTCAAGTACGTGAAGAATGCTATCGCGCGAGAGAAGCAGATCAAGGCGTGGACTAGGGCAAAGCGTTTGGAGCTGATCAAGAGTCTTAACCCAACTTGGCAGGACTTGGCCCAAGGCTGGGGTGAAAAGATCGAACTGCAGATCCCTCGCCACGCTCGGGATGACAACAAGTTTAACCAGGAAGAGATGCAGGCACCGGTCGCTACGAAATCTTGAGTAAAGGACTAATCCTATGGCTACTACCACCCTCTCTGAAACTGTGATCCAGAGCACCAAGCCCTCCGCCACCAAGTACGTCTACTTTTTCGGCGGCGGCAAGGCCGATGGCAACGGCAAGATGAAAGACGATCTCGGCGGCAAAGGCGCCGGCCTTGCCGAAATGACCAACGCCAGCCTTCCCGTGCCTCCCGGCTTCACCATTCAGACTGAGGCTTGCCGCGAGTACATGCGCCGCAACAGCGTTTCGTCGGAAGTTGATCGACAGATGGAAGACGCATTGAACAAGCTGCAAGAATTGCAAGGTCAGAAGCTCGGCAAAGGTGAGAATCCCTTGCTGGTCAGCGTGCGCTCCGGCGCGAAATTTTCCATGCCGGGCATGATGGACACGATCCTCAACCTCGGCCTCAACGATCAAAGTGTCGAGGCGCTGGGCAAGCGCAGCAACAACCCGCGTTTCGCCTACGATTCTTATCGCCGGCTCATCCAGATGTTCGGCAACGTGGTGCTGGAGATCCCCAAGCCTGCCTTCGATGAGGTCTTCGACGCCAAGAAGAAGCAGAAGAAGGCCAAGCTGGACACCGATCTCGACGCCAAGGCCCTGACAGAAGTAATTGCGGAATACAAGAAGGTCGTGAAGAAGCACGCCAAGCGTGATTTTCCGCAGGACTCGCACGAGCAGCTGGTCATGGCGCGCGATGCGGTGTTCCGCTCCTGGAACAACGATCGCGCCAAGCACTACCGCCGCATCAACAACATCTCCGACGATCTGGGCACTGCAGTCAATGTGCAGGCCATGGTGTTTGGCAATCTCGGCGATACCAGCGGCACTGGCGTCGGTTTCACCCGCAATCCCGCCACCGGCAACAAGGAATTCTACGGTGAATTTCTGATGAACGCGCAGGGCGAGGACGTGGTCGCCGGCATCCGTACTCCGGTTCCCATCCTCGAACTGGAAAAGATTATGCCGGATGTCTATGGGCAGCTCCGCGAAATCACTACGCGCCTGGAAAAGCACTACAAAGACATGCAGGATTTCGAGTTCACTATTCAGGAAGGCAAGCTCTACATGCTGCAGACCCGCAACGGCAAAAGAACCGGACTCGCGGCTGTGCGGGTGGCCATCCAGATGGTGGAAGAGGGCTTGATCACAAAAGATGAGGCAATCTTCCGGGTGGAACCGAACCAGTTGTATGACTTCCTGGTTCCGCGACTGGACGAAAAAAGTGCGAAGGTCGAAGTTCTAGCGACAGGGTTGCCGGCATCGCCGGGCGCTGCCGTCGGTCAAATTGTCTTCACGGCAGAGGAAGCCGTAGTGAAGGCCGGACACGGCAGCAAGAAGAACCCTGTCATTTTGGTGCGCGCGGAAACCACTCCTGAAGACATTCAGGGTATGGAAGTAGCGGCTGGCATTCTGACCTCGCGCGGCGGCATGACCAGTCACGCTGCAGTGGTCACGCGCGGCATGGGGAAATGCTGCGTGGCCGGAGCGGGCGACATCACCGTGGACGAGAAGGCCGGCGAGATGCGCGTCAAGGGCCAGACCTTCAAAGAAGGGGACTGGATTTCTCTCGACGGCACCACTGGCCGCGTGATCAAGGGCAAGCTCGGCACGGTTCCTCCGAAGGCGGATGATCCCGAACTCACCAAGCTGATGAGTTGGGCCGAACCTTTCCGCAAACTAGGGGTGCGCGCCAACGCCGACATCCCGCGCGATGCCATTCAAGCCCGCGCTTTCGGCGCCGAGGGCATCGGCCTGTGCCGCACCGAGCACATGTTCTTCGCCGAAGACCGTATTCCGCACATGCGGGCCATGATCATGGCGCGGGACGAGAAGGAGCGCCGGGCAGCGCTGAAGAAGCTCCTCCCTATGCAGCGTTCGGACTTCATCGGCGTTTTTCGCGCGATGGACGGTTTCCCGGTTACCATTCGCACCCTCGATCCTCCCTTACACGAATTCCTGCCGCGGCGCGAAGACCTGATGGTCGAGATCGCGGTTCTCGAAGCCACCAAGCCAAAATCACCGAAGCTCAAGCAACTCAGGACCGTTCTTCGCCGGGTCGAGGAACTGCACGAATTCAATCCCATGCTCGGCCATCGCGGTTGCCGCTTGGGCATCACATATCCCGAGATCACCGAGATGCAGGTCCGCGCCATCTTCGAGGCGGCCGTAGCAGTCGCCAAAGAGGGCGTCAAGGTGAAGCCTGAAGTCATGATTCCGTTGACCGCGACCCTGAAAGAAATGGCCAACCAGGCGGCCATCGTGCGCCGGGTCGCCGACGAGGTCTTCAAAGAGAAGGAGAAGACGGTCGACTACCTGGTTGGGACAATGATCGAACTACCTCGTGCTGCGCTGGTCGCCGACGAGATCGCCAAGGAAGCGCAGTTCTTCTCTTTCGGCACGAACGATCTTACGCAAACCACGTTTGGCTTCTCCCGCGACGACGTGAACAAAGTCCTGCCGACTTACATTGAAGAGGGGATCCTGAAGCAGGATCCATTTGCAGTGCTGGATCGCGATGGTGTGGGCCAGTTGGTGAAGATGGCTACCGAGCGCGGACGAAAGACGCGTCCCGATCTCAAGGTCGGCATCTGCGGTGAGCATGGTGGCGATCCGTCATCGGTTGAGTTCTGCCACCAGACCGGTCTGAACTATGTATCCTGCTCGCCCTTCCGCGTGCTGACCGCGCGCCTGGCCGCAGCCCAGGCGGCGGCTAGCGACAAGCTGAAAGTCGAAGGGGGAAGGACGAAATGAAAACCGCGGAGGACGCAGGGTACGCAGAGGATAGTTGAAAATGGACACCAACGAGGTCACGGGAATCATTATCGACGCCGCCATGAAGTGAAAATGGACACCAACGAGGTCACGGGAATCATTATCGACGCCGCCATGAAGGTGCACACCTCTCTGGGGCCTGGAATGTTGGAAAGTGTCTACGAGAAATGCTTGAAGCATGAAGTGACCAAACGCGGTCTTAGAGTAGCATCGCAGGTGTGGCTCCCGGTGCTGTATGACGGGGTTGAGATCGAGGGTGGTTACAAAATAGATCTGCTGGTGGAAGACCAAGTAGTTGTGGAGTTGAAAGTAGTCGAGCACGTATTGGAAGTGCACAAAGCTCAGTTGCTCTCGTATCTCAAGCTGAGCGGGCACTCTGTTGGGTTACTGATCAATTTCAATGTGGTCCACCTACGTGACGGCATCAAGCGCCTGGTAAATCATTTCCATTCCCCTGCGTCCTTGGCGTCCTCTGCGGTTTTCAGTTGAGCTAGTGAACCTTTTGCAGGCGGGCAATCAGTTTCTGCGCCAGGTTCTCCTCGGACTCGGACCACAGCAGCCTCGCATTGGCACCCGAATTCTTCTCGGCTTTCATGGTGAACTCCACCAACTTCTGCACGTTTGCTCGAACATGAGTCTCCGCTTCCAGCGTGAGTTGTACGTCTTCCTGCAGAAAGGGGGTGTCAAACCCGAAGTCCACTTGAATGTGGCCCTCTTGCCGGTACGCTTCCTCGTCAAAGCCCTCGCCATGGACCAGGAATTCCACCAGCGACGGCCGCTGTGCCCATTGCTTCTGCTCCTCGGAAAAAATCCAGAGGTCCCACATGGCTTCGAAGGCGTACCCGTAGTCTTCATGCAGCAGGTCGGCGGCAACCAGCACCGCCTGCTCGGGAGGGACGCCGGGCTGGAAGCGCTGTTCAAGAATGGTGGGCTCGTCCCAGGAAACCGGATGCAGGGCCACGTAGGAGACTCCGGGGCGGGTTGCGGAAAAAGGAAATTGCCGCATCACGGACAAGGCGCGCGGCAACATGTCCTCGATGTCGAAGCTCGGAAACCAGAGACTGAGATAAAGCGAATCGGCCACGAATCTCTCCGATAAATGAGATGCGGACTGATTGTTATTGTAGTTGATGTCTTCTGTTGATCTGTTTTGACAGTGCGGAAGACGCGCTGCTACCATCAAAGCTGTTCCGTCACAAGCTCTCGTCTCACCTCGTCCCCGTCGTCTAGCCTGGCCTAGGACATCGCCCTTTCACGGCGGTAACACGGGTTCAAATCCCGTCGGGGACGCCAACAATCCAAAGAACTTACACGAATCCCTGGTTTTGAATCAGGGTCCGTTAGGGTCCAATCGGTTATTGGAGTGTCGGCGTGATCGCTTTTGATGCGGAAACATCCGCCATGATCAGCTTTGCAATCCTGGCTTGTGCATCGCGCTTCACCGGCGTGACCGCTTGTGTGTAGGTGTCTGCTGTGACTTTGAACGTAGCGTGGCGCAGCAGTTCTTGGATGGTCTTGATGTCTTCGCCATTGGCTTTCATCAAGGTTCCAAAACTGTGCCTTAGCGTGTGCCAGCCGACGGGAACAGAAATGCCCGCCTTCAGCAGCGCAGGTTTTAGGTGCGCCCTGTAAAGCGATCCAGGCCAATACGGTTGGATTCCCGCCCGATGTGGGCTTGCGAAAATCCAATCGTCCGGTTGGTTGTATGGAGCTTCCTGCCTCCATCTCCAAAGCATCTCTGCGATTTCTGCATTCATGGGAACCGGCTTGCGTGAAACTTCCGTCTTGCAGGGAGTAACGACCTGACGGGAAACAGAGCGGGTCACGTTCAATTCGAGCTGATCGAATCTCACATCCTCCCACTTCAATCCCAACAGTTCCCCCACGCGCAAACCGCTCACCGCATCGAGAATCACCGCAGTCCGGCATGGTTCCTTGATGCAGGAGAAGAGACGTTGAATCTCTTCCACTGACAAGACGGTCGGAATCTTGGAGCGTTTGGCGCTCTGACGAACTTGCGTGATTGGATTCTTGTCCGTCCATTCCCACCGTATCGCGTGGCTGTACAAGGCGCTCATGATGTTTCTGATCTTGGCCCTGCTGCCCCGTGCCAGAGGCACGGTTTTCAACCACTGTTCCACCTGGACTGCTTTGACATCTCCGAGCCGGTAAGAACCCCATCTCGGCACAATCCACTTTTTCAGGTAGCCCTCGTAAGTTTCCTGCGTCGAATAGGACTTGCGTCCTTCTTCGTGCTCGCAAACAGTCCCGATACGCGGACGCTTTTTGGAGAAAACGTCCGGCATCTCGTGTTCGCGATAGTGTT
>JAIQFW010000226.1 GCA_020073105.1 Terriglobia bacterium
TCTTTAATACGGGTAACGGCGACTTCAACGTGAATACCGGTGGCCGTGACTACGGAGATTCCATCGTCAAACTTAGTCCGAGCGGGACAGTTGTGGACTACTTTACACCGTACGATCAGGCTAACCTGGAATCGCAGGATCTTGATCTTGCGTCGGCTGGGCCGGTTCTTTTGGTTGATCAGCCTGGAACATTCCCGCATTTGCTCATCACCGCCGCGAAGGGCGGAACAATCTATGTGGTGAACCGCGATAACATGGGGCACTTCAACCAGGGAAGTGACAGCCAGATTGTCCAGTCACTCGTCGGGATTCTTCCCCACGGAACCTTGGAAGAGGGGAACTTTACCGCCCCAGCCTACTTCAATGGTTACGTGTATTTTGCAGCGGTGAACGACTACCTGAAGGCGTTCCAACTCACGAATGGTTTGTTGTCTAACGGACCAACCTCACGGTCCGTAGATCTTTACCCGAATCGAGGCGGGGCATTTGCGGTTTCCGCCAATGGCAATACGAATGGCATCGTCTGGGCTGTGCTGGATAACAACCCCTCCAGCGGTGTTCTCTTCGCCTACGATGCCACTAATCTCGGGAATGAGTTCTACGACTCCAACCAAGCTGGATCTCGCGACACGCTTGGAGTGGCTTCGAAATTCAGCATTCCGCTGGTGGCGAACGGGAAGGTATTTGTGGGTGCCCAGGGCCAATTAGTCGCATACGGACTGCTGCCCTGAGGCTGCCCGTCAGACGGAGTGTTGGTTCTACGTTGGCGATACCGTGCCGTAAGAGATGTGTCGTAAGACTTATCCTGGCTGTGCTAAGCATGGCGTTTGGGTTGCAGGCCCACGCCGAATCCCATGTCCGACTCTACGTTTCTAACGAAGACAGCGGTGAGATTGCGGTTGTCGATCCGGACGCGGGCCAAGTTCTCAAGCGCCTAAGCGTCGGCAAACGCCCTCGCGGGATCAAGTTGTCGCCGGACCGCAAACTGCTTTACGTTGCGCTTTCCGGCTCGCCCAATGCGGGCCCCGGAGTTGATGAGTCTAAACTCCTGCCTCCAGACCGGTCCGCCGACGGCATCGGTGTCGTTGATCTTACAACCTTCAAAGTTTTGCGCACACTTCCGGGGGGTCAAGATCCCGAGGCATTTGACCTTTCCCCTGACGGCAGCACTCTATACGTCTCAAACGAAGAAACGGCAGAAGTGAGTGTGCTGGATGTAGCCGCCGGTAAGGTGAAGGGAAAGGTGCCCGTGGGCAGCGAGCCGGAGGGTGTCACCGTACGCCCGGATGGCAAGGTCGTGTACGTTACCTGTGAGGGTGATAGCGAAGTAGTAGCCATCGACACGGTAACCCTCAAAGTCTTGTCCCGCATGCGCACCGAGCTGAGGCCTAGATCCGTTGTCTTTACAAAGGACGGTTCGATCGCCTTCGCCGCAGCCGAGAGAGGTGCTGCAGTGACCGTTCTCGATGGATTCAGACACAAGGCCATTGATACCATCAAGATTCCAATCGAGAAAGGGACACTGGTTCCGCCGAGACCCATGGGTTCCGCACTTTCGCCCGACGGCAGGCACATTTTTGTCTCCAATGGCCGCGCAGGGAGCGTGGCTGTCATTGACGCTGCTACGCGCAAGGTAGTGCGCATGATCAATGATGTGGGAGGTCGTCCTTGGGGTATCGGAGTGAGCCAAAACGGCACGAATATCTACACAGCGAATGGTCCTTCTGCTGACATATCGGTCATCGATCTAGAGTCTGGAAAGGTAGAACGGCGGATCAATGTAGGTGGTCACCCTTGGGGTCTCGCGGTTGCAGCCGGTGAGTAGAAGCTGCATCTCTTTCAGTGACGAAGTCTAGACGCACATGTTGTCGCTTGATCTAGCCGATTTCTGAAATCGTAGGACATCAACAGAACAATGCACATCTCTCGCAGACGTTTCCTTCACAGCGTGAGCTTGGGCACAGCGGCAGGGGTTCTGGTGCCCGTGTCTCTGCCCGGGGTCTCGAATGTATCGGTTTTGCAGTCGGTCCAGCCGAAGAAGATTGGCAAGTTCATCCAACTGAACCACAACGAGAATGCGTACGGCCCTTCGAGCAAGACCTTGAAATCTATTCAGGCGGCTGTGCCGATGGCAAATCGCTACGTGCACCATTACGAACTAGCTGCCCGTATTGCGCGTTTCCACGGCGTAAGACCGAGCCAAGTACTTTTAGGTTGTGGTTCTACAGAAATCATGCGCATGGCCGTACAGGCTTTTCTCGGATATGGCAAGGAATTGGTTCAGGCAGCTCCGACGTTTCATGCTCCGGAGTCCTATGCCAAACTGATCGGTGCCAAGGTGAGATTGGTACCTCTGACTGCGGAATTCGCCCATGATCTTGATGGCATGTCGGGAACGGGCTCAGGTGCGCCGGACTTGGTATATATTTGCAATCCCAACAATCCGACCGCTTCGATTACTCCGCGGAAGAATCTGGAGGATTTCCTCGGCCAGCTCCCGCCGACCACCTACGTTCTGATTGATGAAGCCTACCATCACTACGCTCAGCAATCCTCGAGGTACGTGTCATTCCTAGATCAGCCCTTTAACGACGAACGGGTAATTGTGATGCGGACATTTTCAATCGTATACGGGCTGGCTGGACTACGTCTAGGGTATGCGATTGCTTCACCGGCTACCTTGAAGCGTATGCGTCCCTTTGCCACACTGGACAACGTCAACGGCATGGTCGCGAGGGCAGCGATTGCTGCCTTGGAAGACCAGCAGGCGATCGAGGAATGTGTCCGGCGGAATGCCAATGACCGTCAGGAGTTCTTCAACCAGGCGGTGGCAAGAATGCTAAAGCCGATCGATTCCCATACCAATTTTGTGATGATGAACGCTCACCATTCGGCGGCGGAAGTCACGGGCCATTTTCGGAGAAACAAGATCTTGATTGGGCAACGTTTCCCGGCAATGGATACCTACATCCGCGTATCGCTAGGTACTCCAAGTGAAATGCGGGCGTTCTGGAGAGCTTGGGACTTGTTGCCCTACGCCAACATGCACCACCACTGATCTTGATTTCGACTGGCGAGTTGGTGGAACATCTGCAGGAGTGAGAACAGGCACTAACCTACCCACTGCAGTACACGTCCTCACAATCGGCTCGCGCTTCCCCGATTCTTTCGGTGTTGGGACCGCCGTTCGGAGGCAGATCGTGGAGACCATAGTTGCTCTGAGTCGCCGCCGCATTTTGAGTGTGATGGTCCTACTAATGACTGCTCCGGCTCTGAGTCCGGCGCAGTTCCACCTTCGCCTCAGCACATATTTCTCTCCTGTGCCCCGCGACGCGGGAGGCCCGCCCATCGAATGTAAAGTAACATTCCCATGTAACAAGGACAATTCCCAAACGCAGACGCCCGGCAAACCTTCAAGCAAGTACACTGTGGCGTTGTCCTGGAAGGCAAGTGTGTCTCTGAAGGGTCCCCCCGATCCTGGCGACGGCTACAACATATACCGCTTCAATCCGGACGGTGCTTCCTCATGCACGAAAATCAACTGGGATGGCCTGATAATGAAGACATTTTATACAGATGAGTTTGTCGAACTGGGAAAGACGTACCGCTACGCAGCTAGAGCATTCAAGGCAAATATGGAAAAACCCGAAAGCGAATGCACATCGAACGTAGTCGAAGTGTCGATTCCGCCCACCTAATGTATCTCTTGTGGGCTCCCGTACTAATGGGGTGAAGTCCCTGCGGGTCTGCATGATAGGGGGCAAATGGGTGTAACTGCGATGTTCCACCAATTGGAAAGGGACGCCCGGAGAATCATGTGCTGGCGTGGTGCATTCCACCATTCGCAAGCGCAGCCCGCTGTTACCTGCTTTGACAAGCTCGTAGTCTGGGGGTGACAGAAAGGTATTTTGACATCCCATCACATCGAACTGTGTAGCATGTCGCTGACAGGCGGCGGTAAAGCGGTTAGTCTCCTGCGGGAGGTTCTTATGGCTATCAAAAATACGTTTGCCGTGTCGCTAGTGTTGTTTTGTTTGATCGCAGCGCTTGCTGCGGCACAGGTATACACAGTGACGGATCTAGGGCCGGTCACGCCGACTGCCATTAATAAATGGGGTCAGGTTGTCGGCAACTACAATGGCCATGCGTTTATGTGGACCAAGACCGGTGGCATGCAGGATTTGGGAATAATTCCGGATGGAACATTTAGCAGGGCCGCTGCAATCAATGATCTTGGGGTCGTTACCGGTACTGCTGATGGACCCGGCACGGTGATCTCCTTCGATCCAGGTGTTCAGAATCAAAACTGTAGTGATCTCATCCAGCCTTTCGTTCGGGGACCGAGGAACGAAATGCAAGGCCTGGGTACCGTCGGCGTTCCGGGCCTCGCTTATTGGAACTGGTGCGAGGTTCCGTTCTATGCCACGGGCATCAATCGTTTTGGTCAGGTAGCTGGATTCACCGGAGTTTATTCCGACTATCAGTGGGGGTTCCTTTGGACAAGTGCGGAAGGCATGACCTTGTTCGGCGATGGTTGGCCACCCACCTTGGGCAACGGAATTAGCAAGACCGGCCAGATGGTCGGGCAAAATAGCACCTACGCGACTTATGGTTTCGGGCATGCGACATCGTGGAAGAGTGGCGTTACGACGGATCTAGGAACGTTAGGTGGTGGAGCGGATTCCTACAGCAGCGCGGCGAACGGGGTTAACGACCGGGGCAAGGTTGTCGGCTGGTCCACCACTGCCCCTATATCCTTTGGGGAATGCTCTTGGGGCGACGGCACGGGGTGCCCTATGCATGCGGTCCTTTGGACGAGAAGTGGAGCAATACGCGACTTGGGGACTCTCTCGGGTGACACACTTAGCGCTGCGTCGAAAGTAAATTTCTTCGGACAGGTAATCGGCTCTTCTGGGAATTCGATTGTTTTCGAGGGGGAGGACTCGCCCGAAGTAATTGGCCGTCCTTTCGTCTGGTCCGAGCGCAACAGAATGCGGGATTTAAATACTTTGATCCCGCCGAACTCGGGATGGGTACTCAATTCGGTTGCTGACATTAACTTTTGGGGCCAGATTGTGGGACAGGGTACGAGCAACGGGCAGCCAAGTGCTTTCCTGTTGACACCCAAAGTCTTCCACTTTTGATTTGAAGCGTAGCCGAAATTGGAATACGTTGGTCGTCCGGACCGCGATAAAAACGAATCGAACCAAAAACCATGCCGCCCGATGGCTGGGCGACTTTTCGTTTCATCACAATTCATCTGATTCGATCTTGGAATGCAGGTTGTTGTGACACGTGGTACAGACCGTGATCAGGTTTTCGTCAGAATCATCGCCGGACTGGCTACGAAATTCCTTGTGGTGAACTTCAAGGTTCGACATCGTGCCGCACATTTGGCACCTCCAGCCGTCACGGCGTAAGACCTGTTGGCGAAGGTGGTCATACGGCTCGGGACCAAGCCGTAACCGAGGACGTTTGGGTAAGGAGCAGTTCACGACGCCTTCTGGGTCACGTACTCCATGAACGTTCTTCTTTCTTCGCCCGGAAGGAACTTGAAAAACCGCAGGGCCGACTGCAGTAACACTTGGGAATTCCCGTTCTCCAGATTCGCACCCGCCAGAAAGTCTGCACAGATCATCTCCAGACAGTAGCCGCGCGACTTATCTGTTCCCAGCATCAGAGCCGCGGTTTCAATCGCCTGCTCCACGACCGGGATCTGGCTCTTGTAGAGCTTGAAATAGATAATCTCCCAGGGCTCGGTCTCCTGCCCGGTTAGTTCCTTTTCCACTTCCTGCTTAAACTGCTCCTTGGGCATCTCTCGCGCTTTGTGCAACCAGGTTGCACAATCGAAGTGCTGCCGGTCCCTCCTGGCCACCTTGGCCAACTCCAGCCCCTTGGTCCATCCCACTTCCTTGAGCTCGCGCCTCGCCTGAGGCGGCAGGTGCTCATGGATGGACATCAGGTAGTACGCCTTCCGCCGCGATTCCGGGAATCGCTTCTCCAGGAACTCATCGAACGACTTCACGTTTTCCACCCGC
>JAIQFW010000029.1 GCA_020073105.1 Terriglobia bacterium
GTGATCCGCGTTCGTTGCCCGTCGCGAATGACCCAAACCTCAATCGCACGCTTCGCGCTCGCGATTTCCTTCATCGCGATGTCTTCCCAGGTTGGATCCACGACATCGTCGATCTGCATCACGCGATCGCCCGCGCGAATCCCGGCCTGCGCCGCGCCGCCGTCGGGTACAACGTAGCCCACCACCGGATCCTTCGGCGTCGGCACTTTTTCGAAGTGCCGCATGTACAAGCCCGCCAGCAGCACCACCGCCAGGACCACGTTGATCGCCGGACCCGCAAACGTGATGATCAACCGCTGCCACCGCGGCTTCGCCATCAGGCTGCGCGGATCCTGAACCGCGTTTTCATCCCCCGGCTGATCGCCCGCCATCTTCACATAGCCGCCCAGAGATTCCGATCTTCAGGTCCGGGCGCACCGACCGGCCGCGCTCGACGGCGAGCCTCATGAGGGCTCCAACCCCTACCTCGTCGAGGATTTCAAATGGGTCCGCCGGCAGCAGGTCGTCTTTCACGTACTGGGAGATGAAGCCCCCGGAATCGTCCCGGCTCATCGCAAGGGTGGCCTGGGTTAGGTCGTTCGTGCCGAAGCTAAAAAACTCTGCCTCCTTGGCGATCTGGTCAGCCACAACGCAGGCTCGCGGCACCTCGATCATCGTGCCCACGAGGTACGGGACCTTCGTTGCCGTATGGGCAAACACCTTCTCCGCGGTGTCGCGCACGATCTTCGCCTGCGCCTTGAACTCTGAAACGAAGGCGACCGTTGGGATCATTACCTCTGGCTCTACGCCTATCCCCTCTTGTGCCACGTTGCGGGCAGCCTCGAAGATGGCGCGCGCCTGCATCTCAATGATCTCGGGGAAAATGATGCCTACGCGGCAGCCGCGGAAGCCGAGCATTGGATTAAACTCGTGCAGCGCCTGGACGCGGGCCTGTACCCGTTGGAGCGTGATCCCCATCTCATCGGCCAGCACCCGCTGCCCATCCTCATCATGCGGAAGAAACTCATGCAGCGGCGGGTCGATGGTGCGGATGGTAACCGGGTGCCCGCACATCACTCGGAAGATGCCCTCGAAGTCGGCACGTTGCAGTGGCAGCAGCTTCGTCAACGCGGCGCGGCGCTGCTCGGTTGTCTCGGCGAGAATCATCTCGCGCATAGGGCCGATCTTCTCTTGGCCGAAGAACATGTGCTCGGTGCGGCACAGGCCGATACCTTCGGCGCCGAAGGCGATGGCGTGCGCCGCCCCCTCGGGCGTGTCCGCATTGGCACGCACGCCGAGCTGCCGGCGTTCATCGGCCCACTCCATCAAGCGCTGGAAACGGCGATAGACGGGGGAGGCCTCCGCCGGCAGCGTCCTATTGATCACCCGGAGGACTTCGCTCGCCTCGACCGCGACACTCCCGGCAAAAACCTCGCCGGTCGTTCCGTCAATGCTGATGAGATCCCCCTCGCGCAAGACCGCCGATCCTATGCGCACGATGCGATGGCTGTAGTCGATCTGCACAGCATCGCAGCCAACGACGCAGACCTTGCCCATCTGGCGACAGAGGACAGCGGCGTGCGATGTGGAGCCGCCACGCGTCGTCAGGACTCCGGAGGCTGCCGCGATGCCGCGGATGTCCTCGGGACTGGTTTCATGCCGAACGAGAATCACTTGCGCCCCCGGCTCACTGGCCATGATTCGTTCGGCATCGTGTCCAAAGAGGCAGATGCGGCCGGTGGCCGCTCCGCCACCGGCACTGATTCCTTGCGCCAGCAGATTCCTCTGCGCCAAACCGCCGCTGGAAACCGGCTGGAAGAACTGGTTGAGATCATCGGGGGAGAGGCGGGACGGAGAGAGAGCGTCCTTCTCCGTGATCAGCCCTTCCTCCACCATGTCCAGCGCGATGCGCACGGCCGCGGCGCCCGTGCGTTTGCCATTGCGTGTCTGGAGCATCCAGAGCTTGCCCTGCTGTATAGTGAACTCGAAGTCCTGCATGTCGCGATAGTGCTTCTCCAGCGCCATGCGGATGTCCTCAAGCTGCTTGTGGACTGCCGGCATCTCCTTTTGCAACTCGGCAATCTTCACGGGGGTACGGATGCCGGCCACTACATCCTCGCCCTGCGCGTTGAGCAGGTATTCGCCGTAGAGAACATTCTCGCCGGTCGCGGGATCGCGGGTAAAGGCGACGCCGGTGCCGCTGTCATCGCCCATGTTGCCGAATACCATCGAGCAGATGTTGGCGGCCGTGCCCCAGTCGTGCGGGTAGCCGTTTAGCCGGCGGAAGACAATGGCGCGGTCGTTGTTCCAGGAACGAAAAACGGCTCCGACAGCCCCCCAAATCTGCTCCATAGGGTCTTCGGGGAAGTCACGACCGGTGTACTCTCTGATTGCCTTCTTGAAGCGAAACACCAACTCTCGGAGGTCCGCGACGTTCAGATCACTCTCAAACCTAACATCTCTGATGTGCTTCAACTCTTCGGTGATCTTGTCGAAAGGGTCGATTTCGGCCCTTGACTGCGCCTTTAGGCCGAGGACGACGTCGCCGTACATCTGCACGAACCGGCGGTAACTGTCCCAGACGAATCGCTCGTTTCCGGTGGAACGCATTAGCCCGTCGAGGGTCTTCTCGTTGAGGCCGATGTTGAGCACAGTGTCCATCATGCCTGGCATCGAGACACGGCCGCCGGAGCGGCAGGAAACAAGCAACGGCTCCTTCGCGTCGCCGAACTTCGCTCCCATGGCCCGTTCGGTCCTCCCGAGGGCATCCATGACTTGAGCCTTCAATTCGGGAGGGTATGTCTGGCCGTGGGCGTAGTAGTAGTTGCAAACGTCAGTGGTGATGGTGAAGCCTGCAGGGACGGGAAAGCCGATGCGGCACATCTCGGCAAGGTTGGCGCCCTTACCGCCGAGCAACTCCTTCATCTTGCCGTTGCCGTCGGCCATCTTATTGCCGAAGAAGTAGACATATTTGCCCACAAGATGACCTAACATGAGAAGGCCACTCTCCTTTATCACCAATCGCAATCAGCCCAATGCGCGGAGCCGCATGTTAATGGTCTGTAGATTCTGGTCAAGCACAGCAAACTCGTCAGGCCGCTCGTCTGCAGTCTCGAAGAGACCACCAGGGGCATGGTTGGCGACCAGGCTGTTGAGCCTGTTCCGTACTCCCCTATGTCTACGAGGCACTCGGTTACGCGGCTTGAGGGTCGGGGAAGGGGCAGCCCCTGAAATTGGAATTTAGCAGTCGGACTCCCGTCCGCCTCACGCTGAACTGCGCGGACCCAACGATCGTAGGCGCGGCGTCGCTGCCGGAAGCGGCGGATGACTCTCAGCTCGAATCACCCCATTGCCCGCTTCGCAGCGCCGACGAGTTGGTCGGCGAGGCAAGTCGGTTCCGGGAGACGATACCGGACGGCGCAGGCAAGCACGATCTGCTGCGCGCTGCGCGCAGGTCGATCAGGTGACCGACACTGACGAAGACCGGACTGATGCCGTCTTGCGTGCGCACCTCGCCATCGTCGATCAACGGTGCGTCCCTGGACCGGGATCCGACAGCGATAACTTCGCGCCGGGCTCACGGGATGGAGTGTGCCAATGGGCGATGATATAGGCCAGTCTATACGCAGGAGCGACCATGGCGCGCAGCGCACGATCCGAGACGACACCGAACGCACGGGCGAAGATCTTCACCAACGGGCGCTCGCAAGCCGTCCGATTGCCACGAGAGTTTCGGTTCGAGGGGAAAGAGGTGGCGATCCGGAAGGTGGTTCGAAAAAGGTGCCTCACGCGGCGTGATAGAAGCACAATATGATGCCGCTTGGCTGTATGAAACCGGCCAAGGCATTCAGCAGAATCTGGGACGAGCATTCGCGCTTTACCGGGAAGCCGCGAACAGTGGTTATGCTCCGGCCGAAAACAACCTCGGCCACATGTATGACATCGGTGAAGGTGTCGCCCGGAATTCCATCGAGGCCATGAACTGGTACATGAAATCCGCAATTCAGGGTTACCCGCCAGGCCAGTTTAATGTCGCCCTCATGTACTGCAAGGGCATTGGCGTTCCCCGCGATTACAGAAAAGCTGCCGAATGGCTGGAGCGGGCAGCTAAGCAGGGACATACTAAAGCCGAAAGCGCGCTAGGCGACCTCTATTTAGGCGGTTGGGGTGTTCATCAGGACGATCATCTTGCTGCATTCTGGCTGGAGATGGCGGCTAGCCAAGGGGATCCGACCGCACAAACTAAACTGGGCATGCTTTACTTGAATGGTCGCGGCGTTGCGCATGACGATGCGCTCGGAGCAATGTGGCTTTCCAAAGCAGCAGAACAGGGGCACCACGATGCTCAGGGCAAATTGGCTCTGTTGTATGAAAAAGGCCGGGGTGTACTGTACAACCTGAACCGTGCATATATTTGGCAACTGCTGTCCGTCGACGGAAGCAGCTCTAAACAGGAACTCAGGGATCTGGCCCGTTACATGACGGATGATGATGTTGCCGATGCTGAGCGTCACGCTTCCGAGTGGTTGTCCGTTCACCAACGTAAGCTGCAGCAGGATGCGGAACTGTTTCCTGAGCTTGTGCACTAACCCGTGTGGCAATCGTTCGAAATGAACAATCCGTGAATGCTCGGAGTGTAGCGCCGTTGGCGCAAAATCCCGATTTCACTCATTGACCATTCTTAGGGGCAAAAGTCCCTAGCGGTGGTCAACGAGTGATAACGCCTGGTTTCGTCAACTGCCGGCAAACTTCGACAGGGTGTAAGTGAAAAGCCGCCCCCGGAGAGGCGGCTTGGTTAAGCTTGCGCTGCCCGGCACTTCGCCGTGACTCTCCCGGTTAGTCGGTGCCTGCCGTGCTTGGCCGGGACGCCTTGAGGTTGAAGTCCGGGCGAAGTGCCTTCGGGTCAGGACGCTTCGGAGCTTGTTTCGCCAGACCCTTCGGCAGGCCGAAGGCGTAAACATTGCCGTCATCCGAGCCGACATAAACCACCCCATTCGCCACCGCGGGCGAGGAATCCACAAACCAGCCGGTTTGGTAGCTCCACAGCTTGGATAAACCACCCCATTCGCCACCGCGGGCGAGGACGACACATAGTAGCCGGTTTGGTAGCTCCACAGCTTGGCGCCGGTGCTGGCGTCCAGCGCATATACGTTAAAGTCGCTCGATCCAACATAAACCACCCCATTCGCCACCGCGGGCGAGGATACCACGGAGCCGCCGGTGTGATAGCTCCACAGCTTGGTGCCGGTGCTGGCGTCCAGCGCGTAGACGTTGTAGTCGCCGGAGCCGACATAAACCACTCCATTCGCCACCGCGGGCGAGGATTCCACAGAGCCGCCGGTGTGATAGCTCCACAGCTTGGTGCCGGTGCTGGCGTCCAGCGCATAAACGTTGCCGTCCCCCGAGCCGACGTAGACCACCCCATTCGCCACCGCGGGCGAGGAATCCACCCAGGAGCCGGTGGCGTAGCTCCACAGCAGGACGCCGGTTCTGGCGTCCAGAGCGTACACGTTGTAGTCGGTCGAGTCGAAATACACCACCCCATTCGCCACCGTGGGCGAGGACAACACAAAGTTGCCGGTTTGGTACCTCCCGAGCATGGCACCGGTGCTGGCGTCCAGCGCATAAACGTTGCCGTCCCACGAGCCGACATAAACTACTTCATTCGCTACCGCGGGCGAGGAAGTCACATAGTCGCGGGTAGTGTACTTCCACAGCTGATGGCCGGTGCGGACGTTAAATGCGTATACGCTGTAGTCGTCGGGGGGGGAGCCGATATAAAGCACATCCTTCACCACTGCGGGCGAGGACGGGGCGGCGCTTAAAGTGAAGCCGATTTTACGGCTCCCTCTCATCTGGAGGGTCCCAACGTTGTTGACATTCAGTACGTTCTCATAAGGGTTGTAGCGCCTCATGTCTTTGGTGTGGAACTCCGTCCAATTGACGTGAACCTCGAAGATCTCTTGCTTCGCGTGATGCCCAGAGCGCTCCACCGCGCTGACCCAATGCGTCCCGGGCACGGCGGACCTTGGCGCCTTGATCGCGATCCGTCTGAAGGCTCCTGTAGCGTCAGCCACAGCGAGAGCTTGATCCTGGTTGTCAAAGTAGATGTCAATCTGGGCATAAGGCGTAAAGCCGCTGCCCGACACGCGCAGAGTGGTCGTGGGCGGGCCGTCCTTGGGTGACAGCGAAACTGCCGGCTGGCCGAAGCAGAAACCTGCCAGCAGTAGAATTGCGATAGCGACCAGACAGGCCTGCTTGCCTGTCCAAAGATGGTGTAGCTTGCTGGTCATAAACAGACTCCTTTCACTGCGAACATTCATTTATGAGTTCCCGTGCCGGACTTGCCGGAGTCGTGCTTGAGAGTTTCTTGACTGCTTCACCTGCCAGTTGAGCTTGTCGGGTCGGCCCGAGGCTAGCGAATGAACTGGGGTCGAAGGAAACCCGATCTTCCGAGTTGCCTTGATTGGGATCGAACCCGAGGGAAGGAACTCGGAGTCTCGCAGCCAAGTTACCGCCTTTGACTACGCCCTGCGATGCCCGGCATCACAGTTCAGTGTGATGGGATGGCAAAGTCCGGTCGGGGACTTCCTTGGCGGTCAATTGGCGAAAAATCGCGGTTACACTCAATGATTATTCAATCGTCCAAGCGTATGTTTTCTGCAATCGATTGCCCTGTCCGAGAATTGCCGCAAGGCGATCAGCGCTCTGTTCAAGCTGCCTCAGCACGAGTTGTTCGGTCAGCCCGGCCGGGCGAATCGTAACCAAAGTCGATTCAGATTTCTCACCTCTCGGGTCGACGTCGTACCTAAACAATGCTGCAACTTGTTGCTCGGTCGCCCCACTTGGGCGAGAAACACTTAATTCTTCGAGGAACAGATGAAATGTTCTGGCGTCAGATCGAGAAATGTGTGGGGTTCTTCTGGTTGCGGGGCGAAGTTCTCTCGGCTTGCTTTTCGCAGCACAGTGTGGACAAAAACTAAAGTTGCTCTCCATAGGCATAGCTGAATTACGGCCTCTTGAATCATAATTGATGTAACATCCTGATAGCACTCATTGACCCAAGTCTAGTCTCCGACTGCTTCCGGCAAAACTCCCTTGAAGGCCACGTCCAGCTTCGTCACAGCCTGCCCGGTGTACTGCGGAATCCATGCCACGCGATTCCAATCAGTTACAGGATACTGAGATCCCCGCCAGATTCTAAAGAACCTGCTGGATTGCAGAGATCGGGATACCCACGGAACTGATTTCCACCAATCCCCGCGACAATGTTTGACGGGCAAGGTTCTCAAACCGAAGGGCCCCCGGGCCCGAGCTGTGCCGGAGTACAATGCCGGGCGGAGGAAATATGCCGAAATCCCGCAGGCAATTTCTGGCGACCACATCTCTTAGCTTGCTTGGCGCAGCAGCGGCTTCTTACTTTAGCCAAGCACAAGTATCCACGGACCTGCCGCCGGGGTCGCCGTCGGCGTTCGGAACAGGAACGGCGGTCGGACCTGAAGTCTCGGTTTCCACGTTTGCCGAAGCCGAGAAGCTGATGCAGGTGGAGTTGAGCGCTGCCGAGCGGGCCATGGCGGCCACTAGCTGGCGCAGGACCATGGCAGCGCTTTACGAGCGACGCACCGGGCCACGCAAGTTAGCGTTAGAGCCCGAGCTCGCACCCGCGTCTCGCTGGCATCCGGTACTGCCCGGCCAAAAGTCTGGTCCCGAGCGCGATCGATTTGTCCGGAGCAAAACCGAAGCGGGTCCGTTGCCGGCAAACGACGAGGACATTGCCTACGCTCCGGTTACGAAGCTTTCGCGCTGGATCGAAGGGAGAAAGCTCAGCTCCGAGCGGCTCACGAAGATCTATCTGGAGCGTCTGGAGCGTTTCGATCCCAAACTGCGCTGCGTCATCACGCTCACCCGCGAGACCGCACTGAAGCAAGCCAGGACGGCAGATGGCGAAATCGCTGCCGGGAAATATCGCGGGGCGCTGCACGGCATTCCGTTCGGTGTGAAAGATCTTCTGGACACTGCCGGAATTCCCACCACCTATGGCGCCGAGCCCTATAGGAACCGCGTGCCTGCTGCGGATGGCGCAGTGGTAAAGCGTCTCTATGATGCCGGAGCTGTGCTGGTCGCCAAGCTCAGCCTGGGCGCGCTGGCGCTCAACGATATCTGGTTCGGCGGGCAAACTGTAAATCCGTGGCTGCCGGAGGAAGGGGCCTCGGGTTCGAGCGCCGGGCCGGGGGCTGCTACTGCGGCCGGGCTGGTCGGATTTGCGATCGGAAGCGAAACCGGCGGAAGCATCGTCAGCCCATCGATGCGCTGCGGCGTGACAGGATTGCGCCCCACCTACGGACGCGTGCCGCGCACGGGCGCGATGACACTGTGCTGGTCGCTCGACAAACTCGGGCCGATGACCCGCAGCGTCGAAGACGCAATGCTGGTGTTGCAGGCCATCTCGGGGCCAGATGCTGGCGATGTGGCCAGTGTGCCGAGCAAGCTCGACTTCGACTCCCGTGTGAGCGTCGCGGGGTTGCGCGTGGGCTACTTCCCCGGCTGGATGAAGGACAAGCCCGCCACCGACGTGGACCGCGCTGCGCTGGAGACAGTGCGGAAGCTGGGCATGGTTCCCGTTGAAGTCTCCATCCCCGACTGGCCGTATGGGTGCCTTGGTCTAATTCTCTTTGCGGAAGGAGCGGCGGCGTTCGAGGAACTTGGACTGAGTGGCGGCATGAGCCAGCTCAGGGAACAGACTCCCGACGCCTGGCCGAATATCTTTCGTGAAGCGCGGTTCTTGTCCGCGGTCGATTTCGTGCAGGCCGACCGTCTGCGGCGCAAGGTCGCGCAGGAGATGGCCCGAATCTTCTTTGAAGTTGATTTGTTGCTCGTGCCTTCGCTGCGTGATGAAATGCTCACGATTACCAATTTTACCGGGCATCCTTCGCTCACCCTGCGGGCAGGCTTTGTGGAGGTGTCAAAAGCGCGTACCGATTGGGCACCGGACCCGAGCCGGTCGCTGCCGACTTTCTCTACGCCGCGACGTGTGCCGCACGGAGTTACGCTGATCGGGCGGCTGTTTGATGAAGGAACGCTCGGGAGCGTCGGGCTAGCGCTGGAGCGGGCGTTTGGAGTCATGGGCGAAAGGCCGCCGGGGTTCTGAGGCGCCGGGTTTTGCTGGCCCCACCCCTTCGCGGTGTCCGAAAGGGTGGGCGGAACAGGCGGTCGTCGCGCAAAATGGAAGGAGCTTTCACTTCAGCCGGATGCCGCCAACCACGTCTTGCATGTCCACACCATTGCTGCTGTCCATCCAGGCGGCAACGAAGTTGTTCGGTCCAGCCCAAGTGTTACCGCTGTAGTCGCCCATCCAGCCATTTTGGGGATAGCCATTGCGGTTCGGATCAGAGAAGGCGGTTGTCAGCTGTATGTTCGGTTGAAACGTCTTGCCTCCATCCGTCGAGATCGCCGCAAACGCCTGATATTTCACGTTAGCAGGATCGTTGCGCCGGTCCAGCCAACTCACGCCTACCAGTCCGGTAGGGCTTACCGAAAGCCAGGGAAAGAACTGGTCGTGATTGGCACTCGCTGGAGCGATGGGAACCGGCTTGAACCAGGAGTCTCCACCGTCGGTTGAACGAATCACACCCACGCGCATGTAGGTTCCCGTCCACGAGTACATCGCTACATACACCGTCCCACCGTAAGGGCCATTGCTATTATCGATGCCCAGCGCAGGGTAGTTGTACACGCGGATCGTATTGGAGTTCGGCAGAATGCCCGAGGCACATTGGCAAAGTGTAGTACCTCGGTCGATCTTGGCGATTACTCTCGGAGAAGACCAGGTATTGCCTCCATCGGTGGACTTGGAAAAGAGAGTGTAAACCTTACGGTTGCGACACCCTGCATCAGCTCCAACGTTGCTACAGTGCTGCCAGGCCACGTATACTGTCCCGTCTCTCCCAATAGTCATGTCGGTAAATTCGTCACTCGCTGGAAATGTTTGTTCAGGTCCAACCGGCACGACCGTCCACGTAGAACCGCCATCGCTAGAATGTGAAACTGCAACTCGATTCTTCGAGTTATCATCCGGTGGACCCACCAAGACTGTTGAGACATACAAGCGGTTGATGAAGGGGCTGCCTGGCTGATCGTCGACAACCATAAACGAATGGTTGGTGAACCTGTCAGGCACGCTTAACGCTATGACCGGCGAACTCCAGTGCACACCATCGCGCGAGCTTTCAATGCCAACCACACCACCCGCCTGTTCGCTGCTGTAGTCTCCAGCAATATAGGCGACCCCATTCCGATCAAAGCCCACACTGGGATTTATATCGGGGTCATATTCATCATTTTCAGTGATGATCGCAGTCATGCAGGTGGTGTTTCAGGTGGAGCCCCCATCCCTGGATACATGGAACCCTAGCAGGGACGAACCTGGACAGTTGAAATCATCGCTGCCTACGATCAGGTGTTTGGGGTTTCTCGGGTCCGCTGCGATCGGGGCATCCGCCACTTCAAAACCGCCTTCGGAAGCCTCGACCGGCGGCAGGATGCAAGGTGCCGGAGAGCAGGTCAGTATCTCGCGACGATCAGGCTCGGTTGTTCCCCGGGCATTCACCCCCTGGGCAAACGAACCCATCGCCAGAGAGAAACCCACAATGCCAAACATACTAATTACGAAATTCTTCATTTTCAGCCAAATCACTTCAGCCGGATGCCGCCGACGACCGTCTGCATGTTCACGCCATTGCTGCTGTCCATCCAGGCGGCAATGAAGTTTGAAGCGGCCCAGGTATTGCCCGTGCGGTTCCCCATCCAGCCCGGGTAACCGCTGTTATTCGGATCGGAAAATGCTGTTGTTAGCTGAATGTTCGGCGCGAAGCTTTGACCGCCGTCGGTTGAGATTGCGGCAAACGCCTGATAGTCGATATTTGCCGGATCGTTGCGCCGGTCCAGCCAGCTCACTCCGATCAAACCTGTCGGGCTTACAGAGAGCCACGGAAAGAACTGGTCGTGAGTTTGTTTGGGGGCAACTGGCACCGGTTTCGACCAAGTGGCCCCACCATCACTTGAACGTATTATGTCTACCTGCACGTAGGAGCCGGTCCAGTTGTAGAACGCGACGTACAGGTTCCCAGTATGAGGGCCGAGGCTATTGTCGACACCAATTACTGGGTAATTAGTCACGCTCACGTTCGTATTAGGTAAATACGTAGACATAAGCGTCGCGGTTGTCATTAATCGTGGCTTAGACCATGTACTGCCGCCATCGCTAGATTTTGAGAACAGCATATAGGCGCGGTGGTCATTACAAGCATTAGGGCCAGTATTGCAATACATCCAAGTAAGGTACACAGTTCCATCTTTGCCGACGGCCATGTTCGTATAGTAGTCAAGTGCTGGAAAAACCTGTACTCCAGCAACGACCACGTCGTGCCACCGGTTTCCGCCGTCGCTGGAGTGAGAGACGACGACTTCATCGTACTGCTGGGAGTCCCCGCCAACCACAACTCCTGAAACGTAAACATCATTCAGATGTGGGCTTTGCAAATTCGTATCAATCGTTAGCCATGTATCTCCGGTAAAACTTATGCCGCCACGTGCGGGCACATGCAGTGCCACTGCTGGCGGGCTCCAGTGCACACCATCTGCACTCTTTTCGAATCCTACGAACCCGTTATTGCCAGTCTCACTATCTGCATAGTCCCCCGCAATATACGCGACGCCGTTGCTGTCATACGCAACTGACGCATCGGGGCCAACGGGCCAAAATACATAATCGTGGGTAATGATGCTATCCAAGCACTTGACACTCCAAGTCGAGCCACCATCCCGCGAAACATGAAACCCCAATTCGGATGGGAAGGTACAGTTGAAATCCCTACTGCCCACAAGAATGTGTTTATGATCCGTAGGGTCAATGACAACAGTCGCATCAGCCACCTCGAACCCTCCCTCCGACGCCTGAGTTGGAACAAAGATGCATGGCGATGGGGAACAGGAGATCACATTGGTCACGTCGCGAGTGCGAGCAGCAGCATGAAGCCGAAGGATTTCTGGCTCAATCGCGCGCATCCATTGCACCCGCGATGCACCCGACCGCTCTTGCGGCGTATTGATTGACTGACCTGCCGCCTTCACGAAGACGATGCAACCCAAGACCAGGCCAAGACTGACGGCGAGAATTTTTGAAACCAACTTCATATAGCTGCAGGCAGAACAAGCAAAGAGGAGAAACGAAGCGACGGCATGGCAGGCCTCCAGAGCGAGGAAGTGAACTGCACCCGGGGTCTACTGCGGCAATGCGGTTATGAACGGTATCACAACCCTGCAGGGATTCAAAGGACTAAAATCTGACTTCATTCTCGGGGTGGCCACGAGGACGGATAGCCCACGTTTCGTGAGTCGGTATAACTCTTGATTAAAGAGTGGTTAGTTTCAATCATTGTGGCAGTGTCCGCCGAGCACCGCGAGGGGTGGGCCTGCCCGCAAGCTGGGGCGGGGCACCTTCGGTGATGCTTACCGTCCCTTCGGGGTGCCGCATGATGGCGCGGACGTGATCTGTCCCGCCACCGGCAGCGCCGCCAGGCTGTTCTTCTTCAGCAGTTCGTTGACCGGACTGATCTTCTTCTCATTCACCTCTCGCCATTCACCCACCCGTTTGGTCAGCGTCTGACACGACTGCTCGACGGCGTCTTGCAACGGAGCCGCTGGGCGCGCGTCGCCGCTTTCGACCATCGATGCAAGCCGCGCTAGTTCCCGGTTGATCGGGCCCATCCCAAACTCGGTCGGCTTCCCATCGTCAATCTCTGCGACTTGGTCGTCGAGCGACTTGAGCGCGTCCGCCACGTCCTTCATCGCAGAGTTCGTGCCGACCGACTTCTGCCGCTCGGAGATCGCATCTCGCAAAGCAACAATCTGCTTGTCTCCGTCGTAGCTGGCTGCCATCTGGGCGGAAATGTTCTTTTGCGTTGCCAGTTGCTGCTCGAGATCAGCCTGGGAAGCATGCACGCGCGGGTGCAGCGTGATCGACAGCGGCTGCCGGTATTCTTTGCCGCCGACCTGCAACACCACCGAGTACTGGCCAGGCACGATATATGCCCCTACCGGCTGATCGCGGGGAAATTCTCCCGGGACCGCGTGCTCGGACAGGGTGTACTCGAAGTAAGCCAGCCTTTCGTTGAAGTAACCGTAACGCAACGTTTTGGGCGGGGGATAGTGCAGGTCCCACACGAAGCGGTTGAGCCCCCCATGGGTCGAAAGCACCGGTTGCGGAGCAAACCAGTACTCAGGAGCATTGGGCGGCGCCGGATCATAGGGAGCCGGCACGGTGGAGAACTCGCGGACCGGATTATTCTGCGAGTCGTAGATTGAAAGTTTGATGTCTCCGCTTGCCGGCGATTTGAGGAAATAATTGACGATGGCGCCATCGGGCGGATTCTGTCCCACAGGTGTTCCAGGGGGCAAGGGTGTGTCCTGGTCCATGTCCCAGCGGGTGCGAACCGCAGGCGAGGGCGTAAGCAGAGTTACGTCGGTTTGCAGCAACTTGGCATCGAACTGGCGCAGCGGGGAAATGTCGTCAAGGATCCACAGCGCGCGGCCAAACGTCGAAATCGCGAGGTCGTTGCCGTGGACATCGATATCGGTTACCGGTGAAATGGGAAGATTGAGCTGCAAGCTTTGCCAATGATCGCCGTCATCGAATGAAACGTAGGCGCCATTGGTCGTGCCGGCAAAAAGCATTCCCTTGCGCACGGGGTCTTCACGCACCACGCGTGCTGTCCCCGTGCCGGATAGGCCAGTAGTGATCGCCTCCCAATGTTGCCCGAAATCACGCGTGCGATAGATAAAAGGACGCAGGTCCAGCCTTACCTGGACCACCGCATACGCGGTCGCAGCGTCGTGGCGCGAGGCTTCCACGATCACCATGGTGGCGCGCTCAGGCAAGCCAGGAATCGTCACGTTGCTCCAGCTTTTACCGTCTTTCGTGACCTGAATCATGCCGTTTCCCGTGCCCGCCCAGATCACTCCCGCCTTCACCGGGGATAACGACATCGTATTAATGACGGCAAGGCGAGCATCGACCTTCTTCCGTTTCTCCTCTCCCGTCTTCTTGGCCGCCTCGGTTGGCTGGGTGAGGTCGGGGCTGATCTCCTTCCAAGTCACCCCGCCGTCCCTTGAGGTCAGAACGTACTGTGCGCCTATGTACAGCGCATGCGGGTCCTGCGGAGAGAAATAGATCGGCACCATGTTCGCCGTCCGGTATTTCGGTGTGCGAACGAACAGATGCGTGATTTGTTTCGTGGTCTTGTCGTAGCGCAGGACGCTCCCGTACCACCCGCCGGTATAGATGTAATTTTGGTTTAAGGGATCGGCAGCGATGTAGGCGAACTCAAAGCCGCCAATCGGCGCCCAATCGCGGTAGCTGATTTGACCGAAGTCGCTGCGGCTGGGAACGCCCGCGGTGCCGCTGTCCTGCTGCGCTCCAAAGACGCGATAGGGAAATTGATTGTCGGTACTGACATGGTAAAACTGTCCGGTCGGCTGGTTGTACCAGGAACTCCAGGTAGCGCCGCCATTGACGCTGATCACAGCTCCCTGATCGACTCCGGCAATTATGTACTGCGGGTTGAGGGGATTGATCCAGAGCACGTGATAGTCGTCACCGCTGGGCGCACCTTGCCAGGCTTCAAAGGTGCGGCCGCCGTCGGCCGAGCGATAGAGCGAAGTCTGTTCGACGTAGAGGATGTCGGCGTTCTTCGGATCAATGGTAACTCCGGTGATGTAGCCACTGCTGAAGATACGCGGGTCGGTGGTGCTTTTCTGCCAGGTTGCGCCACCATCCTCCGAGCGATACAACCCCTGCTTCGCGTCAGCGTACACTCGCATCCCATTCGTGCCGGGTGCGACTGCCAGACCGAGCCGGCTCATGGGATCGGTGGGCAGCCCCTTACCCTCGACCGGGGTCCAGGTGCTACCTTCGTCCGTCGATTTGTAGATTGCCGCATCCTGCTCTTTTTTCTCTTCTTCGGGGGGAGCAAACGGGTCCACCGGGCGCCGCCAGAGAGCGGCATACACAATGCTGGGATTGCTGGGATCGGCCTGAAGATCAACAACCCCGGTTTCCGTGTCCTTGAAAAGCACCTTCTGCCAGTTCTTCCCGCCATCCACCGTCTTGTAAACACCGCGCTCGACGCCCGAAGTGCGGTCACCAAGAGCGCCGACCAGAACGACGTCAGGGTTGCGCGGGTCCACGATCATCGCCGGGATGATGTGCGTCTCCGGCAATCCGACGTTGCTCCAGGTAGCTCCGGCATCGGTCGATTTGTAGACGCCGTCCCCTTGAGTTTGCTCTCCGGTCCCGACGTAAACCACGTTGGGATTGGAGGGTGAAACCACGACCGCACCGATTGAGGCTACCCGCTGGCTGTCAAAGATCGGCTTCCAGACGCGGCCGGCGTCCTCGCTCTTCCACACCCCGCCACCCGGGGTGCCGATGTAATACACGTTCGGCTGAGTGGGGATTCCGCACACTGAGGTGACGCGACCGGCGCGGAATGGCCCGATCAGCCGCCAGCGCATGGCATCAAGCAGGCCCGGAGTGATCTCCTGGGCATGACTGGAACTCGCGACGATAACCAGGGTCAAAGCGAGGCTGAAGATCGCTGCGAACTTGTGAAGCAGGCGGAGTCCGCACATTGTTATGTCTATTTTCATCATGGTCTTATCCGGGGCGGCAGTATAGCATTTCGCGAGCTTCGGCTCTTCCTGCTACCGGGCCCTGCGTGGCGGATCTGACTGCTGTTTGTCGAGCAGGGAGCTCTCTTAGGAAGGGATCAAGGGTGTGCAGGTTCTGGGCGTATCGGCTCTGCGGTTGCTCCCAAGACCTTACCCTGGTGGGGCTCCTGGACGAAGGCCACGAGTCGCAGATTGCGAGGATCCAGACCAGGGTTCAGTTTCAAGTGGACATCCTGCGCAAACGCTTGGCCCTGACGGATGATCCCGAGCTTTGACATATTGATGGCCACGGCCACGTGGGCCAGAGTACGTCCGGCATTCTCGCCGCGCGCGACGTGGGATTGGGCACGGTTGAGAGCGACCACGACATAGACTTCCGCTTGATCATGCGACAAGGCGGCCGCCTCCAGATGAGTCTGCAGGGCGCCGGTGGGATCCAAAGAGATTGCAGAGAGACGGACAGGGATCTTGGGTGCGCCTAGGGCTTTGGCGAATGCTCTGTCGGCCTGTCCTCGGTCGCTGCCCACAAATTCACTCGCCCCATCAACCAGCATTTGAGGGGTGTAGGGGCCGTCCAGCCCGAAACGTTCGGCGTAGATGCTCTGGCGGTCGCTGTAGAAGTGGGAGGAATAGGGATCTTGCCAGCCAATGTGGTTCCAGTAGTCGACGTGCTCGCTGAGAACAATCATTTCGGCACCGGGCACGGGTTGGCGGTCCAGGGTCTGAAGAAACGCATCGGCTGGAGGACAGCTGGAACATCCCTCGGAAGTGAATAGCTCGACCAGGACCGGCACGCGGACTGCGGGGTTGGCCGGTCTTGCCAAGGGCTGCGTCCAGAAAGCCAGTCCGGCTATGACAAGAGGGACACCAAGAATGAGCGCGCTCTTCATAAGAATGTTGCGGACACCTGGCCGCAGTAAGTAGATGCGTGTCCGGGGCGAAAGTTGCGCGGGCCTTGTACCTCGGGACGTCTGCGGCTGCGAACTCAACCACAACTTCTTCCACAGGGGTGATCGGGTACCCGGCAAATTTTACAGAAACTTAACAAAACCGAAACCCACCCGAAACCATACTTGCATATCGTCAGGGTTGCGTCAGCAATTTGGTTTTCTACCACGTGGAAAGGCCGGGGGCTGGGATGCCCTTCTGGCTCCCGGTTTTGTTACAACGCGGCGGCTCGCCGCCTTACATCGGTTGTGAGGTAGGTTATGACCCATCTATACAGAGACCAGCGAAGGGTCTTGTTGATCGACGAAAATCCCCGCAAACTCAATCTGCGCGCAGGCATTTTGCGGAATCATGAGGTCGAGGTCCACACCGCAAGCGGGCTGGCAGAAGCCGCGCGCCTCTGGACGATAATTCCTTACGATTTGGTATTGCTGGCGGCGCCGGAAAACTCGGGGGAGGCCGTTGAGGCCACTGAGCAGATCCGGAAGAGCAAACCACGCCAGCGGGTTGGCCTGTTGGTCGGTCCCCCAGCCTACATTCGAGAGGTGGGCCAGACAGCGAAAAAGTGCATCGTGAGGGATTCGCCGAACCCGCCCGTCCAGGTTGTCACCGAAGCTGTGCCGGCGCCCCAATGGCGGGAGATGGTCCATAAAGTGGTGAGTGACTGGTATACGCGGCAGGGCGCGTTTCTCGGATCGGGGAAGGCAGCGAGCTAGCCGGCTGCCGGTGCTTTCCGCCGACTCCGCTTCCAGTACAAATATCCCGGCACGCCCATCAGCACGATGGCTGTCCCCCAGAAGGCTTCGGTGGGCCGGGTAATGAGAGTGTTTAAAGTCCACGCCGCGCCAACCAGAACATAAATTCCCGGCAGCCACGGGTACCCCGCACAGCGATAAGGACGTGGAATGTCTGGGCGCTTCCAGCGCAGAATGAAGAGTCCGATCACGGTCAGCGTATAAGACAGCACCATTCCGTAAATAACGTAAGTGTACAGCTGGTCGTAGCGGCCGCTGAGGGTCAGGAACGCCGCCCAGAATCCCTGCCCGATCAGGCTGAAGGCTGGAGTGCGCCATCTCGGGTGGACGACCGCCATGCGCCTGAAGAAAACACCGTCCTGCGCCATCGCGAGATAGACCCGCGCTCCCGATAGCGTACAGGTGGCTGCGGCACTGAAACAAGAAATAGCGATCGTGGCCGAAAGCCAGACCGCAGCACCCGGCGAGAACAGTGCAGCTGCGGCAGCGTGCGCGATGGTCTCATGCTTTGCGACTTCGCTCAGCGGCATGGCATACACGTAGGTCAGGTTCATCGCCATGTAGATCAAGCCGACCACCACGATGCCCAGCACCATCGCCAGCGGCACGTTGCGACGCGGTTCCTTGACTTCGCCCGCAACCCAGGTGATGTAGACCCATCCGTCGTAGGCCCAGAAGACGGCGATGAGACCGATTCCCATCGCGGAGATAAATTGCTCCGGGCCCAGCCCCATAGTCAGGCTTACACCGTGCGGACTGAAGTTGGACCAATGGCCCTTGCCGATGGCGAATCCCAGAACCACGAATGCTGCCATGGCCGCGAATTTTGTCCAGGTGGAGAGGTTTTGCAGCAGCGCTCCCCAGCGCAGTCCGATCACGTTGACGTAGGTGAGCAGGACAATCAGAAACAGACCGACAAGGTGGGCCCGGGTCAGAGTAATGCCCAGCATCGAGAACACAACGTGCTCTTGGGAAATCAGCGGAATGATCTGGCCCATGTAGGCGGCCGAGGCTACGGCAAGGGCGGCGATGGTTCCGCCGTTCGCGACTGCAAACAGCATCCATCCATAGAGGAACGCCACCAGGTCGCCGTAGGCTTCGCGCAGGTACACGTATTGTCCTCCGGAATCGGGAAACATCGAGCCCAGTTCGGCGAAGGCCACACAGCCAAAGAGCGAGATCACGCCTCCCAACACCCAGACGCCGAGGAACAGGACGGGCTGAGGCAACGGGCCTGCAATGTCTTTCGCGGTCAGAAAAATGGATGAGCCGATGATGCCGCTGACCAGAAGCAGTACTGAATCCAAGAGCGAGAGGCCACGGATCAGGGTGGGTTGATCGGCGGATTTCGTGACGGAGGGCGGGGGCGCGGCGGGCGACTCCATCGGTCACCCGATTCCCAGTTCGTCCGGAGATTCCAGAGGCGTGCCACAGCGACGACAGATAACAGCGGAGCAGTCGCCGCAGATAAGCGGGTCGGGGACCTCTGCGGCGCACTTCGGGCAGTAGAAGACGTCGGGCACCGCTTCAGCCGGCGGCTGCGGATTTGAAGCCATGAGGAAGGGAAATGTAGCACACTTGCAGGGCAGCCGTCCGTACGACTTCGTTCAGGGTGTTTTATCCCTTTCCTGACTAACATTTCCGGGCTCCGGCGACCAGCGCACCCGGCCCCTACCCGGCCCCTACCCGGCCCAGAGGCGGCCCAGGGGCGGCTGGAAATCAGTCGCCAGAAGGAAATCTTTTACAAATCTCTGACACAGAGGGAGCGCGGCCGGACTAGATTGTTTGCGCCGTAAATCAGAGCTTTAGGTGGTCAAGAAACCAATCCTAGGAGGACGCAGCGTGAACGACAAGAAAAGCGCACTGGCCGTGGCACTTCTCACGACAGCCATCCTGTTCCCTCTGTTTTGCCTTGTTCTTCCCGTTCGTGCCACATCCCAGACGAATGGCCCAGCGCCTCTGCTGTCTCATCCCTCGCCCGCGCCGGGTAGCGTCTTCGTGCACACCGCGCTGGGCGGCTTCATCCTGGGGTACGACATCGACAGGACCGGTACGGAGGGCCTGCTGAGCGAAGCGCTTACCCTGCCCGACGGAAGTCACAATGTGGCGGTCGAGACTTTCGATCAGAAGACCGGCAAGACCATCAAGATCATCAAGCAACTGAGTAACAGCCAGAACGATTTTGTCACGTGGGGAATCTTCGGGAAAAACGTCGGGCTGGTGGAGTTTGAACACACCAAAAACGGCTTCGTGGACAAGCGTTTGTACGGCACTCTTGATCCCGTCAATGCGAACAAATTCACCGGCCGCTGGACGCCGCCCCTGAAGAAGGACGAAATCATTGCGGTAGTGGCGCCTAGCCAGGGGGTTGCCAACACGGCAGTTTTTGCCTTTGAAAATGGCGGAAGCAACCAGTCGGTCGTCTTCAGCAGCAATGTTGCGGCCAACACCTTTGGGCCGCGCATCACGCTGGACGATCCCATATTTGATTTCAATTTTTCTCCGGTCATGGCATATGACAGCGCGACCAACCAGGCGATTCTGGGCTCCGGCAATGGATGCCCCAATTGCTCGCCCGTGATCGGGATTGTGGACCTGACCACCGGGGAACAGACCGAATTTACCGGCTTGGGCTTTGGCCTTATTAACGGGATAGCGGTCGATCCTGTCAAGGGGATCGCATGCACTACTACCGAGATCGACTTCAGCGTGGAGTTTTACGACTTGGCGACGCACACCGGCATCATCGTGCAGCTCCCCGGCGCCACCAGTCAGGCCCAGAGAGGGCAGGATGTTGAGTTCGACCCCATCCACAAGGTCTTCCTGATCGGGCAGGAGTTTTCCAGTACGGCCCCGAGTGGCAGCAGCATCCAGATCTTCGACGAGCAAGGGAATTTTCTGGAGTCGGTCAACGGCCTGAGTCTGCCCGCAAGTTCCGCGCTCATTGCACTGCACCCCAGCAAGCGGGCGGGTTATGTAATTGTCACGCCGGAATTGACCGAGCTTCAGTCCTTTACGTACTAAAATTTGGCGTCCTGGCTGACGATCTCTTGGTGCGACGTGGCGGCCCGGGTGGTTATAGAATCAACCACCAAGGACAACGCCGTGCCGGACAAGACCCCAACTCCCGACGAGCGGCTGCAGAACGAGTTCAACCGCTGGGCTTCCGAAGGTGAAGGCGAGAAGATGGAGCGCCATCACCTCGACATCACCGAGAAGACCATTCGGCTGATGGACCTGCGCCCTGGGGAGCGCGTGCTCGACCTGGGATGTGGTGCGGGATGGGCCACGAGGTTGCTTGCACGACTGGCAGCGGACGGGCCGGAAGGCTTCGGACAGGTAGTGGGCCTGGATGTTTCCGATGAAATGATCCGCCGGGCGCGCGCGGCCACGAAAGACTTCGACAACGTCTTGTACGTCTGGGGTTCGGCGCAGCAGATCCCGTGGGAAGAAAACTTCTTCGACAAGGTGCTCTCGGTGGAGTCGTTCTACTATTACCCGGACCAGGACCGGGCGCTAGCCGAATTGTTCCGGGTCATGGCCCCACAGGGACGTTTGTTCATCCTGATCAATCTTTACAGGGACAATCCCTATTCGCTGCAGTGGGTGGACAAGCTGAAAGTTCCGGTACACGTGCGATCGCAAGCGGAATACGTTGAGCTGCTGCGAAGGCATGCCTTCGAAAAGGTCGAAGCACGGCAGATTCCGGACGATACGCCGACACCGGATGACTACCAGACCACCTCCTTTCACAGTTTGGAAGATTTGCGGGCCTTTAAGCGGATTGGCGCCCTGCTGCTGATGGCTTCCAAACCCAACCTGCGCAATCCGGCGCCGGGATACGCGATTTACTGACCGCCCCACCCCTGCCGACCCCCAATCAACCGGGCTGTGGTTCCTCCGTTAACGTCTTGGCAGCATAAGGAATTCGCCAGCCCCGGTTACCGAAGTATGTTTACTCTGGTTGAAAACCGTGAATTCCTCGGCCGGGAGGCCGACAATTGAGCGGGCTGAGGTGTATCTGAAAGGGGATTTGTGTTTGTAAGCGGCGGTATCCGAGGCAGCGGAAGTCCACCCCCCTCATCCGGGCCGGACAGCAGCGCAACAACGCTGCGCAGGCGCCCGCCGGTTGCTGGCAGGTGGCAGTTCCGGCTTTCCGGCACCGCCGTGTCGCTCCTGGCGATCGTCATTACTCTGTTCGTTCAGCTCACTTGGTATTCCCAGACCGTCATCTTGCTGTCGTTCCCTGGGGGCCGCTCCGTCCGCAACATTATTTGGCTGGCCTGGTTGATGCCACTTTTCGTGATCTATCAAGAGAAGCGTATGCAGTGGCTGAAGCGCCGTCTGGTCAAACGGGAGGAACTGTTTCGCCTCATCAGCGAGAATGCGGCGGACATGATCGCAGTGGTCGATGTGAGCGGGAAGCGGCTCTACAACAGCCCGGCATACGAAAGAGTGTTGGGATATACGCGCGAAGAACTGGCTGCCACACCCGCGTTTCAACAGATCCACCCGGTGGACCGGGAGAAAGTCATGGCCGCAGCCGGGGAGGCCCGCCGAACCGGGGTTGGCAAGCGGCTGGAATACCGCGTGCGGCACAAGGACGGAAGATGGCTGGTGCTCGAGTCTACCGCCAGCGTGGTCCAAAATTCGAAGGGTGAGGCGGAGAAGTTCGTCATCGTCAACCGGGACATCACCGAACGCAAGCGGGCGGAAGAGAGGATGGAACACAACGCCCTTCACGATGCCTTAACCGACTTGCCAAACCGGACGCTGTTTTTCAACCGGCTACGGCGCGCGTTTGAGCGGGCCCGGAAGAACTCCAGTTACAAGTTCGCGGTATTGTTCATCGACATCGACAGTTTCAAGGTTTTCAACGACACCATGGGACATGGTGTAGGTGATGAGCTGATCATTGAGATCGGCCGGCGGTTGGCGAACTGCGTGCGGTTTGAGGATGCGGTTGCCCGCCCGACGGGGGGAGAGGGAAGTGGCCCGGGTTGCAGCGATGAGATCCTGGCCAGAATGGGTGGGGATGAATTCACCATTCTTGTAGGCTCGATTCATGAGCCCAGCGATGCCATGCGAGTGGCGAGACGCATTCAGGAAGCCTTGCGCGCCCCCTTGTCGGTGGAGGGACGAGATGTGTTTACCTCGGCCAGCAGCGGAATCGCCCTCAGCACGACCCCACATGATCGGGCCGAGGACCTCCGGACCTGCTGCGGGACGCGGACATCGCCATGTTCCGTGCGAAGAGTCAGGGCAAGGCAGGCTGTGAATTCTTTGACCCGGAAATGCACACCACGGCAGTCAAGCAACTCGATCTTGAGATCGACCTGCGCCGAGCGGTTGAGGAAGAGGAGTTTCGAATCCACTATCAGCCGATTGTGCAGCTTGAGACCGGGACCATCGCCGGCTTTGAGGCACTGGTGAGGTGGCAGCGTTCCCCGGCCAACCTGGTGTTCCCGGATAGTTTCATTAGCACTGTGGAACGAACGGGGCTGGTGGTGCCTCTGGGACAGTGGATCCTTCGCGAAGCTTGCCGGCAGGCCCAGGATTGGCAATCCAAGTTTCCATCCTGTTCCCATCTGAGTGTGACGGTGAACGTCTCGCCTCGGCAGTTTGCGGTGGCCAACCTGGAGAGCGTCATTGGGTCGGCACTCGAGGAAACGGGGTTGGACCCCCGCAGGCTGCACCTGGAGATCACAGAAAGTGTCGCCATGGCGGATCCCCAGCGAACCGAACGCACGCTCTTACAACTGAAGCGCTTGGGGCTCTCCATCAGCATCGACGATTTTGGGACGGGATATTCCTCTCTCAGCCGGTTGCGCCACTTTCCCGTGGACACGCTCAAAATTGACCGCTCCTTCGTGATGCACATGGACAGGGATGGCGAAGCGCGTGAGATCGTCCGCTTGATCATCGAACTTGCGCGCGCCGTGGATCTGAAAGTCATCGCTGAAGGCGTGGAGACTGCGGCCCACCGGGAGCATCTCCAAAGCCTGGGTTGTGAACTGGGACAGGGGTACCTCTTTTCGAGGCCGGTGGACCAGGAAGGGGTCGTGAGACTACTGACCGCTGAGGTCGAGAAACGTGACCTGGCCGCGCGGGATCCGAACCCGCGAACGCAGGCTGCAGGAACCAGTTGAGTCGGATTCCGGACCGAGAGGCCGCTATTTGACCAGCCGATTGTACTTCTTTAACACTTCGCGCAGGCGATCATGCGGCAGGGCGATCACCGTCCGATTGTTGATTCCGGTCATGGTTTCGGCCGCCACCAGAGCGTTGACTACGGCTTCTTCGGTGGCTTGCACCGTGGCCAGGAAAATCGGATCGAGCGAGTCGTTCGGCAACATCGTCACTTGATGAAGCCCGCTGGGAGAAATGGCCCCGGGATTGGCCGTTGAGAAGGCGAGGAAGATGTCGCCCGACCCATTCCCTGCATAGCTGCCGTCTCTTGCCAGACCCATGGCCACGTGCCTGGCAACTCGCCTCAGTTGGGTGGGGATCAGCGGGGCGTCGGTCGCGACCACCACGATAATGGACCCTACATCTTTGTTGCGGACCTTTTTGTCCTGAATCTCCTGCCCCACGGGCACCCCGGCAATGCGGAGTTGATCGCGATCGCCGTAATTGCACTGCACCAGCACGCCCACCGTGTACTGGCCGAGTTTCGTATCCAGCACCCGCGATGCAGTGCCGATCCCGCCTTTGAATTCATGGCAGATCATGCCCGTGCCGCCGCCCACGTTGCCTTCCTCGACCGGCCCCGTATGGGCGCTGTCGAGAGCCTGGAAAGCATGCTCCGGCTTGACGTGAAATCCGTTGATGTCATTCAGACTGCCGTCCCAAGTCTCAGCGACGACCGGCGCCGACCACCAGTAGCCTTCCTCGTCCGGGACACCATGCTTCACCTTCCATGCGATGACGGCGTCGTGCACCACGCCTACGCTATGGGTATTGGTCAGCATCACCGGTCCATCGAGGAAGCCCGAGTCTTCCAGCCAGGTTGTTCCCGTCATCTCCCCAGAGCCATTCTCGGTGAACCACCCCGCGAAGGCAGCATCGTTGGAATCTTTGCCGCGCGGCATTATCGCCGTGACCCCGGTGCGCACCGGACCTACCCCAACCTTGAGCGGTCCTTCTCCGGAGATCAGCGTGGTATGGCCGACTTCTACGCCTTTCACGTCGGTGATGGCGTTCAGCGGCCCCGGCGTGCCGTCGAAGGGAACCCCCAGGTCACGGGCGCGAGGTTTGGCTTGAGCGGAAGCCAGGGCCAGGCACAGCGGGAACACCATGCATATTCTGATCAGGCAGCCAGACTTCCGCATTCCATCCTCCAAAGTGGTTCGGAGGAAGTATAAGGTATGCGTTGAGGTTCGATTCGCTTTGAAGTAATGGGAAGGTTGCTGCCGGCTATTCGATGCCCAGTTGTTTTCGGGCTTCCGGGCTGATCCGCTCCGGCGTCCACGGCGGACTCCAGACCACGTTCACGCTGGCGTTACGGACACCGGGCAGCTGTTCCAGGCGCGACTTGACCTGCTCTCCGATCATGACATGAGCGGGGCAGCCTTGGGCGGTGAGCGTCATGTCCACGGTGACATCTTGTTCGCCGTCTTTCTGATCGGGGGAAGCGGGTTCAAAGCGGACCCCATAGATCAAACCCAGATCCACGATGTTGACGGGAATCTCAGGGTCGTAGCACTCTTTCAGCGCGCTCATGACTTCGTCCTGGGTAACGGCCGGCATGGATTCTCCTGATAACAACAGTTTACCTCAGGGATGTGAGAAGCTGGGCATTCAAAGCCAATGAGTCCTGAAATCAAACGCAGAATACAAATAACACTGGCGGTGGCCATCGTCGTGGCTGGGGTACGGACGGCGTACATCCTGCACCACCGCTATGCTACGCCTGGACAAGCGGTGCAACCCGCAACTGCGCTGAACCCCGACTACTACGTAACTCCCAAGAGGCTTCACCCCTATGACTTGAGGTCGGCGCGGCAGTTGACCGAGCAGCCGGTGTGGGTGAAGGAAGGCTACCGCTACACCTACTACCCGTATCAAAACCGTCGTACGGATTTCAAGCATGAAGCCGGATTACTGCTGCCGATTGAGAAATTGCAGATCACCGATGTGGTCACCGAGGCTACGCCGGGATCGGTGGACCAGCGGCAAGTGATGGCAGTATTCGAAAAAGAGGGCAGGAGCTATGCGTTCTCGATCGGCTCAGTGAAGGGCAGCGATTACCAGATCTACTCCGACGAGATGCTCTACATTCAGGATCCGCACGAACTGTATAAACATTGGCCGGGGGACGTTTGGGAAGCCATTAGCCAGCACCAGGTCAAGCCGGGGATGAACGAGCTGCAGGCTTACTTTGCCATCGGCATGGGAGTTCCGGAGCGGCAAAGCGACCCGAACGTGAAAACGGTGAACTATCCCAACGGGGGCAAGCCGGTGAGCGTGACGTATCGCAACGGGAAGGCGGCGGAAATCAAGGGGGGGTCGTGAGGAGCCTGTGGTTTGATCTACATCCGGAAGATGGTTCAAGTATCAGACATCCTCGAACAGAGCCTCCTTAGCTGCAAGATGCATGTAAGTGTTAGCGTCGCGTAGAAAGAAACTGTAGAAAAACGTCCCTTGAGGAGCATTCTTACGATACGACTCTAAGTTTGGGAATATCTCCTCCGTGGTAGCGGACCCATCTACCCAAACTGTACCGGCGGGAGAAAAGGAGCTACTTGGATCTTGAGGCCCCAGCGCGATCAAATGAACGTCCTTAAGCTGGAGCTTCATTCTCCTTAAAGTATCAGGGTCAGGATCGTCATAATCGACATCCAGTTCGATGCGGCACGTTCCAGCAAGGAAGTCCATCGCAACACTTACTATGTATGAATCGTGAAAGCCATTCGGCAACTTGTCTTCCAGCTCACTAATTGTCATATGCCTGGTGTCCCTGGTTCGCGCCTACTTGATCTTCGGCGAGTTCTCGTCCGCGGCCTTCGCCTCGTCCCCGTGGATGACGCCGTCTTCCTTCGCAAAGAAAGACCGGTGTTCGGCATCCTGCTGCTTGGGGGTGAGCACGAGGTCGAACCCGTCTTTGTGCGGCTGGAAGCTGACGGTGTAGTCGCCGCGATCGGTGTTGACCATGCGGCGGGTGAAGGTGCCGGTGTGCACCAGGTCGGCCAGGGACGCGGCATACTTCCCGTTCTTCTTGTTGTAGAGATGCTGCGCCCGCAGCAGGGTGCGCATGTAGCCCAGGGCGGCCGCTTCCGACTCGGAGCGTGCCGGGTCTCCCTGGAACCTTGGCTGATAGATGGCTTGCGCCGCGGGATACAGAGTTCCTGCCAGAATCAAAGTAAACGTCCAGCTTATGGCCCGTACGTAACCTGGTTTCATCAGCTTTCACCCTCGTATTTTGGACTGTTTCGCGACGTTACTCCCGTAATTGGAAGACCCATTACGAAGCTTTCTATCACGGGCGAATGCAGCTATTCTAGGCCCATCTATCATTGTAGGTATGCTATGAAATCTGCTACAGGCGCGAAAGCTGCACTGGCAAAGAAAACTCCTATTCGCCTTGCCGTGGTGGAAAGCGATCCCCTGCGGTTTGTAGGGTTCCGGGCCTTGTTCGACAACGAGTCGGATTTTGAGCTCATCTCTGCTTCGCTCCCCGAAATTGGGACCTTGCAGAACGTTGACTTAATCCTGCTGGGCAATCGCAACGGTCAGAACCTGTTTGATGTGATGGCCAGCCTGAAGGCGAGCCGGCCGGATCTCCGTATCATTGTGACTGGAGCGGGCATTGACGAAGAGACCATTCTGAAGGCCATCGCTGCTGGGGCCAAGGGCTACGTGGACGAGGCCGCATCGCCGGCCGAGTTCGTGCAGGCGATCCGGGTGGTGAACGAGGGCTCCGTGTGGGCGCCGCGGCGCGTGCTTTCGATGTTCATCGAGCGCGTGTCGACGTCGCCAGGGCGCATCTTCCCCGCGGGACGAGTCACCTTCACTGACCGGGAGAAGCAGGTGCTGGAGATGCTGGTGGCAGGCCGTTCCAACAAGGAGATCGGCGCGGCCCTGGGCATCGAGGAACGCACCGTGAAGGCCCATGTCGCCAAGCTGATGCGCAAGGTGGGCGTGCAGAACCGGATCGCGCTTTCCGTCCATGCCATCACGCATTCGCTGGTTACGGCGAAGTAAGCCCGGCCCGCGAGGCAGTTACCAAAGGACAGTGACCTGGGTAATCTTGCCGGCTTTTCCGCTCTGAAGCATACTCGCCTCACCTACCACAGAACCTGGGAGACGGGGTTGGGAGCGGAGATTTAGGGTCACCGTTGCCGACCCCGAATTTTTTTGCCTTAGTTTTCACCCGCCAGGTAATCAATCGACTACCCTCCTTCTCGCCGGACGCCAACCCTTTCCCCCACACCCGAATCCTTTAGAATCAGAGAGCATCGATCTTCCAGGAAATTTCTGTCACGATGTTGGAGAACAGATGAAAAAGGTTCTGCTGGTGTGGGTTGTGATCTGCCTTGCGGCAACGGCTTGGGCCACGGATGAGTCAAAGAACAAGGCCACAGAGCGGGTGCAAGCGGCCGCCGCCGTCCTCAATGAAATTCAAGGTGCGCCGGACCAGGGTATGCCGGAAGAGGTGCTTGCCTCGGCTGAGTGTGTGGCGGTTGTTCCCACCATGCTGAATGGGGGCTTTATCGTGGGCGCCCGCTACGGTCGCGGAGTTGCCAGTTGCCGGACCCCCAAGGGGTGGAGTGCGCCGGCCTTCTTCAGCGTCGAAGGCGGGAGCTTTGGCTTCCAGATCGGGGCCCAGGCGGTCGATCTGGTGATGCTCATCATGAATGACGACGGAATGCACAAGCTGCTTACCAGCAAGTTCAAGCTCGGGGCGGATGCCAGCGTTGCGGCCGGACCGGTGGGCCGGCACGCTTCGGCGGACACGGACTGGAAGCTGCGCGCCCAGATACTGAGCTATTCCCGCGCTCGGGGGGTCTTTGCCGGGGTGGCGCTGGACGGCGCGGTGGTCAGACAGGATAAGGACAGCACGCGAGAGTTCTACGGGCACATGGTGAGTACGAAAGCCTCTCTTGGAGGCGCCACCGCCGCTCCGCAAACCGCGTATCCCTTCCTTGAAACCTTGGCGAAGTGGGCCAAGGAGGCAGCGAAGTAGAAGACAACGCAGCCCACAGTTGGCCCGGCCCGCGGTCCAGGTTTGACACGGGATTTCGCCCGGTGCTACCGTCGCGGTTTTCCGCCACATGCGTCAGCGTCTCGAATACGCGGTTGCCTGGTTGTTGATCAAGTTTATCGGGGCCTTGCCTCGTCCGTTAGCGCGGCTCTCCGGGATCACGCTCGCCTGGATCGTCTATGTGCTGCATGTCCGCCTGCGGCGAGTTGGAATGCGGAACCTGGCGCTGGCATTTCCCGAAAAAAGCCGGCGAGCACGGGCTCGTATCCTGCGCGGAGTTTTCACTTCCTTCGGGCGCCAGCTGGCCGAGGTTTGCCTGTTCCCCGAGTACACTCGGTCGAATGTCAGTAAGGTCGTGGTGTACGACGGATTTGAAAACTTCGAGCGTGCGGTGACACGGGGCAAGGGAGTCCTGTTCTTGACCGGCCATTTGGGCGCATGGGAGCTTTCAGCCTTCGCCCATTCTCTTCAGGGACACCCGCTGCGGGTGGTCATGCGGCCTCTGGACAATGAATACCTGGACCGCTTAGCTCGCCAATATCGGGGCATGCATGGCAACTCCATGGTGGACAAGGACGATTATGTTCGCGGACTGCTCTCGGCGATGAAAGCGGGCGAGACGGTGGGCATTCTCATGGACACGAATATGACCTCAACGCAAGGAGTGTTCGTGGATTTCTTCGGCGTCCCGGCTTGTACTGCAAGTGGTCTGGCGCGAATCGCCTTGCGAACCGACGCGGCCGTCATTCCCGGATTCACCATCTGGGACCCGGTGTTGCGAAAGTACCGTCTGCGTTTCGATCCCGCGGTTTCCCTGGTGCGTACCGGCGATGATGACGCGGATGCCCTGGCCAATACGGCCCGATTTACCAAGATCATCGAAGACTACGTCCGGCGATATCCTGACCAATGGCTCTGGGTACACCGTCGCTGGAAGACCCGGCCGCCGGGTCAGCCGCCCTTGTACTAGCTTCCGGCTCAGAACCAATCGCTACGATAGGCGACCCACCAACTCACGTACACAATGGGAATGGTCGCCGCCAGCGCCCACCAGATGGGCAGAACGATATCCGCCACGACTCCGAGCACCGCGAAGAGGATCCAGAAAACCTTACGCTCCATGACAGCATTCTAGAACCAGGCAAGGGCGGGTCAATTTGCAACCGGGATACGTCACCGCCTCCGCTGGAGCCGCCAACCCAGATTCCCATTGTGGCAAGGTAAAACGCGCCTCCGGCCGTCCTGTGCTTTCCTTTCCCCTGGCAAACGTATAAAAAGGTGCCATGCGGTGCTCAGTCAAAGACGTAGCCGAGTTTGTACAAGCCCGTATCATCGGAGACGAAAAGGTTGTGCTCACGGGGATTTCGAGCATACCCGCGGCATCGCCGGGCGACCTGGTTTTCGTCGAGGACGAGAAGAACCTGCGCCTGGCCCTTGAGTCGCGTGCATCTGCGGTGATCGCAGGCGTTTTCGCGGCGGGGAATAAGGAGTCTAAACCTTTGCTCCTCGCGGCCCAGCCGCGCCTGGCATTTGCGCGAGCAGCTCGACTTCTCATCCCCAAAATAGCCAGGCATGCTGGCATTCACGCGAGTGCGATTGTGCATTCCTCGGCGCGGTTGGGTCACGACATCATTGTGGAGGAGCGGGCGGTGATCGGCGAAAACGCGGTCATCGACCGGGGAACACGGGTAGGCGTTGGTACGGTAATTGGCGCCGATGTGAGCATTGGCCGCGATTGTGAGCTCTATCCAAACGTCACTGTGTACCCCGGCGTGAGGCTGGGCAATCGCGTGATTGTTCATTCCGGAGCGGTGCTGGGCAGCGATGGGTTCGGCTACGTGCGTGATCGAGGAACCGGCCGTTATGAGAAGTTTCCACAGGTGGGACGGCTGGAAATCGAAGACGACGTTGAGATTGGCGCGAACACAACGGTCGACCGGGGCGCCCTGGATGTCAGCCGAATTGGGCGTGGCACGAAGATCGACAATCTGGTGCACGTGGGGCACAACTGCCAGATCGGAGAAGACGTGGTGATTGCCGCGCAAACCGGCCTTTCCGGCAGTATCACGATCGAAAAAAATGTCGTTCTGGGGGGACAGGTCGGCATCGGCGAGCACGCGCGCATCGAAGAAGGCGTCATGTTGGGTGGCCAGGGGGGCGTGCTCCCTCACAAAGTCTTGCGCGGCAAGGGAATCGCGTTCTGGGGCACTCCGGCGAAGCCGGTTGGGGAGTATCTAAAGCAGTTGGCGGCGCTGGCACGCCTGGCGAAGAAAGAGTAGGCAGTTCGTGTGGCGCGGGCGCCGCCCGCGAGATGCGTGGGTTCCTATGGCAGTTGTTGTCATCGGCGGGCATTCCCGTAACGTGGGTAAGACCAGTGTCGTAGCGGGTCTCATTGGGGCGTTGCCGCAATACAATTGGACGGCGTTTAAGATCACGCAATACGGCCACGGTATTTGCTCTCGGGATGGTACATCCTGCCACTGCGCCACGGACGACCACAGCTGGGCGATCACAGAGGAAAAAGACCGCGCTGGAGATTCTGACACTTCCCGTTTTCTTGCGGCAGGGGCGGCGAATGCATGGTGGGTGAGGACGGAGCAAGGCCGCCTGGCGGAAGCGATGCCAGCGATTCGCGGCAGACTCGCGGAGTCCGAGAATGTGATTCTGGAGTCGAACAGCATTCTCAAGTTCGTGCGGCCTGATCTCTACCTGACCGTGCTGGATCCGGCAACCGCCGACTTCAAGCGGTCGGCGCAGGAATTCCTGGATTTGGCAGATGCGGTCATCCTCCATGGGCCCCGCGACGACAACGATGTCCTGTGGAGCGGGATTTCCTTGAAGCCGGTTGCCGGACGGCCGGTCTTTCGTATCCAGCCACCGGAGTATGTGACGGCCGAGGTGGTCAACTTTGTAAGAGGTCGTCTGCCTGAAATTCGTAACCACAGAGGACACTGAGGATGCTGGTTTCCTCTGTGCCCTCTGTGGTTAATTCAAGTTATTGGCTGGCATACATTCCAATGATTCGCTCGATGGCCCTGCTGCACACGGCGCAGAACGATTCATACCGGGTAAACATGATGCAGTTTTCCTGCGGTCGATAATATCCGTGGGCTTCGTAGTTTGCTCCCTCGAAGGCGCCCACGCGGCCGGAGTATTTGTCTTCGCCCAGCAATGTGTCTTCCTTCCGGCGTTCCTTCTTGAAAAGCTCGTTTACTTCGGATTCAGGACGGTTTTGTGCCCGGAGTTCTCGCCGTTGCGCTTGGATCGTATGTTCCATGGATTCGAAATCGTCTTTGCGCCATGGCGTGGGCGTCGGCGTGCCGGGAGTCACCAGATCCTTCCACTTGAGGTTGGTGGGATCGAGCAACGCCGTGGCATTTGGCTCCCAGGGCTCGATCTTCTTCTCCGGCGAAAGGTAAGCCACTTGAGAGGTGTAGTACTCGTCGGCCAGGCCGGCGAAATGATGCCCGAACTCATGCACGAAGACGTAAGGCGCAAATTCGTTGTCCGCCGCCACGGTGGCATACAGGTTGAAGATGCCCCCGCCGCCGTAAGTCTTCGCGTTCAGCAGAATCTCGACGAACTCGTACGGCGCATACGAAGCGAAGTCACGCATCGGCCGATTCTCCGTGGTCAACACGTAGCGCTCGGTATCGAAGGTGTCGTAGGTGGTGCCCAAAGGCGAGCGATGATGAATCCCGGCGGAAGGGCGGGGAACCCCGGATTCCTCAGCTGCCGGGCACAAGCCCCAGACGTTGAAGTCTTTTCGGTGTTCGCGAAAAGGTGAACGGCTGAACAGAATTTCGGTAAAGTGCCGGGCGTCTTTCTCAAACTTCGAGCGCTCGGCCGCTGTATAGCCATCGCCCATAATGAGCAGATCAACCTTGCCAGCCGGCTCGCCGCTCTTCTGGATCGCTAAAAGAGGCCCGGGAGAAGGCGGGCGCGAGGTATCAACGAACTTGTCCTTGGGATCGATGGATGTGGTCCAGACCTCGTGGAATTCGCCGTCCTTCCGTTCCTTTAAAACAATCTTTACCGGGGCTGAGGGCGCAGGGAAGCGCAGCGACTCGGAGAACGTGCGGCTGAAATTTTTCGCCTCCTCGGTCGTTACCCACTCGCCGAACACCGAGCCAAATCCCCGCGAATAGAGCAAACGGCCGGTGGCTTGGTCGTGAACTTCAAAAAAGTAGTGGCCAAGATTGCTGTCGTCGATCATTTTGGCGAGATCTCCCGGCCAGGGTGTCGGCTCGATCACGATCCGGTCAACGCTGTACATCTCGGTCGTCGCATTGCCGGTGTGATAGTAATCCAGGCGCATCGTGGCGGGTGCGGCCAGTGCGATCAGCGGGAAACATAGAATCAAAACGAGGGAAAAGATGATATTGCGTCGCATGTCCTGCATTGTAGAAGAAACGACGGGAGCCTGGAGCCTGAAGCCCGGAGCCTGACTCCGGTTTGTTATCCTTGCCAGGTGCGGCAGATCGACAAAAGTGCCTGGCTCCTGGTCCTCCTCTCTGCGGTCTTGCAGATTCTAGTGTTCCCACTGCCTGACTTGTACATGCTGGGCTGGGTGGCGGTGACGCCGCTGCTGGTCGCGCTGTTGCGAGCACGAAAGCCTGACACGCTGCAGATCAAGGCTGGCATCAGGTTGCTCCCGGCGAAGCATCTGCAGGCCTTCCTTCTGGCGTACGTCTGCGGAATCCTGTGGTATGGCGGAACCTGTTATTGGATATATGCCACCATGCGCCAGTACGGCGGCGTGAATGCGCCCGCAGCGGTGGGGATCCTGATTTTGTTTTGCCTCTATCTGGCGATTTACCACGGGCTGTTCGGTCTGCTCATCAGTGGGCTTGCGGGAGGTAGTTCTTTCAGCCGCGGGGCTTTGTTGCTCGCCCCGGTGTTGTGGGTGGCTGTGGAACTGGCGCGCACTCGGATCACGGGATTTCCCTGGGATTTGCTGGGCACGAGTCAAGTGGACAACGTCCCGCTGGCGCGGATCGCGACCGTGACCGGGGTTTATGGGATTTCCTTCGAGATCATGGTGGTCAACTCGGCCTTAGCTGCCGCATTCCTGGTTCGACGCGAGGCGCGCAAGCCGCTACTGTTGGCCGCCATCAGCGCCGCCCTGGTTCTGCAGTCGGGGCGTCTAGTGCCCGCGCCGGCCGTTCCAGCGGACAAGACTGCCCTTCTGGTGCAGGCCAATGTTCCAATCCTGGAGGGAGCCGACTGGACTCGAGACTATTTCAATTCCACATTGCACGACTTAACCCAGCTGAGCTTGAACCTCGATGGTGATGACCAGCATCCCCCTCAGTTGGTGATCTGGCCGGAATCGCCTGCGCCTTTTTATGCGAGTGATCCCATCTTTCGCGGAGCCATCAGCGCTGTCGGCCTGCGGACCAACGCGTGGGTCCTGGTGGGCAGTGTTGGGGTCCTCAACGCCAGCATGACGGCTGAGCATGCCACCCAGCTTTTTAACTCCGCTGCGCTGGTCAGCCCAAGTGGGGAATGGGTCTCACGCTATGACAAGGCCCATCTCGTGCCGTTTGGCGAATATGTGCCATTCAAGCGCATATTCGCGTTTGCTGGGGGCCTTACCAAAGAAGTAGGGGACTTCTCCCGGGGAACTTCCCGCGCGCCACTCGATGCTGGCGGCGCCAAGCTCGGGGTCTTTATCTGCTACGAGTCGATTTTTCCGGACGAGGTCCGGCAATTTGTCGCTCAGGGAGCGCAAGTCCTTGTGAACATCTCCAATGACGGTTGGTACGGCGACAGTGGCGCCTACGCGCAGCACCTCAAGCAAGCGCGCATGCGGGCGGTCGAGAACTCCCGCTGGCTACTACGCGACACCAACACCGGGGTCACGGCGTCGATCGATCCGTATGGCCGCGTCGTGGCCAGTGCTCCGCGCAAGGTCCGCACCGCGTTGTTGGCCCCTTACGCCTTGTCGAACGTTACCACTTTCTACACTCGCCACGGAGACTGGTTTGCTTATCTGTGTGCGATAATTTGTGTGGCGGCGCTTCTGGTGCACCGTCGGTCACGTGAGACGTAGCAAGCTACGTCTCTACAATAAACTAGCGTAGACACGTTGCTTGCAACGTCGGCCTGACAGGGAAGAATTTCATGGTTGAACAACTGCAACAGGAATACGAAGTGTTGAAAGAAAAAGTCCGCGAACTTCGGGAGTACCTTTGACGCGGACAAACTGCGTCCGCAACTGAGCGAGATCGAGAAGCAAGTCTCTGACCCGAACTTCTGGTCGAATCCTCAAAAATCCCAGCAGGTAATGCGCGAGAAGAAGCGCCTGGAAGACATGTTGGCTACGGAGGCTGACCTGGTGCGCCGAGGCGAGGACATCTCTGCCTATTTCGAACTGGCCCGCGAAGGCGAAGCCGTTGACGCCGACTTGCGGCGGGAGATTGACGGTCTACGCGCCAAAGTTGATCACCTGGAGACTGAGACCCTGCTCTCCGGCGAGAATGACGCCCGTAACGCCATCGTTACCATTCACCCCGGAGCTGGCGGAACGGAATCGCAGGACTGGGCCGACATGCTTCTGCGGATGTACTTGAGGTGGGCCGAGCGGCAGGGATTCCAAACCGTTCTTTACGATTACCAGCCCGGCGAAGAAGCAGGATTGAAGTCGGCGACCTTCGCAGTCAACGGCGAATACGCCTTCGGCCTGCTCACTGGCGAGATCGGCGTGCATCGCCTGGTCCGCATTTCACCCTTCGACCAGGCCAAACGGCGGCATACGTCTTTCGCCAGCGTCTACGTCTCTCCGGAAATTGACGACAGCATTGACGTTGTGATCAGGCCTGAAGACTTGCGCATCGATACCTACCGCTCCAGCGGCAAGGGCGGACAGCATGTGAACACCACCGATTCCGCTGTCCGCATTACCCATATTCCGACAGGAATTGTGGCGGCTTGCCAGAACGAGCGCTCACAGCACAAAAACAAAGACCGCGCCATGAGCATGCTGCGCTCCAAACTCTACGAACACGAGATGGAGAAGAAACGCGAAGCCACCCGGAAGATTGAGGACTCGAAGCTCGACATCGATTTCGGCTCACAGATTCGGTCGTATGTGCTGCAACCCTATCGTCTGATTAAAGACCACCGCACCAAGATGGAGATCGGGGATGTGGACCGTGTGATTGACGGTGACTTGCAGCCATTCATTCGCGCGTATCTGCAGATGCGGCGAGGAGAAAAGTCGGCATGACCACGCGGGAAGCCAGGGTAGCGCGTGGGGTCCGTCTCGAATACCTCACCGTGGCTTGGAACCTGTTGGAAGCATTCATTGCCATCCTGTCTGGCGTGATTGCAGGGAGCATCGCTTTAGTAGGCTTCGGCCTGGACTCGATGATAGAGGTCTTCTCGGGGGGAGTGCTGCTATGGCGTTTGCGGAGCGACCTCCACCCCGAGAGTCGCGAACGTACCGAGCGAATGGCGCTGCGGTTGGTTGGCCTTAGCTTCCTTTCGCTGGGGGCCTACGTGACCTTTGAAGCCATGGAAGCGCTGGTGCGGCACGAGGCGCCAGCAAAAAGCATTCCTGGTGTGGCGCTGGCGATTGCCTCAGTCATTGTCATGCCCTTGCTGGCTCGCGCCAAACGGAAGGTCGCACGGGATATCGAAAGCCGTGCTCTTCAAGCCGACTCGCGCCAGACGGATTTCTGCGCGTACCTTTCCGCAATTCTTTTGATCGGGCTGACGCTGAACGGGGTCGTGGGCTGGTGGTGGGCAGACCCGTTTGCGGCTCTGATCATGGTTCCATTCATCGTCAGGGAGGGAATCAAGGCAATTCAGGGGGTGGCTTGCTGTGATGACGCACTCTGCGGGACTGTCGCTCACACTGAGCAGCGTAGCAAGGGATGAAGAATTCAAGACTAGGATATTCGCTAAAACTCACCCGTCGCTTCGAGCAGGCACTGCTGTTTGCAATTCGCAAGCACTCCGGCCAGAGTCGCAAAGGCACATCCACCCCCTATGTCGCCCACCTCATGAGTGTTGCCGGTTTAGTGCTGGAAGCCGGTGGCGATGAAGACTTGGCGATCGCAGCCCTGCTGCATGATGTCGTTGAAGACTGTGGTGGCGCTCCCATGTTGAAGGAGGTCCGCCGCCGCTTTGGTAAGCGCGTGGCCCACGTGGTTGAGGGCTGCACTGACAGCGACACGTTCCCGAAGCCACCGTGGCGCGAGAGGAAGGAAAACTACCTGAAGCATCTGCGCACTGCTGACGCAGACACGCGCCTGGTGTCGGTTGCCGACAAACTCCACAATGCCCGGACCATCCTCACTGACTACCGTGAATCCGGAGAATCAATTTGGGAGCGGTTTCAGGGCAGGCGTGAGGGGACGCTCTGGTACTACCGGGCCTTACTGAACGAATTTCAGCGCAAGAAGCCGAATCGGCTGATCAACGAACTGGAGCGCGTGGTTAGCGAACTGAACTTGTTAGTCCGCAAGCGCTCCCGGCGACCCTAGCCGCGCAAGCCCGTATGGTTTCCTCACCCCGGCCGTGACCTCGCTGATGGTGCCCTTGGTAACGTTACCTGGCACGAAAAATCTGGCGAAAAGCGCCTGCCTGCCTGATCCTGTAACTTCCAGGATTATCGGAGCCAGAGGCCGTTCTATGCCACGTATGATCGAGGTCATCCGCCAATCGGCGCTACCGTCCAACGTGATGCAGTTCGCCGCCAAGGGTGCGCTTCTGGTTCCTCCCCAGGAGATGATCGAAATCCTGGTCCACCTCGCGGTCCATAACAAGGTCTTCGGCGAACAGGCCCGGATGACCCTGGCGGGATGGGATGAGAAGTCTGCGAGCGAGGCGGCCGCGAATCCGGCCACGCCGAAAGAAGTTTTGAACTACTTCATCGATCCCGAGAACCTCAGGCCGGTGCTGCTGCCCGCATTGGTGGAGAATTGCGCGGTCAGCGAAAGCTCCCTGGCTGCGCTTGCGAAGCGGGCAACTCGCGAGCAGGTGGAGGTCCTGCTGAGCAGTGCACGGGTCAGTCATTTACCGGTGGTCCTGAACGTGCTGGTTTCGAACCCGAACGTCAGAGGGAATGAGGCCAAAAGAATCCAGGAAGAGATCTTGTCTGGGGGAAGTGGGCCTGCAGCTGAGAACGCCGAACCAGCGCCACCAGCCCCGCCGCAGGAACACCAGGTCGCGGCTTCCTCTGGAGCCACGCCGGGTCAAGATGGCTCGGAGGAGTTGACCGACGAAGCCATCAATGCTTTCCTGGCCGAACATGCCGACGAAATCGGGGCGGAAGCGGAGAAGCCGTTTCAGCCGATAGGCGGCGTACATGAGGAAGTTGCCGTGGAGCCCGGCGAACAAGCCGAACGAGCCAAGGCCGCCGCTGCGGGGGCCCAATCCGAGGGGACGCATGAGGATGCTGCCACTCCGCACCGTACACCGATGAAGAAGTGGATACTGAGTGCCGACGAACAACGCGGCAGCGCACTGCAGAAAATCTCCAAGCTGGACATCAAGGGTCGCATTCAGCTGGCGATGAAGGGAAACAAGGAAGAGCGTTCGCTGCTGATTCGGGATGGCACAAAGATCGTGGCGTTGGCCGTCCTGGAATCACCGAAGCTGACCGACGGCGAGGTCGAGAAGTTCGCCAGTCAGAAGAACGTTCTTGAGGCTGTGCTGCGGCAAATCCCCATGAAGCGGCGCTTCATGAAGATGTACCCGGTGGTCCGGAATCTCACCTTCAACCCGCGAACTCCCATTGACGTTTCTCTCGGCCTAATGAAAAACCTGCTTGTGCAGGACCTCAGACACCTTTCCGGAAATAAGGAAGTGTCGGATACGGTGCGCAAGCTGGCGACGAAAATGTTCCGGCAGAAGCTGGATGTCAACAAGAAGAGCTAAGTGTGGGCGCGGTTGTCCTCACGGGCGCGACGGCCGATTTACAATAGTTTCCCATGGCTTCCTTGCCGGAGACTGATCTCGTCGCTGAACTGCTGAAACGCTCCAAAACCATTGCCGTGGTCGGGCTCTCGAGCAGTCCGCTCCGCCCCAGCCATGGCGTCTCCGCATACATGCAGAGTCAGGGCTATCGCGTCATTCCGGTGAATCCTGAGATCAAGGAATCGCTCGGGGAGAAGGCGTATCCCTCCTTACTTGACGTACCCGAGAAGATCGACATTGTGAACATTTTTCGCCGGCCGGAGTTTGTCGACGAGGTGGTCGATCAGGCCATCCAGTTGAAAGTCCCAGCAATCTGGATGCAAGAGGATGTAATTAACGAACCAGCCGCGGAGAAAGCCCGCAGACACGGGATTTTCGTGGTCATGGACCGCTGCATCCTGAAGGAGCACCGGGCGCGGTTCGGCTGATTGGTGCTCAGCCCTTCACAAAGATCACGGTCGCGTCGTCGTGCAACCCTGCGCCGTTAGCGAAAGAGCGTACGTCGTCAAGAATGCTGTCGGCGGAGGCGTCCGGACGCGCCACATGGTTCTGCAGACGCTGTGCTCCGTATTCCTCCTGCTTCCCGTCTTCCGCTTCGGTGATTCCGTCGCTGTAGAACACCAGGCGCGAGCCCGGCGGCAGCGAGACCTCAGCCTCCGAGAAATCACCGGACGCGAGCCCCAATGGCATTCCTCGCTCGGAATCCAGAAAACGCGACACACCGTCGCTGACGAGTAAGGGGCGCAAGTGCCCGGCATTGGCGAAGGTCACACTCCGCTTTGCTGGATCGAGGATGGCATAAACCATGGTTACAAATCTTCCCGCGGGGAAATCCCCAACCAGCAAGCCGTTCAACTTGCTCAGAACCTCTGCGGGGCTGCAGTTGGCCTCGGCCAGGGAACGCAGCATGCCGCGAGTGGCAGACATCAGCAGCGCCGCTGCCATACCTTTCCCGGAAACGTCCGCCAGCACCAGGCCCCAGCGCCCATCGCGAAGCGAGATGAAATCGTACCAGTCGCCTCCGACGGCTCCGGCAGAAATCGAAAGTCCGGACACCGCGAAACCCGGAATGTGAGGTGAACTTTTGGGGAGCAGGGCCTGCTGAATGATGCGGGCCTCATGGGCCTCGCTGCTCATTTGCTCCCGCTGCCGCTGTTCCTGTTGGAAACGCCGGGCATTGTGCACTGCAACTGCAACGTCGTTGCACAGCGCTTGCAGCAACCGGAGCTGGGTAGCGGGAAACGCATCCAGATCGTGATGAGAGGTCGTGAAGACCCCTACCAACTGCCCTCCCACGTGGAGAGGAATAGCAACTTCAGAAAGCGTCGATTCCTCGCAGCCGATGTAGTACGGATCCTTACGGACATCGGGGGCGTACCGCATCTGGCCGGTGGCTGCGACGTATCCGACCATGCCTTCTTTGCCGATTTTCAGGCTGTGATGGTCTCCGTGAACGGTGCACCCTTTGCAACCGTGGGCACAGGCCAGCACCAATTCTCCGCGTTCGTCATCGTAAAGGTAGATATCTGCATCGACGCAGCCGAAGGAACGGGCAACGTCGTTGACAACCTTGTCGATGAGTTGATCCAGATCGAGGATCGAGTTGATCTTCTGCGCGGCCTTCTGCAGCTTCAGCAAGTCGTCGACTTGATCGAACGCCAGAGAGCGAACGGAGAGGTATTCGGGGGCCGTTGTTCTGGGAGTGGTTGCCATGACTTCTGCCCTCCTCCGACTTCGAGTAAGCTAAAGCAGCAAAAGCACTTACGTTCTATTATAAGATGAGGTGGCAGGACATTGCGATTCATTTTTCCGACGCCGGAGAGGTTCGCCCTTCGGGTCGCGATCTTCGCCGCTTGATCTCCTCCAGCCGCTCGCGAATCCGCTTCTCTACCCCCTCGTTCGTCGGCTGGTAGTAGACCCGGTTTCGCAGATTGTCCGGTAAACACTGCATGTCGGCGATCTTATCTTCGAGGTCGTGAGCGTACTGATAACCCTGACCGTATCCCAAACCTTTCATTAGCCCTGTGGGCGCATTGCGCAGATGCAGCGGTACCGGTTCAGCCGCTGTCCTTTCTACATCTTGTTGGACGTCGGTGTAAGCGGTGTAGAGCGCGTTTGACTTGGGTGCGAGCGAGAGATAGACGACGGCCTGCGCCAGGGCCAGGTTGCCTTCCGGCATGCCGATGAAGTCCACCGCATCGCGCGCCGCCATACACAGGGAGAGCGCGTTGGGCTCGGCGAGGCCGATGTCTTCCACCGCCATCCGTACCACCCGGCGTGCGATGTACAAGGGATCTTCGCCTGCTTCCAGCATGCGTCCCAACCAGTAAAGGGCAGCGTCGGCATCGCTGTTGCGCACTGACTTGTGCAAGGCCGAGATGAGGTTGTAATGTTCTTCGCCCGTCTTGTCATAGAGCAGAACCCGCTTCTGCAGGGCGTCCTGAACGATCCCGTCGGTGATCTCGGCGCCGGTTTCCGTGCTTGCGCGCCCGCGAGTCAGCGTCGCCCCGACTTCCAGCACGTTGTAGGCGCTGCGCGCATCGCCGCTGGAGTAGGCGGCAATCTTAGCCAGGACTTCGTCGGAGGCACTGATCTTCATCGTCCCCAGGCCGCGTTCTTCGTCCTTCAGCGCGCGTTTCAGCAGCACAACGATTTGCTCTTCCGTCAGCGGCCTGAGCACATACACCCGGCTTCGTGACAGCAAAGCCGAAATGATCTCGAACGACGGATTCTCTGTAGTCGCGCCGATCAGGCGAATGTTGCCCTTCTCGACATGCGGCAGGAAGGCGTCTTGCTGCGCTTTGTTGAAGCGGTGGATCTCGTCGATGAAGACGATGGTACGGGTGCCGTACTGGCGGGCGCGCTCCGCATCCGCCATGACCTGCTTGATCTCCTTGATGCCGGTGAGCACGGCCGAGAACTCGACAAACTCGGCTTTGGTCATGCGCGCGATGATCTGCGCCAACGTGGTTTTGCCCGTCCCTGGAGGTCCCCAAAAGATCAGCGAGCCGAGATCGTCGCGCTCGATCTGGGTACGCAACGGCTTGCCCGGGCCAACCAGGTGTTCCTGCCCGACAAATTCGTCGAGCGTCCGCGGGCGCATGCGGTCGGCCAGCGGCCGGGTGCGGTCGGAGGAACTGTCACCGGACGGGATGGGCTGGAAAAGACTCATAGCCACATTGTTGATTGATGAATTTTGATTGTTGATTGAAATTCGGCTCGGAAATTCAACAATCAACAATCAAGAATCAACAATTATCTTCTTTGCCTTGCCGCTTCATACAGCACAATACTCGCCGCCACCCCGGCGTTCAGTGACTCCACGCGGGGTGTATGGGGTATAGCCACGACTTCATCCATTCCTGCCAGCACGTCTCGTGACAGTCCTGCGCCTTCACTGCCAATAAAGATGGCCAATGGGCCGGTCAAAGTGGCTGCGGGAAGCGGCGTGCCTTTGTGAGACGAAGTCGCGATCAGGCGCAGGCCATGAGCGCGAAGCTGGGGCAGCATTTCGAGCAGCTTTGTCTTGGTGATTGGCAACCGGAACACGGAACCGGCGGAGGCCCGAACGACTTTGGAGTTAAACGGACTCACCGTGCCTTCTCCCAGAAGCACTCCCCCGGCCCCGAAAGCCTCGGCTGATCGTAGAATCGTGCCCAGATTCCCCGGATCTTGAACTCCTGCGATCGCCAGCAATGGCCCGGCCTGGAACTTGGCCAGCACATCTTCCGCAGTGAAGGTCTTGCACCGGACCAGACCGGCGACCCCCTGGGGCGTCTCGCTGGGAACGGTATCGGCGAAAAGCTTATCGGGAAGCAGGACCGTCTCGACGTGGGCCCCAATCTGGGGCAGAAGCCGGGCTGCTCTGGGTTCCGCACCATGGCTGAAGAAGACAGCACGAAACTTCAACCCGCTGCGGATGGCCTCCTCCAGGATGTGCATGCCCTCGATCGCGCAGTAACCGTCTGCCGTCGTTTCCCCGTAGGCGAAGGCCTTGCGCAACTCCTTCACCAGCGCATTGTGGCGGCCTTCAATGCGCCGCAAACGCTGGTGAATAGCGGGGTCGGGGCCGGCTGTGGCTCTCTTCATCTGCCCAGAATCATACCCGTTCTCGGCTTGCACCGCTCGCTCATGGTATGTTAGTTTTCGCGGATTCAGAACATCTTCACAGAAGGAATCGTGTGCGCGCGGAGATCGTCAAGATAAACAAGGAAAACCCCGAGGCGTCGCTGATCCGGTACGCCGCCGATCAGATTCGCGCGGGTGAGGTTCTGGGGATGCCGACCGACACTTTCTATGGCCTGGCAGCGGACCCTTTCAACCTGCGCGCGGTTGAGCGCGTATACGAGATCAAGTCGCGCTCTCGCCACAAGCCTTTGTCGCTGCTGATCGAGAGCACGGACCAGGCGGAGGACTTGGCGAAACCGTTGCCCGAGGAATTCTACAAACTGGCTCGCCGCTTCTGGCCGGGACCTCTCACCATCATCGTCAGGGCGGCGTCCCGGCTTCCCTTGAAGGTGACCGCCAACACCGGCAACGTGGCCTTGCGAGTCCCCAATGCACGGATCCCTCTGGCCGTGGTCCAGGCGGCGGGAATCCCGATCACGGCGACCTCGGCCAACCTCAGCGGAGAGAGCGAATGCACCACGGCCGAAGCGGTGCGCGATCAGCTCCAGGAGCGTATCTCGATCATTGTGGACGGGGGAACCTCGCCCCGTGAAACAGCTTCCACGATCGTTGACCTGACCGACGAGGAAGCTCGCTGGCGCATCATGCGCGAAGGCGCCATTCCTTCCCAGGAGATCTCCGAGTTCTTCGCACAGGGATGAGCGAAGTGGCAGAGAACGTGATCTCCCGCGGCCGCTGGACCAGATGGTTGGTCGCGCTGGCGGGGATTGCGGCCATCAGCTATCTGGCCGCGGTATGTGTGCAAATCGAGCGCGCGGCTTCAGAGCAGGAAATTCCTCACGCGGATGCGATTGTGGTATTTGGCGCAGCCGAGTATGCCGGGCGGCCCTCACCGGTCTATCGTGCCCGCCTCGACCACGCTTTCGAGTTGTTTCAACGTCGAGTAGCTCCGGTGGTCATCACCACGGGTGGAGCTGCCGCCGACCCCCGCTACAGTGAAGGCGGAGTCGGGCACGACTATCTGATGACTCGGGGAATCCCCGATTCCGACTTGATCGCGGAGACCCAGGGGTCCGACACTGCGCAGTCGGCGGAGCGGGTGGCGGGCATCATGCGCGCCAATCACATGCACAGCTGCGTAGCGGTCAGCGATGCGTATCATGTGTTCCGGATCCGCAAACTGCTGGAGCACGAGGGAGTAGAGGTCCATATCGCGCCACGACCCGATTCTCGCCCGCGCTCAGCAGGGCAGCGTGCGGAGGCCGTGCTGCGCGAGGCGGTAAGCTATGTTCTGTGGCAGGCCGGCCTCAACCAATAACGATTGCGTTGAGGATTCCTGCGACGGGAAGAGTTCGCCATCACCATCCCATCCGTTTCCGCAGTTCGGTGATATGGGCCACGTGATGGCGTCCGTGCCAGGCATACAAAGCAAGACTCTTGTCCAGGTTCAAGGTTTCGCCCATCTCGGGATGCCTGAAGGTGCGCTTCCACTCCTCGGACCTTAACGAACGCAACAGACGTACCCAGCGGTCATGCAGGGAGTCCAGAAGAGACAGGGAGGTTTCAAGGGGGGTCGCCGGGACATCGGCAAGTTTCGCCCAGCGGTCTTCCATGTAAGGCTTGATCGTCGGCTCATCCTCGGTCAGGGCCAGCTTGAAACGGATGTAGGCGTTCATGTGGCTCTCCGGGACGTGATGCACGACCTGGCGCACCGTCCAGCCCCCGTCACGGTACGGAGTTTCGATCTGCTCCGGGGACAAGCCTTTGATGGAGGCGCGCAACGCCGCTGGGGCGCGCTCGATGTCAGCAATGTAGCCGTTGCGCTGCGATTCGTTGATCGGACCAGAAAAGGTGAATTTTCCTACGGGATAACGCGGGTCGCTCATCTCGCCTCTCTTCGGAATTGTGGAATCGAGGCCGGGCGTCCTCGCCCGGCGGAAAGGACATTTGTCCCTCCTCTTTGATTACCTGAGATGAGAGCAAAGCGGGCAAAGCTGCAGAACTTCGTTAGCGCAGCAGGGCGAAAATTCGCACCGGACTCCCCGAGCCGCCTTCCAATTTCATGGGAGAGACTACGACCATGCCGCTGGCGGCCGGGGCATGTTCCAAATTCGCCACATTCTCAAGATGGTAGACACTGCGTGACAAAGTGTACTGGTGAACCGGGAAGTCCTTCGAGGGACCGTAGTCAATACTGAGAGTATCAATGCCGAGACCCAGGACGTGCCGCCCTTCCACCAGAAACTTTGCGGCCTCCAGTGAATATCCGGGAAAGTGCATGACGCCCTTGGTGTCTGCGTTGCGATAATCTCGCGGCGAGTTCCAGCGTGATTCCCATCCGGTATTCGCGATGACCACCGCATTCTCTGGCATCTGGCCGTGAGCTTGCTCCCAATTCGCTACGTCTTCGACCGAAACCTGGTAGTCAGGGTTGGACTTTGGAGCCGTCGTGACATCGAGTATGACTAACGGCGCAATCAATCGCTCCGGCGGAATCTGATCCACGGTCCACATCCCGCGTGCAAAATGGGCCGGGGCGTCGAGGTGGGTCCCGAAATGCTCGGGTAGAGAGATGTCGCGGGCGAAATAGCCGTCCTTGTCTATCGTTGCCACCGTCCTGGCTTGATAGACCGGCTTGTCAGTGAGTTCGTACGTGGGAACCTGGGGGTTGATGGTGTGCGTCAGGTCCATCACAGCATGGAAGCCCGAGGGCTGAATCGAAGGCTCGTGATGTTGCGCAAACAGCAGCAGGGCCAGCGCCAGCGCACAGCCCACCATAAACGTTCGGATCTTCATTGATATCTTTTTCAGATGCCGGGGTCGAAGCCGGGGGTGCTTTCATTTTCCATCGTCACCGGCCTGCTTTCAAGGAACTGCCGGGCATGGCCTGCGGGGAAAGATCCAGGATGAAAATACCTTAACCACAGGGGCCACAGAGGTGCACAGGGAAAGCTCTGGAAACATGTCCTCTGTGGTACTCAGTGTCCCCTGTGGTTGGTTTCTTGGTGGGTTCACGCCAGCAACATGGCTGCACCCGCCGCCACCAGCGTCCCGAGAAAGTTAACCCAGTCGTTGTTCAGCAGTTTCCGGCGTTCCAACAGGGCACCGAGGTAGCTGTCCGCGACCATACCGAGGATGGCGGCAGCCACCAGAATCCCCACCCACCTGACGGGTGTCAGACCAGCCAGGAACGTCACTGTGCCGATCAGGATGGCGGCTACAATGCCCGCAGCAGTTCCGGCCACGCTGACACCTCCATCCGTGCCCGCCGGAACCTCCTGCCAGGTAGTAATCAGGCGGGCTTTCTCGCTGCCGGCCTGTCCTAACTCGCTGGAGACGGTGTCGGCGGCTGCCTCTGCGAGGGCTGCGGCGGTCGCAAGCACGAAAACGGTCCTGCCCGTGGTGGCGGAGAGGGTCGCGCAGACGGCGGACACGGACAGGTTAGCTAAAACCTGTGACGCGGTCCGACCTTCTCGATTCTGGGCCGTCCCCAGTTTCTGTTTTCGCCGGTAGCCGAAACGCGTGCTGGTCCAGGTCAGGGCAAAGAGCGAAACCAACGCGGCAAACGCCCCAGCTCCTATGCCGGAATAAAGCAGAAAGCAAATCGCCGCTCCAGCGATGGCGCCAGAAAAGCTGACCCCCCGGACCCACCGCGCCAAGACCGTAAATGCCAGCGTGACAACGCCAGCGACCCAGAGGGGGTGTGCCCCATCCGTCACCAGCACCATCAACGCAGTTTGGGTCAGTTCTCGCATTCCCTTTGCGGGTGCCACGACAGATACTACTACCCATTGTGTTACTCTCGACCATGCCCCAGCGAATCGTGCTTTAACTTTCGGTTACCACTGCCACCTTTGTGCATCAAACCTTCCGTTGTAGTTTAAACTCACGTCGCGACGCGGCTCTGGCGTCGTTCTGCTACGGGGGAACTTATGGCAGCCTCGGTTTGGACTGGATACCTGACGTTTGGCCTCATCTCCATGCCCGTGCGCTTGTTTTCTGGCGCCCGCAGCTCGGGCATCTCCTTCAACATGCTACATCGTGATGACCTGTCCCGGCTGAAGCAGCAGTACGTTTGCCTGGCGGATGGCAAAGTGGTCGAGCGCAGCGAGATTGTCAAAGGCTACGAGTATCGCAAAGATGAGTACATCGTGATCGAGCCGGAGGAGATCAAGAAGATCGAGCCGAAAACCGCCAAGACCATGGAGATCCTGGAATTCGTGAAGACCAGCGAGGTCGATCCGGTTTTCTTCGAGTCATCCTACTACATGCTTCCGGAAGAGGCCGGACGGCGGCCCTATGCGCTGCTGACCAAGGCGCTCGAAGAGAGTGAGTATGTGGCGATCGCCAAGCTGACCATGCACAACCGCGAATACACCGTCTTCCTGCGCCCGCACGAAGGCGGAATGATGTTGCACACCATGTACTACGCGGAGGAAGTCCGAAAGGTAGAGGGTTTCGGAGCTCCTGACGTCGAACTCAAGGACGCAGAAGTCAAGGTGGCCCACCAGCTCATCGAAGCTCTCGCCGCCGATTGGGATCCGGAGAAATATCACGACAACTTCCAGGACAATCTCAAGAACCTCATCCAAACCAAGCTGGAAGGCGGCAAGATCGCCGAGGTGGAAAAACCGAAGAAGCTGGCCCCCGTCGTGGACTTGATGTCGGCGCTGAAACAAAGTCTGGCCGAGATGGAAGGGAAGAAGAAACCCGCTGCCACTTCGCGGGAAGCTGCTGCAGGAAAGAGATCCCGCGGAGGGGCGTAGGGGTACTTAGCAGTTAGCACTTGGCATTTAGCCAACCTCGGCCGGAAACTCGGCGGTTTGAAATTCAAGCACCTAACTATCCTAGCCGCCACGTGCAACCCTGCACTTGTCTTTGGGCACTAACCTCAAGAGAGTCTGAGTCAAATTGCTGTCCCTGAAATCGCAGAGCTCGCGGAGAACAGCCGCAGAGCGCGCTGACCAGCCCTGTGGAGAACAAGCGAGCACTTGGCGTGCGCTCTGGCGCATCTCATGGACAGCCTTTAGAATAGAGAATTCTCCCGGGACTCTATGAGTGTTTCGTTTTCTCAGACTAGGGTATCGATGACTGCGGGGCGAGCGGCGCGGGTGGCGGGCAGCCTTCTCCTCTTCCTGATCTGTATCAGTTGTGGGGAGACGTACCGGCCGGTGGCCAACCCTGTCATTCCTAACCAGCCCAATCCCGCGTTTGCTCACGTGGCAATCGTGCTCAGCGGCAATGGCTCCAACAATGCGGGCGCCAGCACGACAATCGATGTCTCGGGCGATACCGCGGTGTCGCAGGCGACGGTAGGTCTTATGCCGGCACATGCCACCCTGGCGCTGAACGCTACTAGGGTTTATGTCGCCAACGCTGCGGACGACACAGTCTCTGAATTTTCACCGTCGAATCCGACGCCCGTTACGACGGTCAGCCTGCCCGCGGGTTCAGCTCCCGCCTTTGTGACGACTGCCGAGACCGCTAGTACTTATGTAGCCAACCCCGGAGCCGGGACAATTTCTGTGATCTCAAATAACGGCACCGTGCTTACAGATACTGTTCCCGTCGGTGTTCAACCCGTGGCCATGGCTGAGACGCCGAACGGGCAAAAGCTTTATGTGGCGAACCAGGGGAACAACGGGAGTGGCGGTTCGGTCACCAGCATCAACACTGTCGACAAGAGTGTGAATTCCAGCGCACCCTTGACAGGTTTTGCCTGGGTTTCTCCGGTCTGGGTAGTGGCGCGACCGGACAGCCAGAGGGTCTACGTGCTGGATAGGGGGAGTGGCCAAGTAGCGGCGATTGATACTTCCTTGGACGCGGTGGTTAGCACGGTCTCGGTTGGCGCGGGTGCCAACTTCATGATCTACGACTCCAAGCGGAACCGCATCTACGTGGTTGACCCTGCAGCCGGCACCTTGACATCCCTGGAAGCCGCGACGGATGCGCTGACCGCCTTGACTGTGTCGGTCGCGAATCCAGTCTCCGTGGCGGCTTTGCCGGACGGCAGCCGGGTCTATGTTTCCACGGCAGCAGTCAGCGGCGGGACGGTGACTTCGGGGGTTGTGGTGCTGAACGCTGTCGGCTTAACCGCCAAAACAACCATTCCGTTGACGTCCGTTCCCGCCGCTTGTGCCACCCAGACGTGGTCCAGGCTGTCGATAGCGGCGGCTGCCGATAGTTCCAAGGTTTATGTGGGGAATTGCGATGCAGGGAATACCGCGATTATTCAACCTTCCAGCGATACGCTGCTGTTGCAGGTGCCGGCGCCCATCAGTGCCGCGCAGCCGTCCCAGCTTCGCATAACAGCGGCAACCCAAAGCGGCGCAAATACGGCCTATGCGTACACCCTGGTTTCCGGCCCGCCACTCACTGTAGGAGTCCGAGTGGCAATAACCGGCATGGGGGACTCGGGAAACAATGGGACGTTTTCGGTCATCGCCGCCAATGCGGGGACCTTCACCGTCGCGAATGCGTCCGGCGTGACAGCGAGCGGTCAGAACGGTACGGGTACCGCGGTGACGCTGCAGAATCCGGTCTTTGTTCTGACAGGGCCATAGATGCTTCCCGATGGTTGATTTGTGATTGCTGAATGGCTGAGTCCCTACAAAGTCAACAATCAGAAATCAACAATCAAACTCCGCCTACTGTCCTACCGCCGCTTCCAGTCTGTGGGAGTGGCTATAGCGCAGGGCGATATTCATGAAGACATCGCCGATGCAGGTCTCGAAGCAGATAACCAATGCTTCCGTGTCTTCACTGGTCTTGGGGCCATGGTCCGCGGTGTGCAGCGCGGGGGGATGGACGCGGAAATGAAAACCCTGGTCGTTGAGCGATGTGACCGCGTTGCCGATGATCTGGTTGGCCAGTTCGAAAACCGTCTCCCGCACCAGTTCATCTGATTCCGGTAGCTCGGTCCCGGCAAACTTGCTGGCCACGCGCACCGCGGTTTCCGGGGCGAGGTCGAAAATGATTCGTCCCTCGATGTCGCCGGTCACCCAAATCAGGGCCGCCACTCCCTTTCTCCGGTAGGCTTCCTCTTCCATCGTCAGATTCTCGATGGAAGTGGGCGATTGCAGCCCCTGCGCCAGCACGGCATCGGCCGAGTTGATAAAGGGCTGGATCAACTCCATGCGCATGACTAGACCCCTGCTCCGGCGCCACGCGCCGCCACTCCATCGTCGCGCATCACGTATTTGATCACTTCGTAGAGAACCTCTGGCTTCACCGGCTTCTGCACGAAGTGCCGGGCGCCGCGCTGCAAGGCCGCCACGATGTTCTCCTGGTAGCCGACCGAGGACACCATGACGATGCGGGCGTCGGGATGATCGCGGACGATTTTCTCGGCCGCTTCGATGCCTTCCATCTGGGGCATCGTGATGTCCATTAGAACGATGTCGGGATTCAGCCGGTCGTACTCGGTGATCGCGTTCACCCCATCTCCGGCTTCGCCCACCACCTGTCCACCGAATGATTCCACCATTCGGGCCAGGTTCTTGCGGGCGAACACGGAGTCATCCACGATCAGGTAGCGTACCGCCTGTCCGTCTTCGCTCCTTTTTACGGGCGCAAACTTTTCCATGGCACTCCTCCCCATCTAACACTAAACCACGGTACCCATGCCTTCGGGTAGATAACTCTAGTTACTTCCGGCACTCGTCGACCGTCGGCCTTCGGTGTCCCGCGTGCGCTCCAGTGCGCATTGCGCTTGCAAAGTGGCGGGCAGGTCATGCAGACTCACGACCCGCATCGCGTGGCCCCGCTCAACGGCCGCCCGGGGCATGCCATACACCACACAAGTTTCCCGGTCCTGGGCGATGGTCAATCCTCCCGCCGCCCGGATCATACCCAAGCCCGATGCTCCGTCTTCTCCCATCCCAGTCATCAGGACGCCGATGGACTGCGGGCCGAATTCTTCTGCCACACTCCGGAACAGAACGTCCACCGAAGGACGATGTCCGTTGACCGGCGCATCTTCGGCCAGCACCGCCACATTGCCCAGCGGCATTCGCTTGACCTTCATATGGCGGTTCCCGGGACAGATCAGCACCCGCCCCGCCAGCAGCAAATCACCCGACTGCGCCTCTTTCACCCGGAGCGGGCAAGTTTCATCCAGACGCCGGGAAAACAGTTCGGTAAATCCTTCCGGCATGTGCTGGACCACCACGATGCTCCCTGAAAACTCCGCTGGCAACTGCGAAAAAACGTACTGCAACGCGTTCGGACCACCCGTCGAAACACCGATGGCGACGATCTGCGTCGGTGCGGCCGGGCCCTGCTTGTCAGGAGCAGGCGGCGGATCGGCGTCGGGCAGGTACTGCACGCTGACCCGGCGGCTCTGGGCGGCCGCCCGGATCTTGGAGATCAGTTCATCGGCAATCTCCGGCATCCGCGCCGATACGTCGTGCGGCTTGGCTACAAAGTCAACCGCGCCCAGTGCCAGCGCCTTCAGGGTGATCGACGCCCCCGCTGTGCTGTGCGAACTTACCACCACGACCGGCAACTGCCACCGCCGCATGATTTGTTTCAGCGTGTCAATCCCGTTCAGCCCGGGCATCTCCAGATCCAGGGTGACGACCTGGGGCGCGAGTTCTTCGATCTTCCGCAGCCCAAATTGCCCATCGATGGCCGTACCCACCACCTCGATCGAGTCGGCCCGCTCGAGAATCTGAGGAATCAACTTCCGCATCAGGGCGGAATCGTCTATGACCAGCACTCGGATCGGCTTTTTCATGCTTGGCCCCCGGCCGCCCCGCGTGCCTGGAGGGCAGAGCTCTCACTCGACAGCAGGCCAGCCAGCCGCCCACCGGACCCATCCGTGCGGCCGCGCGTAAACCGATCGACCAGCGCGGTCAGGTTCAGGATCAGGACCACCCGCCCATCGCCCAGAATCGAGGCGCCGCTCACCAGATCGGTCGAGATCGATTGGTCGTCCAGCGCCTTGATGACCAGTTCTTCTTCCCCCTCCAGCGCGTCCACGATCAGACCAAACTTCCGGTCGGCGCTATTGATGACCAGCACGAAAGCTTTGTGGCGGGCGGACGCGGGTCCTGCCTCGGGCGCTCGTCCCAGACGCAGCAGAGGCAATACCTGGTTGCGAAGCTGCAGCACGTCGTAGTGCTCGACTTGATGAATGTGTTCCTCAACGGTGCGGGTAATTTCCGCTACCGCGTTGAGCGGAATGGCATAGAGTCGCTGTTCGACCCGGAACAGAAGCGCTTTGATAATCGCCAAAGTCAGCGGCAGGCGCAGACGGAACGTGGTGCCTCGCCCGGCCTCGGTGTCGATCTGCACCGTCCCCTTGAGGCGTCCGAGCACGGTCTGCACGACGTCCAGTCCGACTCCCCTTCCAGAGAGTTCCGTGATTTCTGAAGCCGTGGAGAAACCCGGTTGGAAGATCAGCTCCAGCGTTTCTGCTTCCGAGAGCCGGGTGGCCTGTTCTGCGCTTAACAGGCCCTGGGTCAGCGCGCGCTGCCGGACTTTGTCCGCGTCAATTCCATGTCCGTCGTCGCTGACTTCGACCACCACCTGGTTTCCCTGGTGATAAGCGTTCAGACGAAGCGTACCCTGAGCACGTTTGCCGCTGCGAACCCGTTCTTCAGCGGACTCGATCCCATGGCCGACCGCGTTGCGCACCAGGTGCGTCAGCGGCTCTGCGATCGCATCCAGAATGCCCTTGTCCAGATCCGTGTCTCCGCCCTTCACCACCAGTTCGACCTGCTTGCCGCACTGCAGGCCGACGTCTCGTACGATCCGCGGGAAGCGCCGGAAGAGTTGATCGACCGGCACCATCCGGATCTTCATGACCGAACGCTGCAGGTCGTTCAACACGCGCGCCTGGAAGGCCATCGCATCGGAGAACTTGCCGCGCAACGGGTCCCGGGCGAAGCGCTGCGTGAAGTCGAGCAGCGTCTGCTGCAACATCGATTTCGCCAGGATCATTTCTCCGACCAGATTCAGTACACTGTCGATTCTCTCCGCGTCGACCCGCAGGACGTTGTCGGGTCC
>JAIQFW010000030.1 GCA_020073105.1 Terriglobia bacterium
GACGTAATCAATATTCCCAGCCCGACAGGCGCAGAGCTGCAGATGGCGCAATACATGCAGCAGGCGCTGCAACGACTGGGACTCAATGTCACCTGGCAGGAAGTGGAGGAAGGCCGCGCCAATGTGGTGGCGCGGTGGGCTGGCTTGGGTGGTGGCAAGAACTTGATGTTCAACGGCCACATGGATACCTCGAACACTGGCCGCGAGGACTTTCTGACCGGGATCGGATACAAGCCCAGCGCAGTTGTAAAGAACGGTCTCATCTACGGACTGGGCATCTACAACATGAAGGGCGCGCTGGTGTGCTACACCCACGCGGTGAAGGCCCTGCAGCGTGCGGGAGTCACGCTCAAGGGGGACGTGATCATCGCGGCCGTAGCGGGCGAAATCGAAAAGACCCAGTGGGGTGAGTTCAAAGGCAAGGAATACCGCGGGTACGGCTACGGTACGCACTATCTGGTCAATCACGGTGTACTGCCCGACATGTGCATCCTCGGTGAACCTACCGACATGCATGTGGTACTGGAACACTTCGGGTCGATGTGGGTCCGCATTTCCTGCACGGGCATTTACGTGCACACCGCCTTTTGCGAGGGCCGTGAAGAGATGAACTCCATCCGCCGCATGTACGAGCTGATGGACGCGGTCATGAAGTGGATTGCGAACTGGGAGAAGAATGCGTCGCACGGCGGCAAGAAGGCGCTGGTAAATCTCGGGGGTATTCGCGGCGGCCACGCCTGGCGTGCCAGTCGGACTCCCGAGAAGACTGATCTCTTTCTCGATGTGCGGGTGCCACCGACCATACCCATGAGTGAGGCGCGCCGGAACATTCAGCAGATGTTTTTCGAGTTGGAGAAGAAACACCCGGACTGGGGGCTCGAGTTTGAAACCTACGTTTCCGTTCCCGGCGCGCGTATCAGCGAAGAGCACGAGATGATCAAGGTGATCGACGCCAATCACGAGCAGATCATGGGCAAGCGGCCGGAGCGGGAAGTGGTCACGTGGTGTTCCGATGCCAGCGTGCTCAGCCGCTATGGGATCGAGACCGTGAACTACGGTCCTTCCAGCGGTCCGCGGGACACAGAGGGAGAAAAAGTCCAGATCAAGACCCTGGTGGACATCACGAAGATCTACGCTTTGACTGCAGCGGAGCTCTGCGGCGTGCAATCTTGACCAAATCCTGAGGACCTCATTGCCCAGCCAACCAGAAATCGACCGGCGCTACAAGAATATCCGCGCTGCCATGGAGCGCGAAGGTTTGGATGCGCTCATCGTTTGCGGCAATCAGTACGCGGGTTTCGAGGGTGCGGTGTTCTACCTCTCAGGTTTTGAAATCGTGCATCGCTACGTGTACGTGGTACTGCCTCTGCAGGGCGAGCCGACGCTCGTGTTCCCCCGCGAGGCCCGCTGGATCGGCGACAAGGTCAAACCCTGGGTGAAAGACCACGTCTGGCCTGACATCCCAGGGCAGTGGATCCGCGAACGTGGGCAGGAGCGCGGCTGGAAGCGGGTCGGCGTCTATGGCATGAATTTCATCATGGCCGTGCGTGACTTCCGCGAACTGGCGAATGCCACCTTCGAACTCGTGCCGTTTGACTTTCAGTTCGACATGGCGCGCGCGGTCAAGAGCGACGAGGAACTGGCTGAAGTGCGCGACGCCATGGACATCATCACCGACGGCTTCTGGGCCCTGGTCGGAGCCTACGAGCCAGGCAAGACCGAAGCGGAAATCATGGCGCCGGCGGTGGAGAGGTTTTTTGCTCGCGGTGCCGGCCCACGGATGATGAATATCTTACTTTCCGGTACTCATGGTGAAGCCGAAGCATCGTTCAAGGTGCCGGGTCATCGCGTCGTGGCGACGGATGACCTACTGCTCTATTCGCTCGAGATCACGGGCGCAGGCGGCTACTGGGTGGAATTTTCTCGCCCGCTGATTCGTGGCAAGCTCAGCGCCCGGACTCAAGCGATGGCGGATGCGTATCCAGAGGCGTTGGAAGCCGCGCGAAAGCTGATGCGAGACGGAGAATTGGCGACCAATGTCCATCGTGCCGTGTCCGAAACCTTCGCCAAACACGGATTCGCCCTGGGGCATCTTTCCGGCCACAGTATCGGCGCGACCATGATTGAGCACCCGGCGATCGGCGCGAAAAGCGAAGTGCAGCTTCAGGAGAACATGATTTTTTCGCTGCATCCGCAGGTCGTGGACAAAGACGGCAAGGTCTGTTTGTACACCCAGGACACCTATCGCATCGGTAAGACCGAAGGCGAGTGCCTGGCTGACGTACCGTGGAAGTTTTTCACCGGCAAAGAAAGACGTTCTGAGAACTGAGAACTAGGAACTGAGAACTGGTTTCTTGTCGTTTGGGTCTGAAGAATGAGAATCTGCATCATCGGTTGCGGAGCGGTCGGCAGTTTGTTTGCTGCCCACCTGGCAAGAGCCGGGGAAGCCGAGGTCTGGGCCTACGACGTGTGGAAGGAGCACACCGACGCGATTGGCACCAAGGGACTCCGGCTTTCCGGTGCCGCAGATTTCACCGCCCGGCTCAATGCGACCAGTGACCCTACCCAACTCCCACGCTGCGACTATGGCATCGTCGCCACCAAAGCCATTCACACCAAGACAGCTATCGCGCAGGTGGCTCACGCTTTCGACGAGAACAGCGCGGTGTGCTCCGTGCAAAACGGAGTTGGAAACGAAGAACTCATTGCTGAGCACGTGAAGCTGGTCATTCGGGGCACAACTTTTCCGGCCGGGCACCCCATCGCTCCCGGGCACATTGGCTACGACATCAAGGGCGACACCTGGATCGGCCCCTTTGAGCCCACATATACTCCGATGGCCAAGGTCGAAGAGTTGGCTGATTTCATCACCCGCGCCGGCATGAACACCATCGCGTTAAAAGATGCGAGAGGGGCGCAGTGGACCAAGCTGATCTTCAACGCGGCCACGAACCCAGTGGGAGCCCTGACCTTGCTTCACCATGGCGCGGCCACGCGGTTTGCGCCAACCGGGCAACTGTCGAACGATCTGATCGCCGAAGGCGAGGCGGTGGCCAAGAAACTTGGAATTGAATTGCACGGCGATCCACGGACTCTAGTACAAAAAGGAGCAAATGCTCCCGGGAAACACCGCGCTAGTATGTTGCAGGATGTGATGGCCAGGCGCCGGACAGAAGTTGATTTCATGAATGGCGCAATCGTGCAGTGGGGAGAAAAGACAGGCGTACCTACTCCACTGAACAAAGCCCTGTGGCAGCTGATCAAGGCCTTGGAGCACTCGTGGAAAGATCCCGAGTAGCAAGCCAGTAGCTAGAAGCTAGGAGCTAGAAGCTAGGAGCTGGAAGCCAACTCATGTCAATCCCATTCAACATCGGAGTTCTCCAACTCAGCATGGAGCCGGTGAACGAGACCGTCGCCATGGCCAAGGCCTGCGAAAGCGCTGGATTCGATACGTTCTGGATTGCTGAAGCTTATCCCTGGTGGCGCAAGCATGGCTTCGAGGCGCGTTCCTCGACTGCCGCGCTCGCCGTGATCGCGGCGCAAACCAAGCGCATTCAGCTTGGCTGGGGAATCATTTCTCCCTACACCCGTCATCCCGTGCAAATCGCCATGGAAGCGCGCGTCATGCAGGACCTTGCGGGCGACCGCTTCTTGCTGGGTCTGGGTGCCTCCAAGATTTTCATGAAGGAGATCGGGGAGGGCGAGGGCGAGAAGGTCGGCCCGGCGACGGTAATGCGCGAGAGCATCGAAGTCGTCCGCGGCGTTCTTAAGGGTGATGCCTTCGAATACCAGGGCAAGGTTTTTGCCGCCAGCGTGCCGCCGCTGCAATCCGACGCGCACACCCCGCGCGGCGTTCCTCCGGTCTACGTCGCGGGAACGGGGCCGGTGATGCAAAAGATGGCGGGCTCGATCAGTGATGGACTGTTGACCGCCAGCATTACCACACCGGCCTTCGTCCGCTACTCGCGTAAGAATATGGAAGAGGGGGCGCACAAAGTCGGCAAGGATCCCTCCAAGCTTGTGCTCGGCTCGGTCATCGTCGGCAGCATCGGCCGCGATTCAAACAAGGGGAAGGAGGGCGCGCGCGAGCAGGCTGCCATGTATCTTGCCAACAAAGTGCAGAACATCAAAGGCTCAGCCGACGAACTGCTGAAATGTGCGAACCTTACTTTTGAAGAGCTACAGCCCGTGGCCGATGCCATGGAAAAAGGTGGACGCAAAGCTGCCGCGAAAGCCGTGACCGAAGAGATTCTGCGCAAAACCTGTGCCATCGCTGGAACGCCGGACGAGTGCATCGCGCGAATAGAAGAATACCGGGCGGCAGGTTGCACTCACATCATGCTGGAAATCTGGGGTGACGACCGTACCGGTCAGGCGAAATTATTTGGCGAGGCGGTGTTGCCGCACTTCAAAAAGTAGGCATCCAAAGCTTGTCATCTTGAGCGAAGTGAGATCTTGCGCTCCCGCGCAAGATCCCGCGGAGTCGAAAGATCCCTGCCAGAACTGCTGCTACTCAAAGGCGCGTGCCCAAACTGCCAACAATCTCCCGGAACTCCTGGTCTGATACCAATCCCCGCCTTGCGATCGCACGCTTCTTCACCTCGGCCAGGATGGGCGCGCGCTGCTCCGGCGTGATTACCAGTCCAAGCTCCTTACACTTCAGATCGATGCTGTCCAGGCCGCTCTTCTTCCCTAGCACGATGCTGCGTTTCGCATTTACCAGCTCCGACGAATAGGGCTCGATCGCTTCCGGGATATGAAACTGGCTGGCTACGGCTCCGCTCTCGCGCATGAACAGATTCTCGCCGACCAGCGGCTTCCAGGCATCGAGCGTATATCCTGCCGCGGCGCTCACCGCTCGCGAGGCATCTCGCGCTTTGTCCAGATTCAAGGCAACCGGAACGTCATACAGACACTTCAAAGCCAGCGCGATTTCGCAGATGTCGGCATTCCCGGCCCGTTCGCCCATGCCGTTGATTGTGCCCTGGATCCAGGAGGCGCCTCCGCGTACCGCGGCCACAGCGCACGCGGTCGCCATGCCGAAATCGTTATGTCCGTGCCAATGCACAGGAACTGACGGTCCAACCCAACCGCGAACTTGTGACACCAGAAACTCCGCCGCCTCCGGCCCACAGGCGCCGATAGTATCGACGACCACAATTTCGGCCGCTCCGGCCTCCAGCGCTGCCAGATACACTTTCTTCAGGAAATCAAGCTCGGTGCGCGTGCCATCCACGGCAAAAAATGCCACCGTAATGCCGTTCTGCTTGGCGGCCGAGACGGCCTCGACCACTCGCCTCAACAGCTCATCACGCGCGATCCCGTAGGCTTTGAGTTTGATTTCGCTGGTCGGAGATTCGATCACCGAGGCGCGCAGTCCCAGCCTTACCAGTTCCTCGACGTCTGCCTTCACCGCACGTGAAAATCCCCACAACTCAGCTTTTATCTTCGCAGCTTGCATCAGCTGAATGGCTTCCGCATCTTCGGGTGAAACGCGCGGAAAGCCGGCTTCGATGCGGTTCACGCCCAGGTCGTCCAGCTTGCGGGCGATGTCCAGTTTCTGCTGAGGGGAAAGCACGACGCCCACCGTCTGTTCGCCATCGCGCAGCGTGGTGTCGTAAAAGCGAATTGTCCTCTTCGGAAACGCGTCCCGCACCTCCGGCCGCGCGTTGAGTTCACTGACCCAGATTTTGGAGTTGTCCATATTCTTAAGGAGAATTCACTGGGGGGCCACAAGGGCAAACTTCAACGAAGCCTCTGTGTTCTCTGTGTCCTCTGTGGTGAACTGTGTTCAGGTTTCCTGTGTCGCCATGGCCTTCGGCTTCTCTCCGTAGGCTTCCTCCCACGAGATCACCCGGTTCCGCAAAATCCCGATCTTCTCGATCTCGCACTCCATCACATCACCCGGTTTCAGGTACCAGGCCTTCGGGTCTCCGCTGAACGCCGCCACGCCGGAAACCGTTCCCGTGGAAACCACATCGCCCGCGCTGTACCCCATCGGCGAATAGTGGGACAGAATCTCCGGAATCTTCACCGACATTTTGCTGGAGTGCGAACGCTGCCGTGGTTCGCCGTTCACTCGTAGCTCCATGGCCAGATTGTGCGGGTCCGGAATTTCGTCGGCAGTCACGATCCACGGTCCCAGCGGGCAGAACGTATCAATCCCTTTGCAGAAGCTGAACACTCCCGACTTCATTTCCCGCCGCTGGATGTCACGCGCCGTAATGTCATTGAAAATGACATATCCCCCAATGTGGCTTGATGCTTCTTCGGGGGGGAAGTGCTTGCCGCCTCTTTTCAATACCACGGCCAATTCGAGTTCGTAATCCAGCTCTCGGGTCAGGTGCTCGGGATAAATGACCGGCTCATCATGGCCGATGATTGCGTCCACGTTCTGAAAGAAAACAATCCACGGCATCACCGGATGAGAAAACCCCGCCTTGGTCGCTTCCTCGTGATGCTCGCGAAAATTGCCCGCGGTGTGAAAAAACTTTTTGGGCACGATCGGCGCCTTAAGCCGCACTTCATCGGCGGAGTACGAAATGACCTCCCCGTTCGGACCGGCTACGCCCGCGCCCTGCTGCACAACATAGTCAAATGCTTTGCGCGCGGCTTCCAGACTGGTATCGCCGCCGCGAAATAGGGCCAGCATGTTGGGGGGGACCAGGGCATCGGCCAGGCGATAGAAAGCGCTCTCGCTTTCCACATCGCGCAGGTACAACGCACACGCATAGTGCAGGTCAACGATCCGATTATCATCAGTAGTGACGGCCCCGATTCGCGAACGCCGTGCGGGATCTTCGAAGGTGACGAGTCGCATGCAATAGAAGTTTAGTGAGTAGGGAAGAGGTTGTCTATTCGGGAGCAACAACTGATCTGCTGCAGACAACTACTGGAAATAATTACAATAGTTGGGTTGCCATGAACACCAGCCGGCCATCGTTTCGTTCCCCTAGTGCCGGCGAGCGTGTGTTCAACCGTGTCTTCGGATTCCTGGTGGGCCTTGGCCTGGGTTTTTCTCATAATTACTTGCTGCAAGTCCGCGGGCGCAAGAGCGGCAAGATTTACTCTACGCCGATTGATTTGCTGGAGATCAACGGGAAGAAATTTCTCGTAGCCCCGCGCGGACAAACGCAGTGGGTGCGCAATGCCGAGGTTGCTGGAGAAGTGGTTCTTAAGAAAGGTAGTGCACGGCACAGATTCCGGCTGCGGCCCGTCCCCGACGCGGACAAGCCGGAAATCTTGAAAACCTATCTCGACCGTTTCCGAAAGGAAGTTCAGCGCTACTTTCCGGTTGCGGCCGGTTCGCCGCCGGAAGCGTTTCGCGATCTGGCGAGGAGTTACCCTGCGTTTGAATTGATTCCAGACTGATTGCCGAGAGAATCCCGGACAGAACTTAGGTCCAGCCCCTACTCCAGCACGCTATCTTCCAGCTTCTTTCTTCCCCAATCGGCTGCGGCCTGGACAAAAGCCATAATGAGCGGGTGGGGATGTTTCGGTTTGGACGAAAGCTGGGGCTGATACAAAGTCGCGATGTAGAACCGGTGAGAGGGTGACTCGATGGCGCGAATCTCGCCTTTTGGTCCCCGCGCCACCACCGGGAATCCGGCTTCCATCGCTGCCCATTCGTAATCGGGGTTTACTTCAAAATTGCAGAAGAATTCTTCGACTACCGTGTCCTGGGTGTAGAACGATTGCAGGTAGGACCCCGGTCGCAGGCGGATTTCCGGAACCGCGCCCGACAGCTTGGGTGCGCCTTTCTTTCGGTCGGGCACGGCACAAGCCACCAGGTGAATGATGATGTTCTTCGAACCGGAGTTGTTTTCCGCCGAGTCCGCATCCTTGATGCCCAAGACGTTGCGTGCACATTCGATCAGCGCGTACTGGAAGCCCCCACAGGTCCCGAGAAACGGCCAATCCCGGCGGCGCGCGAACTCGATCCCCTTGAGCATGCCGTCGAAACTCCTATAGGGACTGCCGGGCGCGGCCCAAATGCCGTCAAAACCTTCCAGAACTTTGTGCGCGTTCGCCTCGAGCAGGGAAGGCGTGGCCAGCCACGTTGCTTCGACTGAAATGCCTAGCTTCGCCGCCGCATGCTGCAAGGACTTTTCGATGGCAGGCAGGGTTGGAGACTTCGAGTCAAAGTCTCCCAGGATGCCGATGCGAGTGGCGTCGCTCACTGGGTCATTTTAATGGAGAAGCTCGGATCGTGTCGGTTACGGAGGTGAGGACGTTGATGCGTGTGTATCGATTGAAGTTTCCCGTAGCTGAAACTGAAGTTCCCTAATCCTCTGTGCTCTCTGTGTCCGCTGTGGTGAAGGTTCTACTGCCCCGCGGCGAAACTCATCTTCACCGGTGCCTTGTCAGCGTCTTCCACCTTGAACATGGACTGCGGCTTCAGGCTCATGAAGGCCGCGATCATGGTATCTGGCACTTGTTGAATACGGACGTTGAAGGTGTTGACCGAGTCGTTGTAAAACTCGCGCCGGTCCGCGATTTCACTCTCCAGTTCAGTGATCCGGTTCTGCAGCTTCAGGAAATTCTCGTTGGCCTTCAGTTGCGGATAGTTCTCCGCCACTGCGAAAAGCCCCCGCAGCGCAGATGTCATGCTCTGGTCAGCCTGGGCCTTTTGGTCGACCGACACCGCCTGCTCATACTGGCTGCGCGCCCGTGTGACCCTTTCGAACGTGTCGCGCTCGTAGTTCATGTAGCCCTTGCACACTTCCACCAGATTGGGCAGTTCGTCGTGCCGTTGCTTGAGCAGAACGTCGATGTTGGCCCAGGCCTTGACGACATCGTTTTTCAACGCGATCAGCCCGTTGAAGATCATGACTACATAGACCGCCAGGCCGACCATCGCAAACAGGAATGCCAGAGAAAGAATGTTGTTCATTTCGCCTTTCCCAAATCGCTTGTCACTCTTAATTTAGCTGTCATCCCGAGCGAAGTTGACGATCCGCTCGCGGATCGCCAACGCAGTCGAGGGACCTGCTGTCTTCGAAATTGCAGATTCTTCGTCACTCGCGCTCCTCGGAATGACAAACTCTAAAGAAATTGCCATTGTCCTCACAGCCATCCGCTGCCGGCTGCCAGAATGTAAACGCATAACAGCGTCAGTGCGGGCCCGCCCCAGATCATCAAGGCGGACTTCCATCCCAGCGAATGAACCACGTCACGCTGGCTCCGCCAGGAGATGAAAAACGCCGGACTATGGGCACCTTTCATCAGCACCGTATGTGGATGCAGATCGAACTGCTCCGGCGCCGTCGCCGCTGCCGCGCCGCTGGTTGAGCTCGTCACGGCCACGGGCGCTGCCGGGGTGCCGCGCTCGACCCCCGCCACTGCCCAGGCCGCCGGATTCGTGATCCCAGCCTTGGTCAAGACCTCCGCAATCTTCGCCTGCTGGGCTGGATCCAAATGAGCCGGATTCGCACCCTGAAAGGTCTGGCCAAACCCCTCGGCTCCGCCCTTGAATAGGCGAATGGTCGTGGTCTCGGTGATGGACAAACTCGATCCAAGCGACATGCTGCCAAGATTGAACGAGACCGAATGGGTCAACGGTAAACTGCGTGCCGGAGTCGCACTGACGCTTATCCCCGGATTCTCCGCCAACGTGCCCAGGATGAACAGTGAATTCTTGGGCTTGATGCAGTATTCCTCCACCTTGATCCTTTTGTCGGTTGAGACTCCATGCGCCATCAAGAAATTGCTGATGTTCGCCGGAACTTCCAGACTGCTGGAGAAAACTGACTCGCTGAATTCATCGTGGAAATCGCGGTGGATGTCCAGTTCCGCGCCTTGCGGGTCGACCAACACCCGCGCGGTCCCATCGTCCAGAAAGAATGGCAGGTGCAGGCTTTCGTCCGCGGCCTTCACCCACGAACTGCTCTTGCCTTGCCGTTTCCACTGCCACACCATCGTCCGGTAGTAGTAGCAGGGCAGGCCCGTGATGGGAGCGTTCATGGTGTAGGGCCCGGTCGCCAGCCCGCTGAGTTCAACCAGCCCCATGGCGGCGCTGCGGATCTTCGACGAAGGCGTGTTCTCGATCAGGCGCTTCCGCACCAGCAACTGAAAGCCATGGTAGAAGAGATACACGCCCGCGCACGCCCCCAGGATTGGCCAGACCGAGGGGAAAGACGAACTCGAACTCAAGACGAATGTCAGCCGAAACGCCATCGTTGAGCGATATCTCTCCTAAGAGGCAACAGATCGCGTCGGGCCGAGTCTAACGGATGGGGATGGTCCATGGTGCGGCAAACGCGCAGGGAGGCTTACGTTGGTAATAGCAGGTTCGTGGAGGACGAGCGTCCGCGACGGGAGCCTGCAGCGCCGTCCAGCCGCGAAGCGGCGGCATGTGATAGCCCGGCACGGGAGTGCCGGGAATGAAAGTTAGGACGACGCGAGTCCCGCAGGGACGGCACCTCGCACAGGGGGTATCTCGCGCGTCGGACCGAGATGTCAAAAGTGCGGCGAGCTACCTCGCCACCACCGCCCGCTCCTTCAAGATCTCCTCGACGGCGCTGATCCCCCGCTCAACTTCTTCATCGGTATTGTAGAAGTGCGGCGACATGCGAACGCCCGCCTTCGGACGATAATCCACCATAATGTCTCGCTTGAGCAATTCGCGGCAGACTTCTTGTGCGTCAGGCATGTCACTCGAGACCGGTCCTCCACGCTTTTCCGGGTCGCGAGGCGTATTTACCCGCCAGCCGTGTTGATTCGCCGACGCGATCAGACGCGAGGTCTGCCGCTTTGATTTTTCGCGAATCTTCTCCACTCCAACCTCGGAGATGATCTTCAGCCCCGGGCGGGCCGCTTCCAGCGCCGGAATGTGCGTGGTTCCATTCATAAAACGAAATGGCGGGTCGGCATAGCGGATTGCCCCGGGAGCGAAGGCGAACGAATTCTCGTGGGCAAACCACCCCGTCAACTTCGGTTCAAGCTTGCGCCCCAGGTCATCCCGCACATACAGGTATCCGACTCCAGGCCCGCCACACAGCCACTTCAATACTCCGCCACAAGCGAAATCAGTATTCAGAGCCTGCACATCCACCGGAACCGTCCCCAGCGACTGGAACGTATCCAGCACCACCATCGCTCCTACCTTGTGAGCCTTTTCGATAATGGCCTTGGCATCCTGAATGAACGCGCTACGGAAGATCACATGCGAAATCGGTACCAGCAGCGTGGTTTCATCGATTGCATCCAGCAGCCGGTCAAGCGGGACTGTGACCCCGTCATCGGTCTTGACCATGTGGACCCGCGCCCCGCGCGACTGCTGCGCCTCCCAGAAATACATGACCGAGGGAAAATTCATGTCGCTGTACACGACCTTGTTGCGCTTGCCAGAGAAGTCCAAGCACGAGGCCACCACTGCCTGGCATGTGGTGACGTTCTGATGGACCGACACTGTCCCCTTGGGCGCGTTCATCAGCGCTCCGATTTCGTCGCCGATTTCAACCGCCAGCATCCACCAGCGTTCTTCCCACGCACGCACTCCACGTGTGGCCCAGATGTCGGCATAGCCCTTCATGGCGTCGTAGACAGCTCGGGGCATGGCGCCGAGGGAATTGCTGATCAGGTACGTAGTCCGGTCCAGGATGGGGAACTCGGATCGGTAGCGGAGCAAGTCGTCGGACATTGGGATATTGTACTGTTCCCAGGCCCAGGTTGCCTTCGGAGAGCTGGTTGCTAGTGAATATGGGGATTTAGCATCAACTGACTCCTACCGTTGAGTGCCCTGCTGTCTCCCTCAGGCTGCTACAGTTTTTCAATTCCCGATGGGTATCGTCCCCACTTTTTGAACTGGCTGTCGGTCAGGGCCGCGTATTGCGACGTGGGCACAAACCTGATGTTCCAAGCAAAATTCAAATGAAGGTAGGCGTGGCCTAGGCCGACTTGAAGCCGTGCTACGTTCAACTTTCCTGTTGAGGCGAGGTCGCGGAGGCGTTCAAGCTCTTCAATGGCCTCTGCCAGATTACTCGCAATGATGCGTCGATTCAGGCGTTTCTTACGTGTACTCAAAGGAATTCTCCAAGGGCATTGTAGTGCCACCGTTTGTTTATCAGCTGGGCGATGGAAAAGCCTCCGCCGACATCCTTAAGAGATGGCGACATCATGGCACGGCGAGGGCCGCACCGTGCAGATCGACTCGCCTTCCCACGTGCCCAGCACATCACGCACATCCGCAGACAGCCCTTGCAAACATGAACTTGCCATCCCGAAGGCGATCATGATGGAGATAGTTAGTTTGTTCATGTCTCACTCCTGTCCACGATCAAGATCCTCTAATACGTTGTTATTTCAACAACATGGAATCATAAAGATTTATCTTGATATATATTGCTAAGTAAGTGAAGATAGCAATCGAACGAAAAGAAACTCAATGCCAGCCACAAAAACCAAGAAGTTCACTCCCGAGATCGACGCCAAGCTCTACGACGAACTGGTTGCCGTTGCCGAGCAAAATGGACAAACCAAGCGGCATGTTCTTGAGCAGGCACTCAAATTCTATCTGCATAGCGTGGTTCCGTCCCAGCACCTGGTCCGCCCCGGAGTCATGGATGCCTTCGAGCAATCGGTCGCGCACAACCGCGACCTGTTGCAGCGCCTCGCCAAGTAAATGTCGGACTACCTCACCGTAGCCGAGGTTTACTTGATGCAGCATCGCTTGATCGAGATCTTTGGCGGTCTCCACGGCGTCCGCGATAAAGGCGCGATTGAGGCCGCTGTTTTTCGTCCTCAAATCGGCTATTACAATTCGGTCGAAGAAGAAGCCGCAGCGCTAATGGAATCGCTCGGCAACAATCACGGCTTCCTGGACGGGAACAAGCGCATCGCCTTCACCGCGACCGATGTTTTCCTGAGGCAGAACGGCTTCTGCATCGAGGTCGAAGCCCTGGAAGGATATGCGTTTATCACCGGCTCGATGGAGCGGCAGGAATTCCGCTTTCCACAAATCCTCGACTGGATTCGTCAACACATCAAGCCGCTGGTTTAGCCCTCGCCGCCGGGCACTGGGCCTCCGTGCTTCGGCTTCCAGCTCTTCTTCAACACCACGTACGCCACGCTGAGCACGACGATGTAAGCCGCGCCGCTGATCGCCGTCAGGTGCGACTTCCATCCCGTCTCGACGAACGCCACGATGATAAGCACGAACCCCAAGGCCGATCCCCACCAACCGATGGGCGAGCGCATCGGCAATGCGGCCAACGCATCTGGCGAAAGTTTTCGCCGAAATCCGATATGCGCGGCCAGCGATACCAGCCACGACAGCAGCAGCCCAGTCAACGCCGCTCCCAAAATCGACACAAAGGCGTCTCCGGGCGCCCACTTCTCAAGCACCAGAGCTACCACAATCCCGAAGGAAGATCCGATCAACGCCAGTCTTGGCGCTCCCGCCTTATTCAGCCGCCCAAACGCTTCCGGCGCCCATCCCGTGCGCGAAAGGGAGAAGAGCATGCGCGAGGACACGTAGAGGGCGGCATTCGAGCCCGACAGCGCCGCCGTCAACACGACGAAGTTCATCACATGCGTGGCCGCCGGAAAATTGGCGAGGCGAAATACGGTGACAAACGGACTCTCCGTCACCCCAGCGCCGTTCCATGGCATCACACCTGCCAGCACGGCGATCGCGCCCAGATACAGACACGTCAGCAACACAAATGTCAGCAGAACTGCCCGGGGGATCTCCTTCGGCGAGCGAGATTCGCCGGTGGTGATCGCCACCATCTCCACTCCTCCGAAGGTGTACATGGCAAACCCCATGGCCAGCAGAGGAGCCAACGCGCCGTTGGGCAGAAATCCCCCCTGCGCCGTGTACTGCGGTGTTACCCGTCCTCCGAATAGCAATCCCGCTCCGACCAGAATGAATCCCGCAATGGTCACTACCTTGATCATCGCGAACCAGTACTCGAAGCGGCCGTAGGCACCCACGCTGCGCAGATTGATCCCCAGAAGGAACAGAGCGAAAACCACCACCCACAGCAGGGCCGGCGCCGCCGGAAACCAATACGCCATGTAGGTGGCTGCCGCTACCATCTCCGCGCCTATTGAAATCGCGATCGCGGCCCAATACCCGGCGCGCGCCAGGAACCCGGCCCATTCGTTCAGGTAGATGTCGCCATACACCCCGAACGAACCAGCCGCAGGATGCACGCTGGACAGTTCACCCATTGCCATGGTCACGGTCCAGTTGATGAAAGCTGCCAGCGCAAAGCTGAGGATGACCCCCGGCCCGGCAATCTGCATGGCCGCCGCCGACCCCAGCAGCAGTCCTGTCCCGATCGAGCCACCCACCGCCACCATCGCCATCTGCCCGGCACTGAGCTGGTGTCTAAGCCCGTGTTCCGGGTCGGGTTGGTGGGCCTCCGGCATCCGGCACGTATACCAGAAACTCCTGCATTCCCAAAGAGTTATTCGGGGAGTGTTACTCCCGTAACCGTCCCGGGACTTACTTCGTTGCTGCCCCAGAGAACGAGCTCCTAGAATTTCAGTGGGTTACTCCGCTCACGCGCCTCACATGGCAGACAACGTCAAACGAATGGACCGGGCCGAAATCAACAAACGCGTGGAGCGTGCTGAAAAGCTTCTCCAGAAGGGCAAAACCGTGGATGCGTTGGACGAGTATATGCAGGTCCTGACCGCGGACCCGGCCAACGACACCATCTGCCAGATGGCTGCCGACCTCAGCCTTTCCCTCCAGCAGATTCCGCAGGCGGTGAAGTTGTTGGGGGAAATGTTCGAGCGGCAGATCCAGGCGGGCGATGCCACTCGTGCCAGCCTCACCTACAAAAAGCTGGCGCGCTTTGTGAATCCGACCTGGGAGCAGAAGGTCCGCTTTGGCGAGCTCCTGGAGAACACTAACCGCAAACTCGCCGTCGAGACTTACGAGAACGCCTTGCAGGAGCTAACCAAGCAAGGCCGCAAACAAGAGTCTCTCGGCGTGCTGCAACGGGTTCTTCCCTTGGACTCCAGCGAGCGCAACCTGCTGCGCCTGGCGGAACTGTCCTCCGAGCTGGGAGACGGCAAGCAAGCGGCTTCCGCCTTCTTCAAGATTGCCGAGATGAAGCAGGCTTCCGGTGAGGCGACCCAATGGGTAGAGCGTGCCTATGGGGAAGATCCCGAGGATCCGCGCATCGCCCTCGCCTATAGCAAGGGCCTGCTCGAGCAGGGCCAAGTCGGGGCCGCAATTTTCGTGCTCGAGTCGCAGGTCAACAAGGAGTCTGCACCGGAGGATATTCGCCAGACTTACGGTAAGGCGCTCCTCGCTGCCAATCGCCTGATCGATGCCGAGCCTGTCCTCTGGCGATTGTTCGAAGAAAATCCCTCGCGCACCCAGGAGGTCACCGCTCTTATCGGCATGTTCTTGGACGCCGAGCAGGACGCCGACGCGGTTGCCTTGGCGCGAAAGCTGGAACAGTACCAGCGCCGCAAAGGGGATCGCCGGGCTTTTCTCGCCCTGATGCAGGACCTCACCGCAACCCACCGGCCTTCCGCCGAAATGCTCGAGTACATGAGCGAGCAGTTCAATTCCTCGAACCGGGAGACCGACTACTGCCAGACCTTGCTCAAGCTCTTCGATCTGCACTGCAGCATGGGCAACTTCGAAAAGGCGGCCGAGTCTCTGGATCGAGCAGCGGAGGTCGACGCTTACGAGCCCGGACACCACAAGCGTCTGGAAATGCTGCACGGAAAAATTGACGAGAACCGCTATAAGGTGATCGCCTCGCGCTTTTCCAGCATGACCGACACCACCACCACCATGGCCCGTGCCGACGAAAAGTTGCTCGGGGCCGCCGCTCTGCAGGACCTGATGCTGCAGGCGGAAATCCTGGTGCAGTACGGCATGCGTTCCAAAGCGCTCGAACGCTTGCAGCGCATCCAGCAACTGTTCCCTCGCGAAGAAGAACGTAACCACGCCCTGCAGCAGCTGTACTTGAATGCGGGCCTGGTTCCACACTATGCAGGCTCTGAGGCCCCGCAGGCCGACGCGCCGGTACCAACCACCGTGCCATCTTCGATTCCCGCCGGCGCACCACAGGCTGCAGCCGATGTGAACAGTTTTACGCGTGTTGCGGAAATCACTCGCAAGCTTTATCGCCAGAGTAACGCCGATGCCGTCCTGTCCACCGCCGCAAACGAAATCGGAACGCAATGGAAGGCAAGCCGCTGTGTCGTCGCTATGCGCAAACCTGGTCTGCGGCCCACCTCAGTGAAGGAGTATTGCGGCAACGGCAAAGTGGCGGAAGCCGGCGCGATCGAGAAGGTTGTGTGCGCGGTTCACGATCTCGCGGTGAACCACGGCGGCACCCTGACCATCGCCAACGTCGGGGCTGCGGCAGAACTGCAAGGCCTTTCCGATGTTTTCGATCAGTTGGGTGCCGCCTCGCTGCTGGCGTTGTCTCTGGCCGAAGGAACCGAACAGTTGGGCGTGTTACTGCTGACCCAAAGTATGCCGCTCGCGTGGAGCGCAAACGACCTGGTAGTGCTCAAAACTCTCTGCGAACAGATTGTCATCGCGCTCAACAATGCCGGACTGCGGCGCCTGGTCAAGAGCCTTTCTGTTACCGACGAGCGCTCCGGACTGCTCAAGCGCGCCTCTTACATGGACCTTCTTATGGCGGAAACCCGGAGGGGCGTGCAGCAGAGCACCCCGATGTCGGTCTTGCTGATGCAGTTTGGGGAGAAGGCGGCAATGGTCAGGGAGTTTGGGGAAGCCGCGACCGAGGCCGTCATGCAGCAGATCGGCCAACTCTTTGCCGCCAACATTCGGCAGAACGATCTTGCATTCCGCTATGAGCTGACCACCATCGCCATCGTCCTCGGCGAAACCTCCGACAAAGAGGGCCTCATGGCTGCAGAGAAACTGCAACGCCTGGTCTCGCAGGTCAAACTGCCAGAGAAACAGGATTCGGTGCGCTTCAATGCGGGTCTGGCGGAAGCTGTGGTGCGCGCGGAATACGATCCCGTGGACATCGTCACCGAAGTGGTGAATCGCGCCGAGCAGGCGCTGCACGCCGCCGTTACCCAGGGAACAGGGAAGATTGTGTCCATGGCTGCCTCGGTCGCTGCCGCCGCAGTCGCCTAGCTGTTCCTCTACTTCAATCAGCGTTGCTCTGCGCCATCTGCGGCTACCTTCATTTCATTCTTCGTCGGTGCCCACAATTCATCAACCACAAAGGACACGAAGTGCACAAAGGCGCGGTTCCCCGGAGATTTCCTTCGTGTTCCTTTGTGTCCTTTGTGGTTAGGCATTTCATCTTCCTGCTCATAGCACAATCTCCTTCCAGACTGTTAAACTAACAAGTTTGGTTTAGCGACTCGGAACCATCCTGCTCCCAGGACGTCATGTTGAAACCAGGTGACATCGCCATCGTCAGCGGGGCGCGCACGCCCTTTGGCCGTTATTGCGGCAAATTGAAAGACTTTACCGCCCAGGAACTCGGCGCGGTGGCTGCCAAAGAGGCCATCTCGCGGGCCGGCGTGGATCCCAAGGAATTCGATCATGTAGTTTTCGGCAACGCGCAGCAGACTTCCGGCGACGCCCTTTATGGCGCCCGCCATGTCGGACTGCGCGCCGGCATTCCGATTGAAACACCCGCCCTGACCGTGAACCGCCTGTGCGGGTCAGGAATGCAGTCGATCGTGAATGCGGCGCAGATGATTCAGCTTGGTGAAGCCAATGTCGTGCTCGCGGGCGGCATGGAGGCCATGTCGCAAGCACCCTTCGTGATCCGTGGGCGCGATGGCCTGACGCTCGCGCCGGGTGGGAAGCTCGAAGACTCGCTCATGGTCGCACTGCTTGACAGCTACTGCGGCGTGGCCATGGCCAACACCGCCGAGCTTTATGCTGAGCAGCAAGGCATCGGTCGCCAGGCTCAGGACGAGTTTGCGCTCCGCTCTCAACACGCTGCCGATGCGGCGTACAAAGAAGGCCGGCTGCAGGAAGAGCTCACGCCCGTGCCGCTCAAAGACCGCAAGGGCGAGCCGTCGGGAGAGATGTTTACTGAAGACGACCACCGCCGCGCGCAGACCACGATGGAAGGGCTGGCCAAGCTGAAGCCCGCATTCGGCAGGAACGGCACAGTCACAGCCGGCAATGCCAGTGGCATCGTCGATGGCGGCGCGGCCGTGGTGGTCATGTCGCTGGACGAGGCTGGCAAACGCAGCATTAAGCCCCTCGGCCGAATTGTGAGTTGGGGCATCGCTGGAGTTGATCCCCGGTTTATGGGACGCGGCCCTGTACCTGCGACCAGGCTTGCTTTGCAAAAAGCTGGGCTGACCCTGGATTACATTGACCTGATCGAAGTCAACGAAGCCTTTGCGGCACAGTATTTGGCAGTGGAGAAGGAGCTTGGTTTGGATCGCAACAAAGTGAACGTCAACGGCGGCGCGATTGCGCTGGGTCATCCCTTGGGAGCCAGTGGGACGCGACTGGTGATCACGGTGCTGTACGAGCTGAAGCGGCGAAAAAAGAAATATGGCCTCGCGACCGCGTGTATCGGCGGCGGTCAGGGCATCGCCATGGTGGTAGAAAGTCTGAATTAGATTGATCTGCGTTGATCCGCGTTAATCTGCGGCAAAGAAGGAATCATCTATGGAGATAAAGAAGGTGGGGGTTCTCGGTTGTGGCCTGATGGGCTCTGGTATCGCGCAGGTCAGCGCGATTGCCGGTTTCGAAGTCACTGTCCTCGAGGTCGAGCAGAAATTTCTCGACAAGGGTTTTGCCGGCATTGAAAGATCGCTGGCCAAGTTCGCGGAGAAGGGCACGATCAAAGAAACGCCCCAGGCGATTCGCGCCCGCCTCAACGGCACGACCAACATGCGCGACCTTGCCGATTGCGACATCGTGGTCGAAGCCGTCATCGAGAACATCGACGAAAAGAAAAAGATGTATGCCGCACTCGATGACGTGGTCAAACCCGACGGCATCTTCGCTTCAAACACTTCGTCCATTTCCATAACCGAGCTGATGGCCGCCACCAAGCGGCCGCATCGCTTCATCGGCCTGCACTTCTTCAATCCGGTTCCCTTGATGAAGCTGGTCGAAGTGGTGCGCACCATCGCGACCGCCGACGACGTCTTCCAAACCGCCTACGAGTTTGGCAAGAAGCTGGGCAAAGTTCCGGTCCGCACCAGCGACAAGACGGGTTTCATCGTGAACCGCCTGTTGGTGCCCTATATGCTGGACGCCATCCGTGCCTACGAGGAAGGCGTGGGCTCGATTGAAGACATCGACAACGCCATGAAGCTAGGCTGTGGCTACCCCATGGGCCCGTTCACGTTGCTCGACTTCGTCGGCCTGGAAACGACTTACTACATCACCCAGGTGATGTACGACGAATTCAAGGAACGCCGCTTCGCCGCACCGCCGCTGTTGAAGCGATTGGTGATGGCGGGCTGGTACGGCCGCAAGACGGGCAAAGGCTTCTATGACTACTCGGACCCGGCCAATCCGAAGCCGAATAAACTGTAGGAGCACTCGCCGCAGATCAACGCGGATCAACGCTGATTATTGAATTATCCGTGTTCATCCGCGCAAATCCGTGGCAGGTTTTATGTTTTTTTGAATTGTTGGTCCTTGATCCGCGTTCATCCGCGCAAATCCGTAGCAGGTTTTGACTTATGACCTTCGAAAACATTCTTCTCGAAAAGAAAAACGCCATCGCTTACGTCACCGTCAACCGTCCCAAAGTCCTCAACGCGCTCAACATGGCCACTATGGAAGAGCTGCGCACCGCCTTCACCGACATCAAGAACGACTCGGCTATCCGCGTCGCCATCCTGACCGGTTCCGGCGAGAAGGCTTTCATCGCCGGAGCCGACATCGGCGAGCTAGCCAAGCATGACGCGGTCAGCGGGAAAGAATATACTCATCGCGGCCAGTCAGTGCTCGACCTGATCGAGAACCTGGGGAAGCCAGTGATCGCCTGCATCAACGGCTTCGCACTCGGCGGCGGATGCGAGATCGCCATGGCTTGCACCATGCGTCTGGCCAGCGAGAACGCCAAGCTCGGCCAACCTGAGGTGAAACTGGGAATCATTCCCGGCTATGGCGGTACGCAACGCTTGCCGCGCCTGGTTGGTAAAGGCATTGCCATGCAGCTTGTCTTGTCGGGCGAGATGATTACGGCGCAAGAGGCTTACCGCATCGGATTGGTCAACGAAGTCACCGCCGCCGCCGAACTCATACCGCGGGCCGAAGCCATCGCGCAGAAGATCATCGCCAACTCGCCACTCGCCGTGCAGTACGCGATGGAAGCGGTGAACAAAGGTCTGGAACTGACCTTGTCCGATGGCCTGTATCTCGAAGCCGTATTGTTCAGCGTGGCCTGCTCGTCGGAGGACAAGAAAGAAGGGACGGCAGCGTTTCTGGAAAAACGTCCGCCGCAGTTCAAGGGGAAATAACATCTCAGCCACGGATCGACACGGATCTTCACGGATCTCAATGCGCAACAAAACAATTCTCTTCCTTGCCCTTTGTATTTCGCCGGTCGTCGCTCTCGCCAAAGGCGAACCACTTCCCAAGCTTCTTCCGTGGTCGCAGCAGGTCGCCCTGCGCGAAAGCTGGCTGGAGAAGCGGCACGCCATGATCCTGCCACTGATGCGGGAGTACGGCATCAACATGTGGATCGTGGCCAACGAAGAGTTTCACGACGATCCCCTCACCCAGTACGTCGCGCCGCCGCGTCCGTATGCCGGCAATCGCGATTTCTTCGTGTTCATTGACGCCGGGGACAAGGGACTGCGCAAAGTTGCAGTCACTGGATACTCGGAAGAGACCTTGAAGCGTTTCTTCGAGTCGCCCGACGACCCCAAGCCACCCGCCGAAGCTCTGCACGCACTCTATGATGAGTACAAGCCCGCCAAGATCGCGCTCAGCTTTGGTGCCAACCGCGGGGTCGAACGCAGCCTGACCTACGATACCTACAAGTTCATTTCTGAAAGTATGGGGCCCGGTGCCGCCGACCATTTTATTCCTGCCAAAGACCTGATCGAAGACTATCTCGACACGCGGATCCCGGAAGAGTTCGACACCTACACCACCATGGTGCGGCTGACCGAGATTCTTACCCGCCGCGCTTTGTCGAACGAACTCATTCATCCCGGCAAGACCACCGTGGGAGATATCCGGCGCTGGCTCTACGATCAGTTGAGTCTGAACGACGTCGGCACCTGGTTTCAGCCGGACATCCGGGTGCAACGGAAGGGTGGGCAGAATGCCACCTCCCGCGGCTTTCTCGCCGTTGCCGCAGAAAATGTCGTAATCGAGCGCGGCGATGTGCTGCACATTGACTTCGGTATCACCTACATGGGCCTGAACACCGACTGGCAGAAGATGGGCTATGTGCTGCGTGCTGGCGAGAAGGATGCGCCCGCGGGACTGAAGGCCGCGATGAAGAACACCAATCTTTTGCAGGATGCGGTGACCAGCTTAGCGCGCCCAGGCAAGACTGGCGGCGAAGTCTACGACGGCGCGCTTGCGGAAATGCAGAAGCAGGGGATCGAGGCCAAAATCTACAGCCATCCCATCGGCAATCAAGGTCACGGCCTGGGAGCTTCCATTGACTACCGCTCTTCCCAGCGAAAAGATATGGCCGCTTCGCAGACCAAGCCTTTGCGTCCCGGCTGCTACACTTCGATTGAGCTCAACACGGCCACGGCAGTCCCCGAGTGGGACAATCAGAAGGTGTACATCATGATGGAGGATGACGCCTATCTCACGGATCAGGGGTACAAATTCTTTCGCCCGCGCCAGGAGGCGTTTTACCTGGTCAAGTAGAGACGCGGCCACGGATTCGCACGGATTTATAGGGATGAGAGACAATTCACGGCATCGAAGTTCTCCGCATAAAATCCCTGGGAAGGGGCCCACGGAGCAACAGATACGAAAGAAAGTCATCGAGGCGAAACTAACTGCCTCCGGCTTGCATTTCGGAATTGTCGTTTCCCGGTTCAACGAGTTCATCACCGAAAGGCTTTTACGGAGCGCCTATGACGGATTGGTTCGTTCCGGGGCGGCGGAAAAGGCCCTCACCATCGTCCGCGTCCCTGGCTCTTTCGAGATCCCATCCGCCGCCCGCACCCTCGCCGAAACCGGGAAATACGACGCCATCATCTGCTTGGGCTGTCTCCTCCGCGGCGACACCGCCCACTACGACGTCATCGTCAACGAAGTTACCCGCGGCATCGGTCAGTCGGCACAGGAGACGGGTGTTCCCCACGCTTTCGGTGTCCTGACCTGCGACACGCTGGAACAAGCCATCGACCGTGCCGGTTTGAAGATGGGAAACAAAGGCTTCGAAGCTGCCCTGGCCGCGGTGGAGATGGCGAATCTGAAGAAAGCCGTCAGCTCTCAGCCATCAGCTCTCAGCAAGAGCACCAAGTCCAAACCCCGCATTCGCCCGAAGAAACGCAAACGCTGATGTCGGGATGGTTCGCTAACTCCTGTAAACTGAAAGCTGATAGCTGAAGGCTGATAGCTGATAGCTGTTTCCATGGGCACCCGCCGCAAATCCCGCGAACTCGTCCTGCAGATGCTGTTCCAGGCCGACATGGGCAAGCAGACACCTGACCAGGTTCGCCGCACCTTCTGGAACGAGCACGACTCGGTGACAGACGATGTGCGTGGCTTCGCCGAAGATCTCTTCCGCGTTGCCACCGATCGCAGCTCTGAAGTCGACCACTTGATCGAGTGCCACGCCGAACATTGGCGCATGGACCGCATGGCCGCCGTCGATCGCAACCTGCTCCGCGCCGCGGTGGCCGAGTTGATGGGGTTCCCTTCCACGCCGCGCGCGGTGATCATCAACGAGGCCTTGGAGATAGCGCGCAAGTTCTCCAGCCCGGAGTCCGTGCAATTTATCAACGGCGTGCTGGACAGCGTAGGGAAGGAATTGGAGAAAGCAAAAGTCTAGGCAAACGGTCACAGGCTCCAGGCATCAGGAACTGCGGTTCACGGTCGATCCAAGATTGTTTGGGGGCCTGTTCCTTACGAATGACTTACATCTGGTTTTCCTGAAGCCTGAAGCCTGACACCTGCTTTCCTACGGTTTCACCGCCACCAGATCTGGGTTGCAAACCAGCCCCTGAAAGGGCTGGCCCGCCGAGTCCTGACACAAGCTTTGCGGGAAGGGAAGCTGCCCAATGTCGCCTCCCGTGGCAGTTTGCAGCACATGCAGCGTCCCATCGCTGGCCCCCACATAGAGTCGGCTCCCGTCTGGCGAGAGCGACGCCCGGAGAGGCACCGCGTTCCCCGTAAGCGCGATTGCCGAAGAAGTTTGCGCCGTGATGTTAAACACCAACACGCTGCTCGAGTTGGGCGTGATGATGAAGGCGGTCGAGCCATCCTGCGACACGATCAACTGGGTGGCGACGAAAGCTCCGTGGCCAAGGTCAAAAGATGAAACGGCATTGCTGACACTGGGTGTACAACCTTGTGGTAAGGCACTTACGTGGATGATGTCCACCGTCGGCGGGTCGACAGCCAGAACCCCAGTTGCATCCGGGAGCGTTTTGATGAAAGTTGGGATGCCAGGTGTGCCAATGGGAGTGGCAGCCTGCCCAGGGTTGCAGGTCCACCACACGGATACCGCCGATGGACTGCCCCCGGCAACGTAAGCAAAGGCTCCTTCGGACAGGAACGAGACATCGTTAGCTGGAGCACTGAGGGCCAACGATTTCAGCGCATCCAGTTTCGAATATACGTACAGCGTGGTCCCCGCCACAATGTACGCCTTCAAGCTGTCCGGTGAGAAATCTGCGGCCGTGGCTCCCGTTATGTTGAGCGCCGTGCTGGTATTTCTCGTCGCGTCAAAAACAAACACCTGGTTGGGGGTGTCCGTCGTGTCAGAAATAAGGACGCTGTTTCCGTCCGGGGAAACCGCCAATACCTTGCCTGCCGCCGAGGTGAACTGACTAACCGTTCCAGCACCCGTTTCCAGCACCGCCAAGCCCCGGCTTCCCAACAGGCTGGAATCGGTCCCGAGGTACGCCTTGGTTCCCTGCCGATTGAAAACCAGCGAATTCGGAGTCGCGGGGAGGGTGGCCACGGTGCCGAACGTGTTGTCCGGAACCGTCACCGGAACAATCACGCTGAAGCAGTTGTCGGTGGTTCCGCACCCGGTGCTGCTGACGTAAACGGTCCCAGTCGTAGACTGCCCACCGTTAGGCGCCAGGGTCACCACATTTTCCGGGTAGATCGGTAGCGTGGGCAGTATTCCGACATTGCATGTCGGAGGAGTGCAGGACGCGATGATTGTGGCCCCACCCCTGCCGGCCGCTGACGTGGCCACGCCCGTATTGCCCGTATTGCTCACGCTCACCGAAGCAGACTCGGAAGAGCTCCAGGTGAGTGGGACACCGGAAATGACGTTCCCGAGAGTGTCTTTAACGGTCGCCTTGATGGTTTTGGAGGTGTTTGTCTCGCTGGTTACTTCCAGCTCGATCGATTCAACCCGGCAAGTGGCGAAGTCGGTGGTTGTGGTACCGTTCGCGATGCCGATCCTGGCAACGATGGGGGTGACCCCGGGGACCTTGGCGGTAACCTGAACTTGGTTCAACGAAACCCCGTTCACGAAATTGGCAAGCACACCAGCCGTGTTGCTGGTTCCGGCCACCGAAGGATTGAGCGCCTGAAAGGCGAACTGTCCCACCGTGGGAGTGATGTCTTTCCCGCGGCTGAAGGCACGCGCCTCGTAATAGGCCTTTGGATTGGCGTTTTCTCCTAGGGACTGGCAAATGCCGGGCGGCGGAGTATTGGGCGGTGTGAATGCGGTCACCGTAACCTTATCGATCTTCTGGTGAACGTACACTGTGCTTGCGGGGCTGGTCACGCCTTGGGTGGTGGCGGTGATCTCGGCGACTCCCACCGAACCTGGGGTACAGACTTGGGGGCTGCTCAGAGAATCCCAACTACCGGCACAAGCCAGCCCGTTGCTGGCAATCGTCACGACCGCGGTATTACTCGACTGGAAGGTGATCGGCTCTGCAATCGCGTTGTTGCTGGAGTCCAGCGGCACGCCGGTAAAGGCCTGGTTCGTTCCCAACTCCATCGACGAACTGGGTGTGGGCTGAAGGCTGATACTGGCGGGAACGGGGAAATTTGTGACGTTCACAGGGTTGCTGCCGCTGCAGCCGGCAAGGCCGGCGAGAAAGAAACCGGCAACGCCAGCCAGCACAATCGTTGAGATGACAGAACTGCACCTACCCATTCATCCTCCCCGTCCTCATGGTTACCATGGGGCGAGCACGCCGTTTCCTGGGAAATTTCCAGTGTAGAGGCAGCGAATCTTTTCGGCAACTTGAGCCGTTTTGCGGGCGTGAGCAAAGCGGGAGCCCGCAGGCGAAATCCCGACCGTAGGGAGGGATCTCATGGGCGTTTGCGCGGCCCATTCGACAACTTCGCTCTGCTCAGTTGCTCAGGGCAGGCTAAAGTCTGAGCCGCGCGCCGAAATCCCGAGCACCGCGAGGGATCTCTGGGCGTGAGCGGAGCGCGAAGAGGCAAATTTGTAAAAGTGTAGAGACGTAGCTGGCTACGTCTCCGAAGCGAAATCTTCCACCCGGCGTGGCATTTCCCTATCTTCCTCATGCAGAGTTCGGATGCCGCAGACAGTGGTTGACGATGTTTCCATTGACTTGTTATATTTGTAAGGTTCCGCGAGTCATTCTGGCTTACCTGTAAGCGGTGGTTTTTCGCTGTGCGTGTGTCGCGCGTGGAAGACTCCAAGAAGCAGTTGAGCCCTAAAAATACACGTCTTCGGAAATGTTCCGGAGATGCCCTCGCTGAAACGCCGTGCGCGTACTTCCACCCGTTGGAAGGCTATGCAGGGCGCGGCTGACGAAACGGAGTGCCTCCCGATTCTTTCGGTGCGTGGCGCCACCGTCGGAAGCGTTAGTCCGAACCGTAGGCAACAATCTTCCGCCTGAAGTTTGCCTGGCGGAAAGTATGGCTGGCCCATTCGCCACCCAGACCCTGACTCAGGGACAAGCAAGAGCTGCGCCCCAAAGGCGCCGGCGCGTCGCTGGTGTGTGAATGGGTGCGTGGCCAAGGAGCAATCGAGAGTGCCGACCTTTAATCAGTTGGTGCGTGCCGGCCGCAAGCGGCCGCGGTATAAGACGGCCAGTCCGGCGTTGCAAGGATGCCCGCAAAAGCGTGGCGTCTGCACCCGTGTTTACACACAAACGCCGAAGAAGCCGAACTCGGCGCTGCGCAAGGTCGCACGCGTGCGTTTGACCAACGGAATCGAAGTGACGACTTACATCCCTGGTGTCGGCCACAACCTGCAGGAGCACTCCATTGTGCTGATCCGGGGGGGCCGCGTAAAGGACCTGCCGGGCGTACGGTATCACGTGATCCGCGGCACGCTGGACGCCGTGGGTGTCGCGGGCCGCAAGCAAAGCCGTTCGAAGTATGGAGCCAAGAGACCGAAATAGTTATCCCGTCGTCAGTGCCCCGGGTTTGGCTGAGTGCTGACGGCTGAGAGCTGAGAACTAAGAAATGCCTCGAAAAGGACATATCGCGAAGCGTGGAGTGGAAGCCGATCCGGTTTACGGCTCGGATCTGGTGACAAAATTCGTCAACTCCCTGATGTGGGGCGGCAAGAAGAGCACCGCGGAAAAGATCGTGTATTCCTCCATGACACGACTCCAGGAAAAGGGCGGCGACGAGGCCCTGAAGCTCTTCAAGAAAGCGGTGGAGAACGTCAAGCCTTTGCTCGAAGTGAAGACCCGCCGCGTGGGCGGGGCCAACTACCAGGTCCCGGTGGAAGTCAATGCCGACCGCCGCACCTCGCTGGCGATCCGCTGGCTGATCACCTACTCCCGCGGACGCGGCGAGAAAGGCATGATCGACAAGTTAAGTAACGAATTGCTGGACGCCGCCAACAACCGCGGAGCTGCCATCAAGAAGAAGGAAGATGTGCACCGTATGGCGGAGGCCAACAAGGCGTTCGCGCATTATCGGTGGTAGCCAGATTGGGTTTGTAGAGACGTAGCTTGCTACGTCTAGAAAAACAGAAGGATAGAGATTTTGACCGCTTCAGTCGCCAACGAGCAAGAGTCACGGAAGGAAGAGAGAAAGAAAGCTGTGTCCAGGCAAGTTCCATTAGAGCGGTGCAGGAACATCGGCATCATGGCCCACATCGATGCCGGCAAGACCACTACGACCGAGCGCATCCTGTTCTACACCGGAAAGACGCACCGCATCGGAGAGGTCCACGAAGGCACCGCCACCATGGACTGGATGGAGCAGGAGCAGGAGCGCGGCATCACGATTACATCCGCCGCCACCACATGCACTTGGCGCGACATTCGCATCAACATTATTGATACCCCTGGCCACGTGGATTTTACCGCCGAGGTCGAGCGCTCGCTCCGGGTGCTGGATGGTGCAGTGGCCGTGTTCGACGCTGTCCACGGGGTGCAGCCGCAATCGGAAAAGGTGTGGCGCCAGGCCGATAAGTACGGCGTGCCGCGCATTTGTTTTATTAACAAGATCGACAAGATGGGCGCTGATTTCGAGCACGCTGTAGACACCATCCGCAAGCGCCTCAACGCCAAGCCCGTTGCGATCCAGATTCCCATTGGCCAGGAAGACAAGTTCAAGGGCGTAGTGGACCTGGTCGAAATGCAGTCCATCGTGTGGCAGGATGACACCATCGGCGCCGAGTACATCACCGGACCGATTCCGGCCGAACTGCAGAAGAAAGCAGAAGCCTTTCACGCCCAACTGGTCGAGACCATCGCCGAGAACGACGACGAAATGCTGCACAAGTTTCTTGAAGGCGAGACCATTTCCGCCGAGGAACTGCGCGCTTCGCTCCGCAAGTCTACGATCGCTCTGAAGCTATTTCCGGTCGTGGTCGGCACCGCCTTCAAGAACAAGGGTGTGCAACCGCTGCTGGATGCAGTCGTGGATTATCTTCCTTCCCCGCTCGATGCCGGCGAAGTCAAAGGCATCAATCCCGAGAAGGGTGACGTGGTTACCCGTAAGCCCGCAGACAGTGAACCATTCTCTGCGCTGGCTTTCAAGATCATGGCCGATCCCTTTGTCGGACAGTTGACCTTCATCCGCGTCTATTCCGGGCAGGTCAAGTCGGGTGATTCAGTGCTGAGTAGCGGTCGCGGACGCACGGAGCGTATTGGCCGTCTGCTCAAAATGCACGCCAACAAGCGGGAAGAGATCAACGAGATTCTGGCGGGCGATATCTGCGCCGCAGTCGGTTTGAAGAACGTCAGTACCGGGGACACGATTTGTGACGAACGGCACGCCATTGCGCTGGAATCCATCACCTTCGCGGTTCCAGTGATTTCGGTCGCGGTCGAGCCTAAGACCAAAGCCGACCAGGAAAAAATGGGCATGGCGCTCTCCAAGCTGGCCCAGGAAGATCCCACCTTTAAGGTTCACACCGATCCCGACAGCGGCCAGACCATCATCAGCGGCATGGGCGAACTGCATCTCGAGATCATCATCGACCGCATGATGCGCGAGTATAAGGTGGAAGCCAATGTCGGCAAACCCCAGGTGGCCTACCGTGAGACCATCCGCCGGAAGTCCGAGGCCGAGGGCAAATATATTCGCCAGACCGGCGGCCGCGGTCAATACGGTCACGCCAAGATCCGGATTGAGCCCAATGAGCCGGGCAAGGGCTACGAGTTTGTGAACGAAGTAATCGGCGGTTCGGTCCCCAAGGAATTTATTAAACCCATCGATCAGGGAATCAAGGAAGCCATGGAAGGCGGTGTCCTGGCGGGCTACGAGATGGTGGACGTAAAGGCCATTCTCTACGACGGCAGCTATCACGACGTGGATTCTAATGAAATGGCTTTCAAGATTGCCGGATCTATGGCGTTCAAAGAAGCGGCACGCAGGGCTTCGCCGGTGCTGCTGGAGCCGGTGATGGCGGTCGAAGTGGTCACTCCGGAAGACTATGCGGGCGTCATCATGGGCGACCTGAGTTCCCGCCGCGGACGCATTGAAGGCATGGAGCATCGTGCCGGTTCGCAGGTGATCAAGGCGATTGTGCCGCTGGCGGAAATGTTTGGTTATGCGACGCATATGCGGTCGAGTACGCAAGGGCGCGCCGAGTATTCGATGCACTTTGCACGTTATGAAGAGGTCCCGCGCAGCGTTGCCGACGAGATTATTGGCCGCTCGCAGGGGCCGGGCAGGTAAGGAGTTTCACGCTCAGGAATGAATGCTGAGCGCAGCGAAGGAACTAGAGTTCGAGGACGAATATGGCGAAAGAAAAATTTGAACGTACCAAGCCGCACTGCAACGTAGGCACGATTGGTCACATTGATCATGGCAAGACCACGTTGACCGCGGCCATCACCAAGGTGTTGCAGAAGCACAACCCCAAGATCCAGTTCCGCTCGTTCGATTCGATCGACAACGCGCCGGAAGAGAAAGCGCGCGGCATTACCATCGCTACCGCGCACGTGGAGTACGAGACCGACAAGCGGCACTACGCGCACGTGGACTGCCCGGGCCACGCCGATTACATCAAGAACATGATTACGGGCGCAGCGCAGATGGACGGGGCGATTCTGGTGGTGGCGGCGACCGACGGTCCGATGCCGCAGACCCGCGAGCACGTGCTCTTGGCCCGCCAGGTGGGTGTGCCCTACATCGTGGTGGCGCTGAACAAGTGCGACGCGGTGGACGATCCCGAGCTGCTCGATCTGGTCGAACTCGAAGTGCGTGAACTGCTGAAGACTTATCAGTTCCCCGGAGACAAGGTTCCGGTGGTCAGGCTCTCTGCACTCGGAGCGTTGAACGGGGAAGCGAAGTGGGAGAAGCAGATAGACGAGCTGATGAAGGCGGTGGACGAGTATGTGCCGCAGCCG
>JAIQFW010000227.1 GCA_020073105.1 Terriglobia bacterium
GGGACGACCAGTTCTACCCCGACGGAATTCGTGGCTGGATGACGATGCTCGACGCGGACCCAAGCGGCGGAATCCGAACTGATGGCGGGTTTCTGTTGGAGACCGAAAACCTCCGCCCTCACCAGGTTCGTCTGCAGGGCGGAGACGCTTCTTCGGACTCCTACTGCTTCTCGTGAGGATTGATGCGATGAGTGAGATGACAATGTCTTGGGCGGTTCTATTGGGGCTGGGGGCTTTTCACGGCATCAACCCCGGCATGGGATGGCTGTTCGCGGTGGCGCTCGGAATGCAAGAGCGCCGCCGCGGTGCGGTCTTTTCAGCGCTGTTGCCGTTAGCACTGGGCCATGTGCTGGCCGTGGGAGCGGCGATTGCCGTTGCGCTTGCTGTCGGTGCCGTCATTCCACTCGGCTGGCTGCGCTGGCTGGTCGCCGGGATACTGGTGGCTCTCGGCGTGAGTCGGCTGTTCCGGCATCGCCACCCGCGGTGGGCAAGTATGCAAGTGAGCTTCGGGGCCTTAACGCTTTGGTCGTTCCTGATGGCTTCAGCGCACGGTGCGGGCTTGATGGTGGTGCCGGTGTTCCTCAATATGCCGATGGCAGCTGCTCATCAGGGCCATCATCACGCGATGGCTATGTCATCGATGACCCCAACGACTGCGCTGCTTGCGACATCGGTTCATACGATTGGGTATCTGCTGGTGACGACAATCGTTGCTGTCGTTGTCTTCGAGAAGATTGGGGTCGGCATTCTGCGCAATGCGTGGTTTAACCTCGACCTTGTTTGGGCATCCACATTGCTGGGGACCGGATTGATCGGCGCCTTCGTGAGTTAGGAGGCCACACATTTCTGGGGTTGCTGGGTAGCTCCACTGCGGCCGGCAGGGTGAACAAGCTGGCTAGGTTCGACGGGGCCGCCGCCGTCGTCAATTCGCAGATCTTCAGCATGGTAATTCCACAACAAGTGGACTGCCGTCAGCGAGGCGATGTTTACGTACCGGGCTACAAAACTCGAAGGCGAGACGGCCAACCGTCTGCTTAAGCGATGGAGGCAGTTATGAAAGCGTCAATGGATTTGCGATCTGCAGTGTTTGCCGCAATCGACGGGATTCAAAAACCAGGCCGTGAAGCTGACGGCGAAGGCCAGCAGAATACTGAGTGCGGTCAGCCGCCTCAAGACAAAGAGCCAAATCTGCCCGAGGGGTATAGGCAGATTCGGGATGCGATCCGGGCCTTACTGACATTGGACGACCTCCCCCGTCTCGCAAAGAATGAATGATTTCGACCACTAGCTCTTGCCTTGGCACGAGGTGTGCCGTAGAACGTGCCGTACGCTTCGAGCCGATGTGCGCCAATGCGAGCTTTTTCGATACTTCGATAAAGTGCTTCCGTGTGGGCTTGGTTGTGGGTAAGTGATTGATTTCACATGGTGGTCGCTGCTGCTAGACCTGCTGAGGTGCACCAACTCTTAATCAGTAGGCCGCATATTTTTGGTCGGAACCGGCAAGCCCACCGGCAAGCTCCCGGCCCTCATACTTTTCTCTCGCTTAGTCCTTGCGGTGCCCTTTCTGGTTCAATTTTTCGATGTCTCTTGCACGTCGGTACGGCGCTGCTACTCGATGCTATGTCGAAATTGAGGCAAATCTCGGCAGGCTCAGATTTGTACAGCTTGGCTCCATTTTGGCTCCAATAAAGAGGACAAAATCAGGCTGGTTTTCAGATCTATGTCTTGTAGAATCAACAGATAGCCTTGGGAGAAGCCAGCTGAAAAGGCTGGCGTCGGCGGTTCAACTCCGTTCCCTGGCCACCACATTTCAAAAGACTTACGCCAATCGGAAGGTTTCCTTTAGTCCGCTTTCGGTCCTTTCTTGCAGCCGTTCGATTTGGTCCGCCGCCAAGTGACTGTAAATAAGCCAATTTGAAACGCTCTTTATTTCTCAGTCCGCTTTCAGTCCGCTTTGTGACGGCAGAGCAGAACCGTAGGTTCAAAATTCAGAGGCTGTTGGAAACGCCTGCCTGTCACGCAGAGGCCGCGGGTTCGAGTCCCGTCGCTCCCCTTCTTCTTAGAAGTTAGCGCGCATCGCTCCCAGATCTCACCCGGGTAGGCCAATGCGGTGCACAAGGTTTTGAAAGCGCGAGTCGGAGCGGAGAGGATCGAAGCCCGGCCGCAGCAGGACGCCCGGGTTAAATTGCTCTTCGTAGCCTTTTTCGAGCCAATTCATGGCTTGATCCGTATCTCCGAGAGATGCATAGATCATGGCGATCTCCGAAGCATGCGAATAACCAGGGTTTGAGCGCTTCTTCAGGTCGCTCAGCAGCTTTACCGCTTCGCTCCTCTTGCCGGATACGACATAGGCGCGAGCAAGATTAGCTATGCATGTCGGGCTACCCCCAGACAACTGGACCGCTTTTTGGAGTTCTGCGACCGCTTCATCGGGCAAGTGTTTTTGAAGGTACGCCTGGGCGAGTTGATTGTGTGCGAGAGCAAAATTAGGATCCATTTCGATCGTCTTGCGGCTCTGTCGTATGGATTCGTCATAAGAGTGCGCAAGGACAAGGAGCTCTGCCAAATCGGCGTTAATGATAAGAGATAGCGGATCCAAGTTTTCTGCTTTTCTCATTTCCGCAATAGCTTCGTCATACCGACCCAGCAGACTCAAGTGCCAAGCATACCAATGGTGAGCGGTTGCGTAGCCTGGGTTCAGTTCAATGGCCCGCCGAAATTCGTTCCCGCCAGAGTCCAAATCCCAATCGAACCCATCCAAGACGAATGCAAGCGAGTTGTGGGCTTCGCCGAGCGCGCTGTCCAATTCCAGAGCTTTGATCGCCGCCGCCTTCGCTTTGGGGAGTGCCTGCTTGGGAGTCATCACTGCATACTGCCAGTCTCCCAACAAAGCATAAGTGTCGGCTAAGCCAGAATAAGCTTGGGCGTATTTCGGGTCCTCTTCGATTGACTGGTTGAAATAGGCTAGGGCAACCTTCAAACCATCCGCCGTTCGCTTATTCCAGAAGTAGCGCCCTTTGAGATATGACTCGTAAGCTTCCGGATTAACAACCTTTACGTTTCTTAGCGCAGCTTGTTCCTGCGGAGTCAAATTGATCCGAATTTGATCTGCAATGGCTCTAGCCACCCTGTTCTGGAGCGCCAGGGTATCACGCAACTCACCCTGATAGCTCTGGGACCATAAGTGCTTGTCCGTAGAGGCCTCGATCAACTGCGCCGTGATGCGGACCTGGTCACCGGAACGGAGCACGGTGCCTTCTACCACGGCGTCCACGTTCAGCTCACGAGCGATCTGAGGCAGAGGCTTGCGCGCTCCTTTGTAGACCATTACGGAGGTGCGGGAGATCACCCGTAAAGCGCTGATCTGCGCCAGGTCAGTGATCAATTCGTCCGTCATGCCGTCAGCGAAGTAATTCTGTGAAGCATCGCCAGAGAGGTTGTCCAGCGGAAGCACCGCCAGGGATCGGATGCCCGTGGGCGCATGACCTCGCGAACGAATTAGCCAGACCGCGAGAATCGGCAAACTCAGGACCAGGGTCAGGGCGACGATGACCCGACGCGTCGGCCACTGCCGACGTTTGGGCGCAACGGTCGACCCGGCGCCTTGGAGCTGAAGCCCAGACTCGGTCCCAGGTATATCTCCAGCCGCAGATTCTGGCCTTTTGGTGCGGTCGTCTGCAGCGACAACCGACACCTCCGCAATGAAGCGATAGCCACGTTTTGGAAGAGTCTCGATATATCGCGGATTCTCAGCCGAGTCGCCTAACGCACTCCGGAGCTTCCCGATTGCGATGTTGACAGCTTGGTCGAAATCACCAAAACTTTCGTCCGCCCCGACTCGGCCGCGCAATTCCTCCCTCGTGACGACTTCCCCTGGGCGCTCTAGCAATATCTCCAGCAGTTTCATCGGTTGCTGCTGCACTCTGATTTTCACACCCGCTTTGCGCACTTCTCCCGACTGGAGAGACACCTCATAAGTTCCGAATCGCACGACGGACGTGTGCCGCAGTGGTTCCATAGCGCACTTGGGCTTCGCATGGGAGTCTAGCACTTCCCACAGACCCCAGTCCCAGATCCTAGCCTGAATATGTGTAGAGCTAACTCTTTAGCCATCAATTAGTTGACAGCCAGCGAGCCGGCTATGGAGCGAATAGCCCCAGTGAATTGACGCCTGACGACTGGCGCGTCAGATTGGGCCCAGATCACAAGATCAAGGAGATTGTCATGGCAAAGGTCATTGAGTTTTACATACCGAAGAACTTCCGGAAACCCTTGAAGTGCGCTCCTCAGCTGCAATGCGGAAAGGTCATCGAGTTTTGCTCGCAGATAAAGAAATCAGCCTAGCTGCGACCGGGTTTCGAACTGATTCGGGAGACGGCAAATGACGCGTTTTGGATTTGGCGCACAAGGGATGGTCCTACTTGGGACTTCATCCTCACAGGACGATAAATCGTTGGCAGGGTTCGAAGAGTTGGCCATGCCCCTGTTCGATTCCCTTTACAACTTTGCGCGCTGGCTTGTACACAATCAGAACGATGCCGAGGATCTCGTGCAAGAGACATATCTAAAGGCTTTACGCAGTTTCGCATCGTTTCAGCCCGGCACCAATTTCCGGGCATGGATATTTCAAATCCTGAGGAACACTTTTCTAAGTTCGTGCTCAAAACTCGAGCGGCGCATGACCGTTGCGATGGACGCGGAGGAGGATTTCCCGGTGTTGCCCGGAAGTTCCGTCACTCCTGAGTCGCTGCTGATCGATCGTTCCGGCAACGACGCAGTGCGGTGCGCAATCGAGCAACTGCCAGTCATCTTTCGCGAAGTCATTCTACTGTGTGATGTTGAAGATGCGTCTTACCGGGAGATCGCGGAAATATTGTCGATCCCAATAGGAACCGTTATGTCACGCCTAGCCAGAGCCCGGAAGGCAGTTCGTGAGTCACTCCGTAGCACTTCTGGTGCACCGGTGCACCACTATCTGCGGAAGCCAGCGCAAAGCGCAGGAGCAATGAGAGAGGTGTCCATCGATCAGGACTTCGCTGCGGGAAAAGGCAAGCTTTCGCTTGATTTCTCAGATTAGAGATCGAACCCTGAAGACCTCTACAAGGCATCTGAATCACAAATAAGAGCAGTGCTAGCCAGCGGCTCGCAAAAGCCGGGGCCCGGCTTATGAATGGTCTTCGTCTTGCGAGACATATAATCGTTTGCCCAGACCGGACGTCAAATCTGTGACGCGGCGGTTTTAAACAATTTCGCAAGACTATCGATGTCCGCAGCACTCGCGTCGCCGATCACGAAATAACGCAGCCCGCCCTGGCTCCATGTTTCCACGTTGAACGACAGTTTCTTCGGCGCGAGAGAATTCTCGTCCAACCTGGCTGGCAACGACCGTTCCTGGAACACGAACACAGAAATGTGGTGCTTTCGAACATCGTAGATCAAATGCGCGCCCGGCGTTTGGCCAAGGTAGGTCATCCGGCCTCCAAGCAGAGAGAACTCTGTGTTCTGGAGCTCCGGCAAATCGAACGAAAAGGGGATCTTTCCCTGGAACCATGGTTTCACCGTGTGCCGATCGGTGGAGATCACATCCACCGGCGATGAACTGGCCAGGGTCGCCACGTGCAAGTCGGCGATTTCGCTGAGGACCTGATCTCTGCCCCGGGTTCCCAAATAGTTTGAAGTCAACGCCCCGACCGCGAGAATGACGGCCATCGCCGCAGCGAACATCCATCCTAAACGGAGACTGCGCTGCGGTTTGGGTGCAATGCTCTGCTGCACCCGTTTCCGGAACTCGGCACTGGGAGTGAAACGTTTTCCAGCGACCTGAATCGCGCGCTTCGTCTGTACGCGCGCAAGGGCATCCCCGGAGCATGAAGGGCAGCTGGGCACATGAGCGTCGAAGGTGCGCATCTCCTCCTCCGAAAGCTCACCGTCGAGGTACGTGTCGAGTGTCGCCTTCCAAGACTCACAAACCATG
>JAIQFW010000228.1 GCA_020073105.1 Terriglobia bacterium
GTTGGCGGTGAACTTGAGTCCGGCCAAGTCTTGAATGGGGGCGGTTGGTCCGTTCTCCCCCGGAATCCACTTGGGATAGTAAAGCGCGAGCGTGCCAGGAGTGGCCGGGATGGTCATCTGGGCGTGGAAGATCTTGCGTGGAGCATCGCTGGCGTCGACCCTGAGTGTGACAGTGGGCGGCGGCAGCTTCGGCGAAGTTTGTGCAACCAGGGCAAGATTCAACGCAATGCACAGCACCATCAGCGAGACAGCCACACCATGCGACGGATGAGTCACGCCAACCTCCCCGATGAGGGGATCAAGATTCCTTACGGGCCGACCTGTGAATATATCAGCGGAGTAGCGAGGAGTCACGCATGCGCGGCCGACTGGTCTTGAAAGAGCCACTGCAGGCCTTGATCACGGTCGTCGAAGATCCGGATTTGTTCCTGGCCGCCAGCCAGTTCGTGGTAAGTCTGAAACATCCGTACCAACCCCATCGCGACGGCCGTGTTGACCACAATAGCGCGGCGCGATTTTGCGGAAAACAGCTTTCTGACCGCCAGTTGCTCCACCATGTCAGCCTCCACCTGGAGACTTGTGACCGCGGTGAAATCGGCCAACTGGCAGAAGTCTTGCTGGAAATGTTCGTCCACTGCCAGGCTGCTCTGATGTTCCAGAATTTCGGCACCGGTCAGCACGCCCCAGCCGCTGCTGATGACCAAGCCTTGCTGCTTGTCGATGGTGTAGCTGCACGGCATAGCCCACCCCCGTCCTTTGCGCATATCATCGCACCGAAGGCGCAAAACTCCAACCTCGGGTCCAACTTGCTCGCAGCAAACCAGCCTTCGACTGCGCTCTGCGACAAACTCGCGTCGGACGGCTTTTGTTATGATTTCCACGATGTCTCCCCATACTCAGCGCGGCAAGTTCATTACATTTGAAGGGCTCGACGGATGTGGCAAGAGCACGCAACTAGAAAAGGTCGCAGCAGCCTTGCGTGCAGAGAATGTACTCGTGGTGGTTACCCGCGAACCTGGCGGGACTCCGACTGGGGAAAAAATCCGGCAGCTTCTGCTGGACACCGGTACCTCGGCGCTGGCACCGCTGTCCGAACTGGCCCTGATGTTCGCCTCCCGGGCGCAGCACATTAAGGAAGTCATCCAGCCGGCACTGGCCGCTGGTCAGGTCGTGCTCTGTGACCGTTTCACTGACTCCACTGAAGCGTATCAAGGTGGCGGGCGCAAGCTGGGCAGTGAAGCGGTGTTGGAGTTGCATCGAATTCTGTGCGGCGACTTGCAGCCGGACCTCACCATTCTGATGGACTCGGACCTCGCTGCCAGCGTGGCGCGGGCGCGACGGCGCAACCAGGCCCGCGTGAGCGCGGAGAACGACGAGAACCGATTTGAACAGGAGAGCCGGGCATTCTTCGGGCGGGTGCGCAACGTGTATCTTGCCATTGCAGCCCGTGAGCCGCAACGCGTGGCCATGGTGGACGCGCGCGGCACGCCGGAGGAAACCCACCAACAAATCATGAACGCGGTGAGGCGCAAGTTGAAGTTGGTGACGAAGACGGCCTGAGCAGTCAGCACTCAGCATTCAGTCCAGCAGCTGGCGAATTGTGATGCGAACTGCGGGTTTCAGGCTGATTGCTGATTGCTGATTGCTGAAAGCTGCTTTATGCCTTTCTCTGATTTTCACGGCAACTCGGATGTGCTGCATCGCCTGCGCGAGATGCTGGCCCGCCAGCATTTTCCGCAGGCCGTGATCCTGGCTGGACCCGCGGGTTCGGGCAAGTACACGCTCGCCCTTATGCTGGCCAAGACCATGAACTGCCGGGCACCCACGGTGACTGGCGGCCTGCCTGACTTTTGCGGCAAATGTTCCAACTGCACCCGCATCGCCCAGTCAGAAGACCTCGAATCCCGCTTCGCCGAGGCGGTCGAGGCGCGCGACAATCTGCGCGAGGCCGACAAGAAAGAAACCCGCCTGTTCGTGCAGACCCACCCGGATGTGCTGGTGGTTCCGCCCGATCCGCCGCAGATGATGATCAAGGTGGACCAGGTGCGGCGGGTGATTGAGACCATCTATTTTCGGCCCGCCGAAGCCAAGGAACGGGTCTATATCTTTAGCGATTCGGCTTTTATGAAAGAGGCGGCCAACTCCCTGCTCAAAGTGCTGGAGGAACCGCCGGAATTTGCGACCATCTTCCTGTTGACTGAGAATCCAGGCGAACTGCTGCCAACCATCCGCTCGCGCTCGATGACAGTTACCTTGAACGCACTGCGCGGGGAAGAGGTCGAACTCTACCTGGCCAAACACCGGCCTGACTGGACCGCGAAGCAGCGATCTCTTGTGGCTCGACTTTCCGAAGGCGCAGTCGGCCGGGCCCGCCGCTTTGACTTGGCCGCCTACACCGCAGCACGCCAGCATGCGCTCGTCATTCTCAAGTCCGCCCTGAACACGTCGGATCACAGCGAACTGTTCAAAGTCACCGAGACCTACCGGGCTGGAGCTGAGGGCCGGGACAAGACTGACAATCTCCTGCGCACGCTCTATTCGTTGCTGCAGGACTTGGTGATGTTCCTGGGCTCGGGGACACCGGAACTCATGCGCAACACCGACATTGAGGGGGAACTGAGAAAGCTCGCGGAGTCCGCGGACTTCGAATGGATCGCCTCGGCTGCCGACCGCCTCGCCGAGGTGGAACGTGGTATGCGCCGCAACCTGTTGCGATCGCTTTCTCTCGACGCCTTCGCCGTGGCACTGGAGAAAACCGGCACTTAGCACTTGGCATTTGGCACTTAGCCATTTAGGGCTCTTGCAAGTCTTGGCAACCCCATCCTGGCTCAATGCTAAGTGCCAAGTGCTAACTGCTTCTTCTACCACCACATGCCCATTGTCATCTTTTCTTTCCTGTGCTACGGTATGTGCAAGCTCACGCCTTCAGAACCCACAATCACAAGTCGCGCCGTGTGTTGTGGCCCGCATTAAAAAGCGTGTTGAACAGGTGGTGCTATGAAAGATGCGATTGATTCCATGCCAGCCGAGCGGACAATCGAAACCGAGGGCTTTGCCAACCGCAAGCTGATCCGTCCCTCTCTCACCCGCAACGACCACAATCATAACCACGCTGCGCCGCCGATGGGGGAGCGCCGCCCGGAGCGTGCCGATCGCCCTGAACGCGGCGACCGCAACGGAGGTGGCCGCAAGGCAGCACCGCCGGAGCAGACCAACGCAGAGAATTTTTACTACCAGAAGCAGATGCAGGCCAAGACGTCCATGGTCCTGGTGCTCAAGGATGGCGAGGAGATCCACGGACAGATCGAGTGGTATGACAAGAATTGCCTGAAGATCAACCGCAACGGCGGTCCCAACCTGATGATCTACAAACCTTCCATCAAGTACATGTATAAGGAAGGGGAGAACGGGAAGAAGTAGAACCTCAGCCTTCAGCACTCAGCCGACAGCATTCAGCCAGACACCCTTTCTATCGTGCATCCGCGTTTGACGTTCAGATCTTCCGCGTACCTTTCTACGCCGACCTACTGAATGCTGAGTGCTGATTGCTGGATGCCCTACAGCTTCGGCAGCACGATTCCCTTCTGCGACTGGTACTTCCCTTTTCTGTCCGCGTAGCTGATCTCGCAGACCTCATCCGACTGGAAGAAGATGATCTGGCATAGGCCCTCGTTGGCGTAGATTTTTGCAGGCAGGGGGGTGGTGTTGGAAATTTCCAGCGTCACAAAGCCCTCCCATTCCGGCTCAAACGGGGTCACGTTCACGATGATTCCGCAACGCGCATAGGTGGACTTGCCCACGCAGATGGTCAGGCAGTCGCGCGGAATCTTGAAGTACTCGACCGAGCGTGCCAGAGCGAACGAGTTCGGCGGCACGATGCAGACTTCGGAATTCATCGGCACGAACGAGCGCTCGTCGAAATTCTTGGGATCGACCACAGTGCAGTTCACGTTGGTGAAAATCTTGAACTCGTCGGCCACGCGCAGGTCGTATCCGTAGGAAGACAGCCCGTAGGACACTACGCCTTGCCGTACCTGCTTCTCAGAAAATGGATTAATCATGTCGTGTTCGATGGCCATCTTGCGGATCCAGCGGTCACTCTTCAGCATGAAGCTCCTTAAATTGGGAAATTGAGCAATTGGGTAGTTCAGTAATTTCTGACCGGGTCAGCGTTGAACACGCGGGGTTCAATTGCAAATTACCCGATTACCAAATTACCAAATTCTCCTGGCTGGGTGCCGCCATCTTAAGGGATATACCTCCCCGTTGACAATCTCCCATATCTCCCATAGCATCAATGACTTGGTGCACTGCCATCACTGCAACGCAGGAGCCGCTCGTGATTAAGCTGGACATCATCAACGAAGTGGTCAATAAGACCGGGATCACCAAGACCAAAGCGGAACTGGCGGTCGAAACCGTGTTTGAAAGCATGAAGCGATCGCTCTCCAAGGGCGACCGCATCGAGCTACGCGGGTTCGGCGTGTTCAACGTACGCCCGCGTAAGACCGGGATCGGGCGCAACCCACGCACCGGCGCAGAGGTTTCCATTCCGCCAGGCAAAGCGGTGCGCTTCAAGCCCGGCAAGGAGTTGCAGTCCATCGACTAAGCCCGTATTGCCACTTGGCTAGAGCAGATGCGGGCAGGGCCACCCGTATCTCCATGATCGCGCCACGCGGAAGTCTTGATGTCTGAAATTATTCCCCCAACCCCTTCGACCGACGAGTATTCCCCTCCTTTGCAGGTGCTTTACGTCCCCAAGCCCAATCAGCGCTACTGGCTGCACGCGCTGCTGTTCCTGGCCACGATCTTCACTACTCTGGTGATCGGCGCGCGCATGGAATTCAACTTTCTACACGATCAGTCTGTCTTCTCGCTGAGCGACGACAGTCTGCCCATGTTTCCCGTGAGTTGGGTGTTCACGCAACCCTCGCGGCTGCTGCTCGGCATTCCTTTCTGCTCGACGCTTATGCTCATCCTGCTGGCACACGAAATGGGACACTACCTGTGCTGCCGCTATTACGGCGTGAACGCGACCCTTCCCTTCTTCATTCCCGCACCGACCCTGATCGGTACGCTGGGCGCGTTCATTCGCATCCGTTCGCCCATCCGTTCGCGGACTGCGCTCTTTGATATTGGCATCGCTGGACCCATCGCAGGGTTCGTGGTAGCGACGACGGTGCTGGTCTTCGCCATGCCACTGTCCAAGGCTATGCCGGGAGCCGCCACCCGGTCTGATCTGCAGCTGGGCTTCCCGCTGATTTTCCATCTCGTCTGGATGGTGCTTCCGCTGGCTGACATTCACGGCGGATCCTCGCTCTTGCAGGATATGTATTTCCATCCCACTGCCATCGCCGCGTGGGTGGGCATGTTTGCCACCGCCCTCAATCTGCTGCCAGGCGGCCAACTGGACGGCGGGCATATGGTGTTCTCCATGGCACCCCGCGCTCACAAACACGTATCGCGTCTGACCATCCTGGCCCTGATTCCGATGGCGCTCTATCTCTGGGCCGGCTGGCTGATCTGGGCGATTCTGTTGCGGATCACAGGCATGCGCCATCCCACGGTCGTAGACTGGCCGCAGGTGACCGGGGTACGGCGTTGGCTCGCGGTCTTCGCGCTGCTGACGCTGGTGCTCACCTTTGCGCCAGCACCGTTCGCCAACAGTTCGTTGCTGGAAGTCATTCGCGAGCTGCGCTACGGGCAGTAGCTGGCCAATGCTCGTGTGCCCTGCCTCACTCCCTCCTGTGATCGATGTCACACCCCACTGCAACTCCCCCGCCGCATAATCAAATTTGCAATTCGGGGTGCCCAAACACTCCTATAGTGGGGGTCTCGTGGCAAAAGGACGGGTTTCCATTGTGGTCGAGCGCTGTAAGGCCTGTGGGTTTTGTGTCGAGTTCTGTCCCACCAAGGTCCTGGCGCTGTCTTCCGCCTTCAATTCCAAGGGTTACCATCCGCCGCACGTGGTTCATCCCGAAAAATGCAGTGGCTGCGACCTGTGCGGAATGTACTGCCCGGATTTCGCCATCTACGGCAGCAGGGTAACGCCCGTCGCGGGAGGGAAAGAATGAAGGCCGACCCGCGCGGCGTGTTGACTGGCACTCATTTCATGGACGGCGACCACGCCTGCTGCGAAGGCGCATTAGCTGCAGGTGCGCGTTTTGCCGCCGGATATCCTATTACTCCTTCTACCGAAGTGGTCGAGCGGTTTGCCTCCCGCATCCCCACCGTGGGAGGAACTTTCATCCAGATGGAAGATGAGCTGGCAGCGTCCATCACTCTTCAAGGAGCCGTTTGGGGCGGAGCCAAGGCCTTCACCGTGACCTCCGGCCCGGGCTTCTCGCTGATGATGGAACACATCGGCTACGCTGCCATGACGGAAACCCCCTGTGTGTTCGTGGACGTGCAACGGGGCGGGCCCTCTACGGGCCTGCCCACGCTGCCCGCCCAGGCCGACATGATGCAGGCGCGCTGGGGCTCGCACGGGGACTACGAGATCATCGCACTGTGCCCCAACTCTCCACAGGAATGCTTCGATCTGACCATCAAGGCGTTCAATCTGGCGGAAGAATTTCGCGTGCCAGTGATGTTCATGATGGACGAGGTGGTCGGCCACATGACGGAGAAGGTCGTGATTCCTCCGGCGGATCAGATCGAAGTAGTGCCTCGCAAGCACACTCACAAGTCTGTGAGTGAGTATCTGCCCTACGGCACCAACGGCGACATGGTTCCCGAGATCGCCCATGCCGGCGAGGGTTACAAGTTTCACGTTACCGGGTTGACCCACGACGAACGTGGCTATCCCAATATGACTCCCCAGGTACAGGACAAGCTGGTGCGGCGCTTGCAGAACAAGATCCGGAGCGCAGCCGACCGCATAGCCTTGTTCGAGGAGGAGCAGACCGAAGGCGCTGACGTCGTAGTCGTTTCCTACGGAATCACGTCGCGGGTGGCGCAGCGTGCCATCGGCCTGGCCCGCGAACGTGGTTTGCGGATCGGCAAGCTGCGTCTGATTACGGCATGGCCCTTCCCGGAGAAGAAGATTGCCGAACTCGCTGCTTGTGTAAAGGCATTCGTTGTGCCCGAACTCAATCTTGGACAGATGGTGCGAGAAGTGGAGCGGGCTGCCGCGGGCAAGGCGAGGACGTTCGCGGTGTCCCACGCCGGTGGCGGGGTACACAAGCCCGAGGAGATTCTCAAGGTGATCGTGGAGGCCAGCCGATGAGCGACCTTGTAAACCCGGTCGAACAGTTCTTGCGCAGCGACCGCATGCCGCACATCTGGTGCCCGGGATGCGGCATCGGCACCACGGTCAATTGCTTTGCCCAGGCGCTGATCGAATCCAAAGTTGATCTGGAATCGCTGGCCGTAGTTTCCGGCATCGGGTGTACGGGCCGGGTCGCCGGCTACGTCAAACTGGATTCTTTCCACACCACGCATGGACGCGCCATTCCCTTCGCTACCGGGCTCAAGCTGGCAAATCCCAAGCTGAACGTCGTGGTCTACTCCGGTGACGGCGATCTGTCGGCCATCGGTGGTAATCATCTGATCCACGCCGCGCGGCGCAACATCGATCTGAAAGTCATCTGCGTCAATAACCTGATCTACGCCATGACCGGTGGCCAAACCGCGCCCACCACGCCAGATCACGCTATCACTTCGACGAATCCTTACGGCGTGTTCGAGCCGTCGTTTAACCTGCCGCATCTGGTCGAGGCGGCGGGCGCGGTCTATGTCGCACGCTGGACCACGTTCCACGTGCGGCAGTTGGCACGATCGATCAGCGAAGCGTTCAAGAAGAAGGGCTTCTCCTTCATCGAGGTGATTTCGCCCTGCCCCACGCTCTACCAGCGCCGCAACAAACTGGGCGACGGCCTGGACACCATGAAGTACTACAAAGAGAAGAGCAAAACCCGGCACGGCGCGCCGACCAGCGAGGTAGGACTGACCATGACCGGCGAGATCATCGTGGGCAAGTTCGTGGACCGCGACCGGCCCGACTACCAGACCATGATGCGCGGTCAAATGACCGAATCGTTGGGCGACAAGTTCGCAGAACAAGCGGAGATGGTATGCAGCTAACCGAAGTTCGCATCGCTGGGTTTGGCGGTCAGGGAGTCATCCTCTCGGCCATCGTGCTGGGCAAGGCGGCATCAATCTACCAAGGCGCGTTTGCCACCATGACGCAGAACTTTGGCCCGGAAGCGCGAGGCGGAGCTTGCAGCGCGCAGCTTGTCCTTTCCGACTCACCGGTGTTGTACCCCTACGTCACCCGGCCGGACATTCTCGTAGTCATGTCGCAAGAAGCCTACACGCGATTCGTGCCCGAGTTGAAAGATGGCGGAATGTTGATCGTGGATCAGGACCTGGTGCGGGTGGATGAACTTAAGGCGGACATCAAAGTTTTCAGCGTTCCTGCGACGCGCCTCGCCGAAGAACTGGGCAAACGCATGGTGCTGAACTCGGTGATGGTGGGGTTCTTCACGGCAGTTACGCAC
>JAIQFW010000031.1 GCA_020073105.1 Terriglobia bacterium
CGTAGGTCTTCAGCAGTCCGTCGAGGCGCTTTTGGAAACGGCGGTCGCGTTTAGCTCTCTCGTACTCACGCTCGAGTTCCTCCAGAGCCGCCATCAGGGTTTCTGGGACGAAGCGTCCTCCGTAAACGCCGAAACGGCCAGCCTGGCTAACGGGCTTGCTCCTCTTGTTGCGCGTGATGGTCGCGGTCGCCATAACTATACTTTTCTGTCTTCCTCCCGCACTGCGGCAATGAATGCCCGCACTTTTTCAGGGTCTTTCTTGCCGGGGACGGCTTCCACTCCTGATGAAACATCCACGCCCCAGGGTTTCAGTATACGCATGGCTTCAGCGACATTTGTCGGCGTGAGGCCGCCGGCGACCACAAACCTAAAGACATTCACGTCATGGATCGAGGACGCTATCTCCTCCCAGTTAAAGGTCCTTCCTGTACCACCGGGTTGCTGCGCCGTCCCCGAGTCCAAGAAGATCACACCATCAGAGTTCGAGTCAGCCCTACCCTTTTCATCGGGACTAAACCAAGCGATTCCGTGCTCAATCAGTTGTCCTGCTGGAATCGCAAGATGCACCCTCAGCTTGCGTTTGGAAGCCGCGACACCCAACCCTGTGGGATATTGACCAGGCCGCAGTGGCCACGAGAGATGGATTTGCAAAGCTGTAAGTCCCACGCGGTCGGTGACCGCAAGAATACGCTCGGCAGGTTGATCCACGAACACTCCAACCTTTTCAAGATGCTTCGGCAGTTCAGCCACGATACTCCGCGCTGCTTCAGGGCTGATGTTTCGAGAGCTCTTCTCATAAAACACGAACCCCAGTGCGTCCGCGCCCGCCTCGGCCGCGGTCTGCGCATCCTCGAGGTTCGTAATGCCACAAATCTTCACCCAAGTCATAAAACCAGTTCTCGGTTCTCAGCGGCCAGTTCTCAGAGGGGGTGTTCCGCCTCCGCGAGCAACTCCCGCAACGCTTTGCCGGGGGACTCAGCCCTCATCAGAGATTCCCCTATCAGAAACGCCTGATAGCCGGCTGTGCGCAGACGTGCGACGTCGGCTCCGCTGCGAATTCCGCTCTCGGCAACCCGCAGCACGGTGTTCGGAATCAGTCCAGCTAATTGAAGCGCCGTTTGCAGGTCAACCTTGAACGTCCGGAGGTCGCGATTGTTGACTCCGATCAAGTCGCATCCCGCATCCAGCGCACGTCGCAATTCCTGCTCGTCGTGCACCTCACATAAGACATCCAGACCATACGCGCGAGCACTCTCGGCGAGCGTTTCAATCTCAGCTTGCGCCAACGCAGCCACAATCAACAGGACCGCGTCCGCTCCGCAGGCCCGAGCTTCTACGATCTGAAACTGGTCTACAACGAAGTCTTTGCGCAGGCATGGCAGCTTGCTGCCGGCGGAAACGCGTTGCAAGTTCTGCAGCGATCCCTGAAAGAATTCTTCGTCCGTGAGTACCGAGAGCGCAGCCGCCCCGGCGCGCTCAAGCTCCACCGAAAGACCTCCCGGGTCGAAATTCTTCCGAATCAAACCGCGCGACGGCGAAGCCTTCTTCAGCTCCGCAATGATGGCTGGCCCGTTCTTGCTACGCGATTCCAGCGCCCGCCGAAAGCCACGCGGGACGTGCTGTTCGGACCTTCTCTCCAGTTCACGCAAATCAGCCAGATGCCGGGATTCAGCCACCCTTCGGCGTGTCGCAATGAGAATCTGGCCAAGATTGGCGGGCATGGCAAGTGTGTCGATTATAAGGGAAGGGAGGTTCCAGCTTGAGGGAAGGCCAACTACCGGGCCACGGTTTCCGGAAAATGCAAGACTACCCGGATTGGCTCTGTCTCGCCGCCGCTTACCGGCTTCAGTACCAGCAGGCGCCCGTCGGGGGCGAAGTCTATGGGATCGACGGCATCGAGCGTTGTAATCGTCTCCGTATTGCCGAGTTCAAAGGTCTCAGGGTTGCGGATTTCGACAGTCCGCAACTTGTTACCGCTGGCAAAATAAATCTTCCTTCCATCGCGACTCCACGTCTGCCAGGACGCGCCCTCGGAAGAAATCTGAAACTTGGCATGCGCGCCGGGAAAGTCCGTCACATACAGCTCTTCACGCCCCGATTCGCCGGAGCGATAGGCCATCCACTTGCCATTGGGTGAGACCTTGCCCGCGACCTCGTTGTACGGCTGGGTCAGGAGCGCCATCGGTTTGCCTCCATCCAGAGGCTGAGCATAGATGTCCATTAGCGTCTTGGGGTCCTGCACCGGGATGATGAGGTACTTGCCGTCAGGGGTCCAGGACGAGACATACGACATGCCCGCGATCGGGCTGGTAATGGTTTGCTCCATGCCCGTGGAAAGCGACTTGATTCGTATGCTGCCTTCCCTCCCTGTGCTGGCGGTTATCGCGATCTTCGTCCCGTCCGGCGAAAATGCGGAATAGATAAATCCCAGGATATTGAAAGTCTGCCGCGTCATGATTTTGCGATCGACATCGAGCACCCACAGATCGGTGTCGGTTGCCGTCGGATCGCGTTTGGCAAAGGCGATTCTCTTGCCGTCCGCGGAGGCTGTGACGGGAGGAGTGATTCCACCGATTGAATCTCCAAATTCCTCCGTCTCTTTCCCGGGGAGCCTCAACCATGCGAACCGGGACTGTTTCGACTGCGCTGTGCGGTATACCAGCGTGCCGGTCGGGGAAAGGGAGAAGTTGCCAAGATCTTTCGCGGGCCAGTATTCGATGTTTTCTGTGACCGGTGCGGGAGTGCCGCTGGCTATCAGCGATTTCGGATCGAAGCGTTGCGCCAGGAGGTTCCGGTCTCTCACGAAAAGCAGGAGGCCCTGGGAATAGCCGGCATTGGACGCGCGCTGAACCACCAGTTTGGGCTCTCCTCCACTCAGCGAGCCGGCATAAAGATCACCGACCTTTCCCACGTTTTCACGCCTGATAAAGAGAAAGTGCTCGCCATCGGGTAGAAACAGGGGATTGCGATGAGTGAACCCTTCGGCTCCCAGCTTCGTCACCGCCACCGACGTCCCGCCGCCCTCGGGCACCTTGTACAAAGCGTCTGCAATATTGGGCGTGAACAGGATCACGCCAGCCCGGTTCCACGACCCACCGCGGCCATCCGCTGCGTCACAAATGATCTGGACCGGCCCCCCGGAAGCTGACATGGTGCGCAACTTTCCGTTGGAGAAAAAGCCTACCCGGCTGCTGTCCGGAGACCAGAACGGGTAGATCGCGTTGTCCGTGCCCGCAAGCAAGGTCATGGTTCCGTACTTGAGATCGCGGACCCAGAGGCCGTTGCCGCCATTGCGATTGGCGGGAATCGCCAGCTTGCTGCCGTCGGGAGAAATCGCAAGTTGCTCGCCAAAGTTCAGATTCATGTCCGAACCGGCCGGCAAATCGATCTCCGCCCGCAACGGTTGACGCTCTTCAGTCAGGCGGTACGAGTAGAGCATGGCCGCCAGCAGGGCAGCGATGGCTACGATCCACCCTGCTGCCGCGAGTCCAACCACCAGGTGCTTACGACTGCGGCGCGCGCCGAGCACCACTGCAGGAACGCCCGCCCTGCTGCCCATTTCCGAAATGGCTTCCAGCTGCAGCTTCAAGTCGTGCGCCGATTGCCAGCGCTGGTCGGGGTCCTTGGCCAGGCAGATGCGGATCAGTTTGTCCAACGCCGGCGGGGCCATCGGCTGGGCCGCGCTAATCGGCTCGGGATCTCTTTCCAGGATTGCAGCCAGCACGCCCACCTGCGACTTGCCCTCGAAAGGTCGTTTGCCGGTGGTCATCTCGTACAGAGCGCATCCGAAGCTGAAGATATCGGAGCGAGCGTCCGCCTCCGTGCCCTGCAAAACTTCCGGCGCCATGTACTGGAACGTGCCCACGATCGAACCCTTCTGGGTGAGCGGCGTCAGTGGCGAGGTGAGCTGAGCCACGTTCATGGTCGGTGTGGAAGGAGTGAGCGTACCACCTACCCGACCTGACGCCATCACTCCCGATGCTGCATTTCCCTTGGCCAGGCCGAAGTCCATCAGCTTGGCGCCGGACTTGGTCAGCATGATGTTGCCCGGCTTCAAGTCGCGATGGATGATGCCGTGCCGATGCGCCTTCTCCAATGCATCGGCAATCTCAATCGCCACCTGCAGGACTTGATCCAAAGGCAGAGGTCCCTTCATCAGGCGTGCCGCCAGGGTCTCCCCTTCCAGATATTCCATGACCAGGAAGTCAATGCCGTCCTGGTGACCAACGTCGAACAGCGTGCAGATATGCGCGTGTTGCAGGGAGGAGATAGCGCGGGCCTCGCGGTCGAAGCGTGCCTTCAAGTCAGCGTCGGACTGGAGCTGGACCGGCAACACCTTGATGGCCACGGTCCGGTCGAGGCGCGTATCGCGCGCGCGGTAGACCTCCCCCATACCGCCGGCACCAAGTGGGCCTACGATCTCGTACGGGCCGAGTTTGCTTCCGGCAGTAAGACTCACTTCTTCAACTCCGCCGTCCAGTTTTGTACCAAAGTAAGGGGTTGCGGAGTGCCCTCACCGCGGCTCACTACCAGGAAGCGTTGGCCGTCACGGGAAGGAGCATATTCACTGCTGATGGTTTCCAAGGTCAGGTGAAACATCGATTTTGTGCCCCCGACCTGGAAGGTCGATCCGCTGCCGTCAACCTGGGTTGAGAAAAGCTCGCCGAAACCATAGTAGAAAAGCTCCTTGCCGTCGGAGCGCCACCGTGGCAGCACAGCACCGGAGGTGGAAATCTGCCATTTCGCCCCCGTCCAGGGAAAGGGAGCAACGTAAATCTCAGGCCGTCCGCTTTCACCGGATTGGAAAGCCACCCAGCGCCCATCGGGCGAGAATTGTCCGCTTTCTTCGTCTGGCGAGGACGGGGCATAAAGGAAAGGCTTACCATCACCGGACAGAGGCAGCACCCACAGGTGCAGGTTGAGTCCTGCTCCCTGCTCGTACAACAGGTAGCGGCCATCCCGCGACCAATCGGCCACTGCTGTCAGCGAGCTGTTCGGCGAGGACAACACTACCTTCTCATCGGACCCCCCGGTCGCCGGTTTTACGGCGATGCTGGCCTGCTGGTTGGAGGTAAAAGCCAGCTGCTGACTGTCCGGAGACCAGACCGGAGTCCGGTGGGTCCCCCCGCTGAAGGTCAGGCGGGTCTTGACCTTGGTGGCCAAGTCATAGACCCAGATCGTAGCGGTCGCGGAATTCGCGTCGGTCACGGCCACCTTCTTGTTGTCGGGGGACAGGGTCAAATCAAAGAGAGCAACATTCTCATCGACGGTTCCCACTTGCTTCCCGCTGCGGTCGTACCATGCGAGGGTTTGGGCGCCCGACGATGTCCCGGAGGCGTACAGCAGCATTCCGGTATCGGAAACGCTGAAATTCGCACGCCACAGGCCGCCGTCGTACTGCACGTTGTCGGTGAGCGTCGATGGGTCGCCGTTCAATTGTCCCGAACTCGCGTCATATCTCTGCGCGACCAGAGTGTTGTCGCGTAGAAACAGCAGGTAGCCGCCAGCGTACCTGACGCTGGAGACGGTGTGAAACAGAAGTTTGTTTTCCTTTCCATCGATGGAGGCCAGAAACACCCCCGTGTCAGGGCTGGCCACAGCGTTGTGGTTTACCGCCATGTAGAGGAAGTGCTTTCCATCCGGCAAAAATTGCGGCCAGCGGTGGGATGTATAGGTGACGTTGTCCACCTTTGTGATCTGGGTCGGAGTTCCCCCGCTGGCTGGGATCTGAAAGATCCCCGTGTTGTAGAAAGGGGTGAAAATGATGGTTCCGTTTGGACCCCAACTTCCGCCGCGTCCCAGGTTGGCGTCGCATAGAGTGGCCGCTTGACCGCCCGCAATGTCAACGCGCTTCAGCTTGGTGGGAGTGAAGAAAGCAACCGAGCGACTGTCCGGCGACCAGAACGGAAACGTGGCGCCCTCTGTACCCGGCAGCAATTGAGCAGTAAGCGAATTCAGAGCGCGAACGTAAAGTTGCGTGCGTCCTCCACTGTTGACGGAAAACACGATGGAGCGGCCGTCAGGCGAGATCTCCGCCGGGCCGGCCTCGTCCCCTGTAAGGTTGAATTGCGTCTTCTCCGGTGGACTGATCTGCACGCGCAATACCGCCAGTTGTCGCTGGCTGGCTAGAAAGGCCAGGGCGCCGGCGGCGATGGCAATTACCGCGAAGACAACGGCCGCACCCCAGGCCAGTCTTTCGCGATGCGGACGTCTGAAAACAACCGGCAAGGCGGCACCGGCTTGCGATCCACCCTCGGCGATCTGCCTTAGCTGCAGCTTGACGTCGTGTGCCGTCTGCCAGCGGTCGTCTGGGTCTTTTGCCAGGCAGGTCTTCACCAGACGATCCAGCGCCGTCGGTGTCATGGGATGAATCGCGCTGATCGGTTCCGGTTGCCGCTCCAGCACTGCCGCCAACACGCTGGCCGTTGTCTTGCCCTCGAACGCACGCTTGCCGGTGGTCATTTCATAGAGCACGGCGCCCAGGGAGAAAATGTCGCTGCGGGCATCAGCTTCTTTGCCTTCCACCTGCTCCGGCGACATGTACTGGAACGTTCCGACCACGGTTCCCTCCGCGGTCAATGGAGCGCTTACGTTGGCGACCGTCTGGGTCAACTCCGAGGAGGGAGGACTAGCCGGGGTCGACGCCTTCGCCAATCCAAAGTCCATCAGTTTGGCTCCGGATTTGGTGAGCATAATGTTGCCTGGCTTGAGGTCGCGGTGTATGACGCCGCTGCGATGTGCTCTATCCAAGCCGTCCGCGATTTCCGCCCCGATCCGCAACACTTGTTCCAGCGGAAGGGCCCCTTTGGCAAGACGAGAAGCCAGGGTCTCGCCTTCCAGATACTCCATGACCAGGAAACTCGTCCCGTCTTGCTGCCCGACGTCGTAGAGGTGGCAGATGTTGCCGTGACTGAGCGACGAAATGGCCCGGGCTTCGCGCTCAAAACGCTCTTTGGCCTCAGGCTTTTCGGAAAGATGAGAAGGCAGAATCTTGATGGCTACGGTGCGGTCGAGCCGTGTGTCTCGGGCGCGATAGACCTCTCCCATCCCACCGGCGCCGAGCGGCGATAGGATTTCGTAGGGTCCGAGTTTGCTGCCGGAGTTCAGCATGAGATCCCTCGCTGCGCTCGGGATTTCGGCAGCGGGCTCCCGCTGCGCTCACGCCCGCTAAGCGCCTCGACCTCACCCATGCCACCGGCACCGATGGCGCCAACAATCTCGTAGGGACCGAGTTTAGTTCCAGAAGACAGGGCCATGAATGGTCTTGAATTATAGCCTGAGCGTGGTTTACATGGCGGCAGCCTTACGGCACGTAGGCGGTTGCGGCTAGAAAGAGGGTTTCAAAGTGAACAGCGGAGGGAAATCAACATGTATTAGATGTGACTCCCGTCACAGCAGGTTTGCGGTCCATATTGGTAGTCCTTAGAATTGCTTATCACAGGAGGAGTCACACCATGATTCAAAAACTAGTATGGTCGGTTTTGTTCGTGGCCCTTAGTGTGGCGTTGGTGTATGGTGAGCCGCAAATGGGGAACGAGAAGGATTCGACCACGAAAACTGTGACCGGTTGTCTCCAGAAAGGTACAGAGCCCGAGGGATTCTTTATCATCAGCACCAAAGGTAAGCATTGGGAGCTGTATCCCAACAACGGTGTCTCCCTCGCCGAACACGTCGGCCATACGGTTACTGTGGAAGGTACCGTGGCCCACAGATCGGCGACACAAGAAGAAAAGAGTCAACCGCACGAAAGGAAAGAAATGGGTGACAGGAAACACGCCGACCTACAAGTATCGAGCATGAAGATGGTCAGTGAAACCTGCAAATAAACGACTTGTCGGCACCCTTCTTGTCCCGGCCAAATCAATGCATGAAGAGCAACTGACTACCCGTGCATTGAGGCCGGGACACTTTATTGGTGCCATCGAAGGGACTCGAACTTGAGGCGTTCACGCGGCGTTTGAGCCGCGTGCCGAAATCCTGAGCGAAGCGAAGGACCTCAGGAGCTCGGAGTTTGGTGCCATCGAAGGGACTCGAACCCCCACACCCTTGCGGGTACATGGACCTGAACCATGCGCGTCTGCCAATTCCGCCACGATGGCAATAAGTTACTGGGCGACAACCCTCGCGGATCGTCCATCAGGAAGAACTACAAGCAATATTCTACAAGGGTATCGACGACCATTCAAACCAGGCTACAGGCGTCTGGCTTCAGGCGCGCAGCGCGAAACGAACCTGAAGCGTAGCTTGGTGCCTGAAGCCTAGAGCCCGATGCCTGCAGCCTACCCTTCGAGCTTGGCGTTCATTGTGATCTTCGCGTTGAGCACCTTGGAAACCGGGCACCCGGCCTTCGCGTTCTCCGCCGCTTTCTGGAAAGCTGCCGCATCGGCCCCGGGAACGCGTCCCACAACGTCCAGATGAACCGCAGTGATCGTCCATCCGGCCTCCAGCTTTTCCATGGTCAGCGTGGCTGAGGTTTCGATGCTTGACGGTGTCACATTGGCGCCGCCCAACTGCGCCGAAAGCGCCATCGAGAAACAACCGGCATGCGCCGCCGCGATCAACTCCTCGGGATTGGTTCCGGGAGTGTTTTCAAAACGCGTGCTAAACGAGTAAGGAGTGTTGGTAAGCACACCGCTGGCCGACGACACCGATCCCTTGCCGTCCTTCAGCCCGCCCTTCCAAATTGCGCTAGCCTTGCGTTGCATTCGCATCTCCTCTTTATATGGATTTTTATGGTCCAACCATTGTAGATGGTAGAGATGCAGGCTGTCAGGCGGAAGCAGTCAGCAATCAGCCTTCAGCACACAGCCAAGCCAGGAAAACGCAGAACAAACGCCGAAGGGCTGAATGCTGATTGCTGATTGCTCAATAAAAATCTGAGCAGCTCAGATAAAACCCGCAGCGCGGGCAACTCAACTTGCAACGAGACTCCTTGAGCTGGGCCGAGCAGTTGGGACAGAACCGGGAAGGATGGGCAACCAACGGAGTAGCCGTAACGTTGACAGGCCCGCCGGGATCCGCTGGATTTGGAGAGCGCCGAGGCTGATCCATCGGCTGAACATTACCAGCACCACCGGCCGGGCGCAATTACAATCGTCGGTTCGGACCAAGTTGTTCTAGAATTCTTCTTCAGCGCAGGGGGAGGATGGTCATGTATTTCGAGCAGTTTTACTTGGGTTGTCTCGCGCACGCTTCTTACATGCTGGCGTCGGAGGGCGAGGCGGTTGTGGTCGATCCCCAGCGCGATGTGGACATTTATCTGAAAGCCGCAGCCGAGCACGGGGTCAAGATTCGTCACATCTTTGAAACCCACCTGCACGCCGACTTCGTTTCCGGACACCTGGAGCTGGCTTCCCGGACCGGCGCAAAAATCTACATTGGCGCGCGGGCCGGAGCCACCTTCGAACACGTTGCGGTCAGCGATGGCTTTGAGCTGCGCGCCGGAAAAGCCCTCATCAAGGTGTTGGAGACTCCCGGTCACACCCCGGAAAGCATCTGCCTAGTGATCATGGACGAAGAGAAGTCCCCCAATCCGTGGGCAGTCCTTACTGGAGATACGTTGTTTCTCGGCGACGTCGGTCGGCCCGACCTGTCGAAGACACACTCTTCTACACGGCTGGCGGGCCTGCTCTACGACAGCCTCCACACCAAACTGCTCAAGCTTGCGGATGATGTGCTGGTCTACCCGGCTCACGGAGCCGGGTCGCTCTGCGGACGCAACATGCGCGCCGAGCGCTCCTCCACGATCGGCACCGAGCGGCTTACCAATTACGCGCTGCAGATCAAGAGCAGGGAAGAGTTCGTTCGCCAGGTGACCTCGAATCTGCCGGCGCGCCCGGAATACTTTCTGCAGGACGCCGAGATCAATCGCGGCGGCGCCGCGCCGTTGTCGGAACTTCCGGAGTTGCCGCCAATCTCGGCCCGTGAGCTCAAGTCACTGCTTGACGAAGGCGTCATTGCGCTCGATGTCCGGCCCTGCGAGCAGTTCGCCGCGGCCCATGTGCCCGGCGCGGTCAACATCGCGCTCTCGGGACAGTTCGCTTCGTGGGCAGGGACGGTGCTGGGGTTGTCCGCACGCCCTGTGCTGATTGCTGAATCGCCGGAGCAGGTATCCGAGGCGCGCCTGCGGCTGGCACGCGTGGGCATTGAGGACGCACGCGGCTTCCTGGAAGGCGGGATTGAGGGATGGAAGCAGGCAGGCCTGGCACTGGCCGAGACGCCCCAGATGACGGTGCAAGACTTGAACGAAAAGTTGCGGACTCGCCAGTCTCGGGTGCTCGACGTTCGCCGCGAGCCGGAATGGCAGGCGGGACATATTGAAGACGCCGCCTGGTGGCCGCTGGACAATTTCAAGGTCTCCCCGCCGGAGATTGACCGCGACGCGCCCATCGCAGTGCATTGCAAAAGCGGCTACCGCAGCATGATTGCCTGTTCACTGTTGCAGCGCGCCGGGTTTCGCAACGTGACCAATGTCGTGGGCGGATTTGATGCTTGGCAGCAGGCGAAATTGCCGGTCGAAGTTGAGAGGCCGGTGGCGGTGTAGGGTGCATCGAGCCAGGCGGTGCCCGCGTGGTTCCGCAGGCGTTTGCTGCTGTGCTAACCTGTGATTGCCACCTATCAAGCCGGGATGGCGGAACTGGCAGACGCAGCGGACTCAAAATCCGCCGGTACTTAGTACCTTGGGGGTTCAACTCCCCCTCCCGGCACCAGGCCTGATTCGCAGACCTGCGGGATCCTACCGAGTGCAGCCGCTCCGAGCAGCAGCTACCACGATCAACCTGCTAGAATTCAGCAGATTGTTTAACTAGACACAGCCGAAGGAACCGATTTGAGCCCGAACCGAATGACAAGAACTCTTAAGCTGGTGACCTTGCTCTCGATCGCCCTCGCCCTCTCGGCGCAGGGAGCGGTGGACAGCCGCCAGGAACTGGAACAAAGTCTGCAGTCGCGCTACCGGCCGGCGGTAATCGGCAAAGGAATGATCGGAATCGGCGGCGAAAACTCTATTCGCCGCGCTGGAGGCACCGTGGCTTTGCGCCGAGCGGGGCTGTGGGGCTCCTTTGATCGCCGCGAAACCGCTTCGTGGGCGATCCGTGGTGACCGTTGTGAGCTCCTGGTGGGCCACAAAGACGTTGAGCTTCAGACCGGACAGACGTTCTATGTGACCAGCGTTAGCGTTGGCTTGGACGTAGTTCAGATCGGCCTCGCGTCGGTTGGGACCGTCTCCAACGGCGGGCGAAACGGACGACTTTGGGCCACGGCTGCTTTCTTCTTTGACGAAAAAGTCGTCGCCCAAGGTGACATGGCTACGATCGAGCCTGCTATTAATCAATGGCTCAGCCAGGGTGGTACGGTCACTCCGTCTCCTGCTGCTCCGGCTTCTGCGGCTCCGGCGATTCAACCGGAAACCCATGCGCCGCCCTCCGAACTGAAAGTGGGGATGACGCGCGAACAAGTCGTCCAAGCCGCCGGTGCTCCCCTCAGCGAGGTGAGCTTCGGAACGCGCACCTGGCTGACCTATCCGGATCTGGTTGCGGTGCTGGAAGAAAATAAGCTGGTCACCGTGGACCGCAGCCTCCAACCTCCGTCAAAACTCAGCGTCCGGTCCGACCCGGCGGGCGCCGAAATTTATCTCGATGGCAAATTCATCGGTAACACGCCCGGCAATCTGCAACTTGCCGCGGGGACTTACACCCTTAGTCTGAAATTGCAGGGGTACGGGCCCTGGCAGAGAGAGTTGTCCGTGATCTCTGGCAGCGAAACCGGGGTGCAGGCGAAGTTGGAAGCGTCAGCCGCCAAGTAAATCCGCCGACCTTCTGTCTGGGGGGTTCAACCCCCCGCCCTTGCCAGCCTACTCTCGTGATTTGAACAATCCCCGTTCAAATTGGTGTTGCCGCTCTTTCAGGCGAAAGACGAAGCTCACGGCAACCCGAAGGTTGTTTTGGGGCTGTGCTACACCGGCAGCATCATAAAACGCCGTCCGCAGATAATCTCCGTTGACGCGGACGGTGAGCTGCCCTGAGATCGGGTGCTCGACACCTCCCCCAAACATATAGGAAGGCCGTAACAGCCACCCATGAAAGTAGTCGGTAGCGTTGATGGGCACCGCGCCGTCGACCAGCGCCGCACCGGCCAGCGCGCGCACGAACACTCGGGTATTTCCATGCTCAACCGGGTAGAACACCGGGCCACCGTGGATAGTCAACACGTACGCCTGATGGGGTGTGCCGAGGACATTGGAAGCACGCAAGTAACTGGTATCCACCGTCGCCCCCCAGCGTTGGCCAAGAGCAACGGTCCCGCTTGCATCCACGCCGTTCAGGTTGACATGTTTTGCAGTGGAAACCGCCATGGTGAGGTGGCTGTAGCCAATACTCAGATCGTAAGCTGGGCCAGCGACCGCAGGCGACGGTCCCGATACCAGCCGGCTTTGCGCCACGGCGGGCGCCACCAGCACCAACACGAACCAACAGACCTTGCTCAGGGTCCTCATCGTGTTTCTCATTACATCCTTTCTTATCCGCAGTGCGGTTTAGGAGAAGGCTACGAGTCCAACAATTGGGGGAGCAAAACAATACCTTGTCCGGCTGGCCGGCTTAGTGAGTTACCGGACCTTCCGCGACCAGCTTTCGGTCAGTTTGGCTGTAGCTCAGAAAGGGGAAAAATGGGGTGACCTCGAACGGCATCTTCTCCCTCGCGGACACCAATGCAACCGGGTTCGCATTCATCATCGTCAGTTGATTGCTCCAAGCATCCAACTTGATCCGGCTACCGATCGGAAGAGCGGCGATCTGGTCGACGCGCTGCTTCTCCAAAGCCGGCGCAGAGGTGAAGACCGAGGCCATGCGAGTGGTGTTGCCATTCGTCATTCTGCTGCCCAGCCGCGGACTGATCAGATTGGTAAGCACTGGCGCCCGATTCTGTAATGCTTTGAGGAACAACCCTGCACTGCCCAGTTTGTCCTTATACGGTGAGCTCGTCAGCAACTCCATCGCTTTGCTGTCGGCGGCTTCCTCGTCTGCAACGCTGCGCTCGAAATGCAGACGTTGGAAGGTGTCCGAATCGGCAAAGAAGAAACGGTCATTGAAAGCCAGCCTGGTATCGACCCGATGTCCCAAGGCAATATGGCTCAATTCGTGGGCCAGGATCATCGCCAGGGATGATTCGTCCGGCAGTACATCGAGTAGACCGCGACTGACGACAATCGTGTGCCCGATAGTGAAAGACTCCAGAGGCAGCGTCAGCAGCACGCGGCAACGCACATCCGGCTCGATTTCCAACTTATTCGTGATGATGAGATTGTTGACCACGGTCTGCAGGATCTTGTCTACATCGCCCGGGGGCGCGAGCACGCCGATCTTCTGCAGATGATCCACCGCGTTGTCTTCTGCCATCCGTTCCCACATACGCTGGGCTTCGACCGGAGCATTGTCCTTGGCAACCGGATGATCATCGACCGAGTTGTCCACTTTGATTTGCGTAAACTCTTCGTCGCGGCTCAACTGTTCCGGGTCGTAGGCCCACAGACGCGTCTGGGCCTTGAGATACAAATCGTGAAATAACGGGCTGTTCTGTTTTGTCCCGGACTCTTCCACGTAGATGTAGGAAGGCAGCCACACATCGGATTGCAGGTTAAAACGCCAGCTGTCAAAGTGCAGGTAATAGGTGTAGTGCGAGCTGCCGGAGTAGGTGCCATTGAAGCGGACGATGTTGAAGTCGCGGTCTTCGACCCAGATTCTTCCGGTAAACAACCCTTTAGGCGCTTTCTTCCGGGGTTGGACATCGATTACGATGCAGCGCGCTTCTCCAAGAAACTCGCGCCGCACAAAATTGAAACGGTAGTTGCTCTTCTGCAAGTCGGCATCGAGGATCACCATCTGGGCGAAGCCCCGTGGCAAGAACTTGTAGGTAAAAGCTGCGGAAAAGGGATTGAAGAGGTGGTGCCGGAGTCCCTGGTGCCGCTTTTGGAACACTGCATCGCGGGGACCAGCATTCAGGTCAAGGCGCCCCAGAAAATACTGATCGTCCACCGGCTCTACGTTGTGATCGTTGTCCTCGCGCAGATTCTGGATGTAGGTTTCGGCCAGAGGATGCATGCGCTTCATGGTCGCGACAAACGTGTGTTCGCGCTCCACCACCCGATCGAGCGTTTGGTCGAAGGAGAGAGGGGATGACCCCTGGTTTTCAGCCGCAACGCCGATCGATGTAGACACAAGCAACCAGCAAACGATGGTTCTGAAACTGCGCATATCGCTCCTCACGAAATAAGTTCGAAAATGATGTGGACCAGGGCCATCGAATCAACGGGCTGGCCTTCGTGCAAAGCCGGCTTGAACTTGATTTGTTCAGCGGCTTTCACCGCCTGTTCATCCAATCCATACCCCAACCCCTGTACCACTCGCACCACGTGCACTCGCCCGTTGGCACTGAACATCACCTGCAGGCGAACCTCTCCGTTGATCTTTTGCTTCCGTCCCTCATCCGTATAACCGGGTTTGGGCTTGAAGGTGATTTCGACGGGAGCATTGGTTCCGCTGCTCGCCTGCTGCGATCCTGTCTTGCGGCGGATACCAGCCGCATTGAGAGCATCGATCGCCCCATTGCCGAATCCGGAGTTCACCACCACGACGTTCGGATTTGTCGTCCCCATAGCATTGCCATGGCCCGACCCGTTGCCGTTACTGTTGCCGAAGCCGGCCGCCTGCACGGTCGCGAGTCTAGCGACCGGCGCTGTCACTGGACTGTCGTGAGAAAAGGTACCCACTGCCACGACTTGAGACGTTGGTGCGCTGGGAATCACGGGTAACTTACTGTCTAGCCTTGGCGCCGGTGCCGCAGGTTCAGGCTCCGGGAGCTTGTGTTCGGGTATGGCTCGCACCTGTGGAGTGACCACAAACGCCGCCAGTGTCGGCTTGCTCTCTGGCGCGGGTTTGCTTTCAACCGCCGGCTCGCGTTTCAGTGGCTTAGACCGGGCCAACACGGGTCGGGCAACAGGCGGCGGTTGGAGTACCACGGGTTCGTAGGACACCAGATTCGTCACCCGATAATCTTTCGGTGGGATAAGGTTTTGGTGGAATCGGACGCTCACAAAGAGAAGACCAACTAGCGAGAGAGCTTGCACGCTCCAGCTGGTCACGAATGACTTCCAGCGTGACCGCGGTGTTGGCAATAATGTAAACAGATGCCCCTCCACTAGAGTTTCCCCACTCGGGAAGGGTTAGGCGCAAGCGCGATGCCACCGCCAATCACGGGATGTTTCGGCGGCAAGGGCTCTGTTCCCGGCGGCACTGCAACCTCGGAATTCGCACCAGCGAAAGCATTTAACTCACGCATCGGCTGTCAGGGAGGGCGGGCTTGAAAAAGCTTCTCTAGCACTAGAGTGGCGGTTTATAGGGTCTTCCGGCTGTATCCATGCGACCCAGAAGCAGGGAGCCACGCTGGAAACCCTGTTCACATGTGAAAAGATTTTCCCACGGATGGTATGAGCGCAACCCGGCACTTCGACTCTTGACCCTTCTCCGCCTGCAAAGGACAATGGTTGCCCTCGGTGAGCAAGGTGGTTGTCGTGTCACATAGGTTTACTGATCTTGCCCGGTGGAGGGTTCTCATGCTCCCACAACGGACCTATCTTCTTCTGGTGTTGATGGCTGCAACTATTACGGCACCTGCGCAAACATTCACAACTCTGCTTAGTTTCGATGGATCGGACGGCGCCAGCCCAGTTTTTGGCTCTCTAATCCAGGGACCGGGCGGTAACCTTTACGGGACGACGGCAGCGGGCGGAGATCTAAGCTGCAACGCTCCGTCTGGTTGCGGCACGGTGTTCAGAATGACTCCCAGTGGCCGGCTGACGACTCTGCATCGCTTCGATGGCGCCGACGGAACCGACCCTGAAGGGGGAGTGATTCTAGCCACGGACAAGAACTTCTACGGGACTACGGGAGCGGGCGGAGATCTAAGCTGCGACCCCCCGTACGGTTGCGGCACGGTGTTCAGAATGACGCCCGCTGGTGCGTTTACCACGTTACACATCTTCGAGTCCACGGATGGGCTGCGCCCCTTGGGCGGTGTGCTTCAAGCGGCCGATGGTAGTCTTTACGGAACGACGTTCGGTGGTGACCCATACGGCCTCGGAACGATCTTCAAAATCAGCCTGGAAGGTACATTCACGACAATTTACCGCTTTTGTGCCAGCCCACCCGATTGTACGGATGGCCGTTCGCCACTCGGTGCTCTGGTACAGGCGGTTGACGGCAATTTTTATGGAACAGCCTCGGCTGGTGGCGGGTTCGTTCCGCGCGTGACCGTCACCACCCCAAGTGGCACGCTCACCAGCAACCAGCCGTTCATGGTTCTGCCGTAACTGTGTGGGGTCGGGTCGTAGCTTGTCCTGACAATCTAACCCCTCAGCCACTGTCGAATTTCCGCCACCCTGGTGTCATTGATTGCATCTTGATACTGTGGGATCACCTCAAGTGAAAACCCTCGGCATCATCGGCGGTGTCGGCCCGGAATCCACCGTGGACTACTATCGCCTGATCATTGCCCTGTACCGGGATCGGGAGCCGGATGGAAGTTATCCTCAGATCCTCATCAATAGCATCGACATGAAAAAGATGCTCAGCCTAGTCGAGGTGAATGCGTTGCCCGAATTGGCAGACTACTTGGCGAGGGAAGTAGAGAAACTTGCCCGAGCCGGCGCGGACTTCGGGTTGCTGGCCTCCAATACTCCGCACATTGTGTTCGATGAGGTTCGGCGCCAATCGTCAATTCCGTTGTTGAGCATCGTCGAGGCGACTTGTGAGGAGGCCAAAGCTCAACGCTTAGGGAACCTTGGGCTGTTTGGATCACGCTTTACCATGCAGGGGCGGTTCTTCCCCGATGTCTTTTCCCGCGAGGGAATTACCTTGGTCGTTCCCACCCCCGATGAGCAGCACTACATTCACGAGAAGTACATGGGCGAATTGGTAAAAGGCGTGTTTTTGCCGGAGACGCGGGCCGGACTGCTGGCGATCGCTGACCGGTTGAAACAGCAGGAAGGCATTCAGGGCGTGATCCTCGGCGGTACAGAGCTGCCGTTGATCTTGCGTAATGTTCCGGACCGCAGCATGTTGTTTCTTGATACCACCCAGATCCATGTGAAGGCAGCGGTCGAGCAAATGTTGTCGTGACGGATGGGAGTAGACGCGAGGCGCCTGAACGGCTACGCCGCCCGCGCTTAAGTTTGGGATTTGATGCAGTGCTGAAGCACTGCTCCACCTCAAACCGGATTGTCAGGTTCCTGCGGGAAAGACGCTATGAGTGCAAGAAAGTTTGCAGTGTTTGGAGCCGGGGGCGTCGGGGGCTACTTCGCGGCATTGCTGACGCGAGCAGGGTACCCGGTCGCATTGATTGCGCGCGGCCGTCACCTAGAGGCGATCCGGCTTGACGGATTACGAATTGAGAGTCCGAAAGACACCTTCACCGTCACCCCAGCCCAGGTAACAGATCATCCCAAAGACGTAGGTCCGGTGGATGCGGTCATCCTGGCCGTCAAAACCTGGCAGGTTCCCGAGGCTGCCCTAGCGATGCAGCCGATGCTGGCGACGACGACGAAAGTACTTCCGCTCGAGAATGGCGTCGAAGCGCCAGATCAGCTGGAAGAGATACTCGGCCGCGAGCATGTGCTGGTTGGCCTGTGCCGGTTGATCAGTGCGGTCGTCGTGCCCGGCTGCATTCGCCATGCCGGAGTGGATCCCATGGTTGCCCTTGGGGAACCAGACGGCGGCTCTTTGACTCCAAACGCAAAAGCCCTGGCGGATGCTCTCAAAGCAGCTGGTGTCGCCGTGCAGACGCCAGCAGATATTCACGCGGCCCTCTGGGACAAGATGCTCTTTATCGCCGGAGTGAGCGGTGCGGGGGCTGTGGCACGCGCCACGATTGGAGAACTTCGCCAGTGTCCTCCCACTCGTGAGCTGTTGCGTCAACTGATGGAAGAAGTGTCGGCTGTAGCGCGCAGTCGAAGGATCGCTCTCCCCGAGGACGTGATTCCACGCACTCTAGCGTTCGTGGACACGCTTCCCGCGACTGGCACCGCTTCGATGCAACGCGACATCGCGGACGGTAAGCCCTCGGAATTGGAAGCCATCATCGGTGCGGCTGTGCGCTTCGGGGAACAGGCCGGAGTTCCCACCCCAGCGCTACGCTACGTTTATGCGAGCCTGCTTCCCCAGGAAAAGAGGGCCCGCGGTACTTACTAAATGAACGCCCTTGCGCCGGCCGTTTCGCCTTGACCGTCCAACCTCGTCATTTTCAGTGGATTAGCAAGTAACCCTGGGTAACACGAGTGCCATTACAGCGGTAAGGCGCACCTCCCAGAACGTGCCATTGTTATATGACGGCGAAGAGTGCAATCTGTTGCATATGGCGCCGCAGTGGCGTCGAAGGATGGCAAGGTTATGAAGGACTTTCTTCGTAAGCTTTGGTCACAGGACGAGGGCCAGGACATCGCCGAGTATGCAGTGATGCTGGCGGTCATTCTAGTGATCGTGGTGGGCACGGTGCGGCTCATCGGCTCGAATTCCAACAACGTGTTTTCCAGCGTGGCCAGCGCGATCGCACAGTAGAGCCTTGCACGGTCTCTGCTTGCCTACCTCGGTTTGTAGACCACTCCCTCCTTCATCACGAATTCCACGTGCTCCAGCAGGGAAATATCCGCCAGAGGATCGCCGCCTACGGCTATCAGGTCGGCATACTTGCCGGGCTTGATTGATCCCAACAATTCGCTTCTGCCCAACAAATCGGCGGCACGGATGGTTGCCGACTGGATGGCTTGCATGGGCGTCATGCCGTACTTCACCATAAAGGCAAATTGTCTGGCGCTGGTGCCGTAGGCACACACGCCTGCATCCGTGCCGAAGGACATCTTCACTCCTGCCTGTACCGCTTTGCGAAAATTCTCCCGCTGAATTTGGCCCAGCTCCAGGTCATGCTGCAAAAAATCTTTTGGCATCTTCCCCGCACGGCCGTCTTCCTGGATGCACTCTTCGTCGTAGATGTCCATGTCGAGGTACGTGCCATGCTGCCTCGCGAGTGCAATGCCTTCGGCGTCAATCATGGTGGCATGCTCGACGGAAGCCACACCGGCGATGATTGCGTTCTTGATGCCCTGAGGTGAGTGTGCATGGGCTTCGACGCGAAGGCCAAATTGGCTGGCCTCATCAACCGCGGCCTGGAGTTCCTCCAAGGTGAACTCCTGAGAACTTGGATTGCTGCCGTGAGTCAGAACTGCGCCGCTGGAAAGAATCTTGATGTGATCTACGCCGTCATGGGCCAGCTTGCGGATCACTTGCCTCACTTCCCAGGGCCCATTCGCTTCCCCGTAGCGCAGGTCCCAGGGCAACTGGATGTCGGGAGCCTGACCCGTCAGCGCTCCGGCGCCGCCCGTGATGGTCACATAAGCGCCCGCCACGAACATGCGCGGCCCGACGATATTTCCGCGGTTAATGGCATCGCGCAGGGCAACATCATTCAGTGCGCGATAAACCCCGACGTCGCGGACGGTGGTGAATCCGGATTCCAGCATGGCACGCGCGTTGGGCACCGACTCCAGCGCCACTTGGGCGGCAGTCTTCTTGAGCTGGACAAGGGGATCGGCTTCCCTAGTGCCGTCCGCTAGGTGAGTGTGGCAGTCAATAAGTCCGGGAAGGACCGTCTTGTTGGAAAGATCGATCACCTGCGCAGCCGGGGGAATGGGCAGGTTGCTTCCGACAGCTTCGATTCTTCCCTGGTGGAGGAGGATGACCTGATCTTTCAAGACAGTTCCGGTTTCGGGTTCGATCACTTTGCCGGCTTTCACTGCCGTGACCTGCGCCGAAAGCACTGCGGTAAACAGGCCTACGCAAACACCGGCAGATACGATTCTCTTCATTCCAATCACCTGAAGCGAATGGGTTTTGTGAGCAACAATCATAGCTCAAACAAAAAGAGCCGCAGGACGTACCTGCAGCTCGGATGATTGTGCACGAGTGCGGACGCTCGCGCCTGCCTTTCTCAGTCTGCTGCCATACCCTGAGCCTCAAACTCTGGAGCCTCTGGTGCCGATTGCCCGCGCAGTTCGGCCTCCAGCGCGGCGAGTTGCGCGTCGATGTCCTCCGCTGCTTTGCGCTTGCGGATGACTTCCTCGCGATAACGGCGCAGGAAATAATCGATGGTTTCCACTCGAATCTTGATCGAGCCAGAAGGCTTGTTTTCGTCCAGGTCCTTGAAGCAGAAGTACGGCGTGCCGGATTGTTCGATGATCCCCTCGACCACGCCGTAAATGGGCGCGTCGTGGCCGCACTTGAAGCTGGAGATCTCCAGCGCCACCAGGTTCGGATGCCGGGCGGTGAACTTGGCTGCCCAGACCTTGTGGTTGGTGCTGCAGGAATATGAATTCTTCCAGGCATCGGAGATGTCCAGTGGGTGACTGATCACACCGGCACGAACTTCTTCGCCAAACAGACGCTCGAGCATGTCTTCGTCGAGCGGCAAGGTGTTTTGGGAGAAGATGGGATAACCCAGCTTTTGAAATTCTTCCAGGATCTCGTGATTCAAGCCGGGATCGTGGTGATAGGGCCGGCCCAGCATCACAATGCCGATGCGGTCTTCGCGCTCCAGTTGATCGAGCACCTGGCGAGCGCGCCGGCGGATGCTGGCTTCATAGGCCTCCAGCGCCTTGAATCCGGCTTCCACCGCACGGTCGTTTTCTTCCAAAGACAGTCCCAGGACCGGCTGCCATGCCTGCAGCATCTGGTGAGCGAAGAGTTTGCGATCTTTGAAGTTGAGTACCGGATCGAGGTACTTCACGTTGTTCTCGCCGAAGACGTCGTTTTCCTTGGTGAACGCGGCTTTCACGGTTTCTGGAGTCGCGGTCACGGTCGGGCAGGCGTTGGCGGCGACAATTTTCACCAGCGGAGAAGTCAGCACGTCGTACATCGGGAAGAAGATGACGTTCAGCGGCTTCTTGCGGTGTTTCTCCTGGATCAGGTTGTAAACGTGCGAAATGCCGATTTTGGCCGGGAAGCAGGGATCGATGGCCCCGCGGCTGGCGCCCGCGCGGTAGAGTTCGGAACTGGTGTAGTCCGAATAGATGATGTTCTCCGGCTGCACGCCCAGACTCTCAAGGTATCCGTTGAACAGCGGTGCGTAAGTGTAGATGTTCAGGACACGCGGAATGCCGACCCGCAGCTTCTTGCGGTTCTCTATGAGCGGAATGCGCTCTTTGGCGGCTTTGTTCCAGAATTTCGTTGCGGGGATGGGATCGGCCACGCTCCTGGGGCTTACCGGGCGGAAGACCTCATGGGCGGCCATATCCACGAAATTCGGGTGTTTTCCCTTGATTTCGTCGAGGCCGGCCTTGATGTCCTTCATGTCGTTGATATCTTCGACCAGGCCCTTCTCGCAGGTGGCGATGATCAGGCGTTGCTCGCCGTGCATCAGCGGGACCTTGGTGACCTTCTGGATCGGCACGAAGCTCAGGTCATCCTTGGGCACAGTGCGGATGTCAATGAAGGTGCGCAGGCAATTGTTCTTGCAGAAATTGCAGCGCGTGGCTTCGTTGCGGGTGGTGCGGTATTCGATCTTGCGGACGGCGTCCAGGCCGACGAACGTAGTCTGCTGGCCATTGCGCCACAGGCGCAGAGACTCTTGTGCTGCGCCGATTGCACCGGACTCGCCGCAATGTTCGTGAACGATGATCTCCGGCCTCTTGCCCGCAGCGCGGAAGCTGTTGTTGATGAAGTCCACCTCGGCCTTAACTACGGCGAGATTGTTCTGCGTGCCTCCCTGCAGCACGAAGCGTGAACCGAGCGCCGCGAGGTTGGGAATGCTGGCCACGTACAGGAAAACGTTCTTGGGGAGGACTGCGGCCAGCCCGGCGAGAATTTCTTCTGCCCGCCAGCCCTGGCGCTGGAAATTTACGATGTCGGACTGCATGAAGACGGCGCAGCCGTAACCGAAGATCGGCATGGACTGGGCAGAAAAAGCCAATTCAGCATATTGCTCCACACCCATTCCAAAACCCTCAGCCGTGGACTGCAGAAAGTATCCGTTGCCGGCCGAGCACTGTGTGTTCAGTTTGAAATCTTTGACGCGCCCGTTGTGCAGGATGATGATCTTGATGTCCTGCCCGCCTACATCGACAATCACGTGCGGATCTTCGTAGAACTTCAGTGCCGATTCGGTGTGAGCGACGGTTTCAACCAACGCTACATCGGCGTGGAGAACGTCCTTGAGGATATCCTTTGCGTAGCCGGTCGTTGCAACGCCCAACACTTCCAGCTTGGCCTTCTGAGCCTCGACCTGTCCGCGCAGGTTCTCGAACATCTCGATCGTGTCCTGGATCGGGTTGCCGTTCGAGAGCTGGTAGCACTTGCAAAGAATGTCACCGTTCTCATCGAGTAGGACAGCTTTGGTCGAAGTCGAGCCGCCGTCGATACCGATGAATCCGGCAACGGTGGAGTTGGTCTGGAACGTCGCGGGAACAAACTTCTTGCGGCGGTAGGCTTCTTTGAAGCCGCCTAGTTCCTGATCGCTGGCGGTGAGGCCCTTGGCGCCGGACTTGGCCTTTTCCTCCTGGCGTCCGTACTCGATGTAGTGGACCAGCTTCTCGTAGCCGTGATAGCAGCCGACGCAGTCGTCTTCGCTCTTGCCGAACTCGATCGCGCCCATGGCCGCAAAATATTGGGCGTTTTGCGGGACCTTGATCAGGTCCTCTGGTTTTGTGCCGGCCGGAACCTCGACTTTGCGCTCCTGCCACATGCGCGGAATGTTGGCTTGCCAGGCCTCGCGCATACCCTTGATGAAGCTGTTCGGTCCGCCCAATAGAAGCACGTGCGGCCGCAGCGTATGGCCGCGGGTGAGCACGCTGAGATTCTGCAAGACGATGGCTTCAAACAGCGATGCCATCAACTCGTCTGGCGGGGTGCCGACTTTCTGCAGGCTGTTGATGTCGGTCTCAGCGAACACACCGCACTTGCCGGCGACTTTGTGTAATTTGATGCCGTTGTATCGTTGCAAGGCAAGCTCGGCGACAGGAATCTTGAGCTTGGCGTTGATTTTGTCGATCACGGCTCCGGTGCCGCCAGCGCATTTGTCGTTCATCGAGGGGATTTTCTTCTTGCGGCCGGTTTCGTCGTCATCCTTGAAGACGATGATCTTGGCATCCTGCCCGCCCAGCTCGATGACCGAGTACACCTCGGGATGCATCTTCTCCACGGCGAGCGAAACCGCTGTGACTTCCTGCACGAACTTCGCGCCGATCTGGTCGGCAATCGAACCGCCCCCCGATCCCGTCATAAACATGCGGGTGTTGTGGCGGTTGATGCCGACTTCCTTCTCCATGCGCTTGAGGAATTCCAGCGACTTCTCGGGTTGCTTGGTTTCGTGACGCTGGTAGTCCTGCCACAGGACTTCGTCGGTTGCCGCCCTGACCACCGTAGCCTTGACCGTGGTCGAGCCTACATCTAGACCCACCAGGAACTCGGTTTTGTGGTCGTGCGGCTTCAGCATGGGAGCCGGAGCGATCTGGAGAAGCGGAGCTTTCGCCGTTTGTCCCGAATGATCGTGCATTATGTCCTCGTCAAAACCTTGTCAACCAACCGAAGCGAGCGGGCCCTGCTTTTTCCGGCCTTCCTACACCAAGAAAAAACCAGTTCACAGTTCCCGGTTGTCAGTTCTCAGTCGCCGCTGGCCGTGGCCTGCACCGCGACCGGCACGCGCGAACGCTTCCAGAGACGTGTGTCTTTGTTGATGCGGTCGCTTACGTGCAGAATGAACTGTGCCGCGGTTCCGGCAACGCCTTCGCGATGGGGCACGTAGTAAAACGGACGCCGCAGTTCCGGATGCTCGGAGATGTACTCGCGGATTTCATTCATGGTCTTGCCGGTTTGCTGGAGGCACTGCTCGAACTCGGTCTTCGCTTTTACTTTGGCCTCGCCCAGCGCCATCTGCACCCGGCTGTGAGCATTGACCTCGCCTTCGCCCGAGGTTTCGATCGGCAGGAAGATCATGTCCTTGAACTTGTTGACCACCGCCGATTGCACTCCGTCGGATTGCGACGATGGCATGCAGCCGAAGGGTTTGAGCGCCAGCACCATGTGGCAGAGCTTGTGAACCGTGTAGTACACGTTCTTGCCCACTTCCAGGTGACCTTCACCGCCGCGCGCAAATTGGTTGTAGAACGGATGCGCCATTTCCGCGAGTTCGGTCTGGGGAACAAGTTGGTGAGTAATCCCGCCCAGGTTCTTAATGGTGCGGTGATAGAAGAAATTCCACGCCTTCTCGCCGAAGCCGATGCCCCAGAGTTTCTTGCGTAGCCCCAGGTAGTTGGCGAAGTTCTTCTTCACGTCATACCACTCCGGAGTGCGGTGCGGCCGGTTCACCGGCCATTTGGCAATGGCGTGGGCCTTGGCCTGATACATCAGATAAGCCACCCAGGTCGCGATGGGCTCCACCATCACCTGCGCGCCCTCGCGCTCCAGGAACTCGAACATGTGGAAGTTGCCGTCGCCTTCGGTGATCTGCGCCCAGAATTCACCGGTGATCTTCACCAGCGGTCTCACCTTGGTGCGATCCACTTCGATCGAGTCCATCCGGTCACGCGCTGTCTTCAGGGCATTCAAGTAATCCTTGCCCCACATGTGCTCGTGCCACTTGCCAAAGACGTTCGCCGTGTTGCGCAGAATCTTGTTGCTCTTGAATTTGGGCTTCAACCAATTGGGGGCGCGCTCTTCGATCTCGAAGCTCTTGCGGTTGCGCAGATCCTCGCACAAACCGTCGACCATTTCGTGGAACACACGATCCGTCTCGCCCTTGTTCACCTCGTAAGGGCGGATTTGGTAAATCAGATCGTTGATTACGTCGCCGAGGTGCATGGCATTGAGCATGCCGAATCCGAAATCGATGGTGAACTTCAGCCCTGGCTCACCCGATGCGGCTTTGATGCCATCGCTGTCTTTGAACAACAGCACCCGGAATCCATCGAAGCCGGCATTCTTCAACGCGAAGCGATACTCGGCTTCGTACATGCCAAAGCGGCATGGACCGCAGGAGCCGGCGGTGAAGAAGACATAGTTGTCCAGAATTTGCTGACGCGGAATGCCTTCCTTCTCCAGGAACTGGAGATACTGCACCAGGTTGCCCACGGTGAAGTACGTAGGATTGCATTGGCCGTTGTTGCCATACTCTTTGCCAAGCTGGAAGGCAGGCACGTCCGGTACCGGCAGCTTCTCGCAGCGATAGCCGCAGCCCTGGAAGACAGCGCGGATCAGATCTTCGTGCTTCCAGGTGAAACCGCCGAACAGAATCGTGACCTTATTTCGCTCCTCGGCCGTAAAGGCCCGCTCCACCGGCCGGTGGAAATGCTCCGGCGCTTCCAGTCCTGCGATTCTGCGCAAGCGGGCGCGTTCTGCGGCCAGGCGCTGCTTGATTTCTGCGTCGTCTTCAATTTGAACCAGATGGGTCGCCATTATCTTCCTCCGGCGTGGGCAGTCTTGGGGTTGGTCAGTCGGTAAGAACAGACGGCAGGAGTTCCATCCGTGGAAAGCGGCCATCGAAAGGGCGCAAACTCACCCGCACGCGTGCTCTCGAGGACACTCACGAGCGCTGCGGGTTCGCGATCAAAGCCCAACAGAAACTCCTTCCAGCTCGCAACAAGGAGGTTCGACGTTCACACCTACGGGAGTCGTGCAAAGAACGAATCCCAAGGCGCCGTACTCAGCAACAGAAGAGGTGAAAGATTTCCATATTCTAACCCGAAAACCCCTCAGGATTGAATAACCATATTATGAAACTCTGCGCAAAACCTCCGCTCGCACCTGGGAATCGGTGCGCAGCCCAATTGATGCCCCACCTCGGGACTCTGGCCTCCTTGTGGGGACATGTGGTCCCATTTGGACTGTCGCCGCTGGAAGGTGCTGATCCATCCGCTACGGGTTCGAGGCAGCGGGATCCGGCGGTTGAACCAAATCCGGGACCGCGGCAATTGCCGCCGGAGGAGTCGGCTTGAGCCGCAACTGTTCTGTCAGGAATGCGATGCGGTCGCGGCGTGCCTCCGCATTCAAAGCGTGAGGCGCGTCATAAAGTTTGAAGCGTTTGGGTTCGCTGACGACGGCAGCATATTCGCGATCGCGCTCGGGGTTCAGGAACTTCTCCTGGGAGGCATATTGCAGAAACACTACTGCGGGCGCGGCGTGCGAAACGTACTTGCCCGCATCGAGCCAAGAGTACTTGGCGACGAAGGCGTCAAACTTTTCTGCACCCACCTTCTGCCGATACTCCTGCACCTCTTTCGACTTGAAATCCACCTCATCCGACATGCTGCCGGCCATCAGCACAAAAGCCTTGAACCGTTTGTCGATCCCGCTGAGAAATGCGCCCACTTCAGCGTTGTAGCTGTGCCCGACGTAGGCCAGCCGCTGGCGGTCAACGTCGGGACGGGCGAACAGCAAGTCGGCGCCGCGCCGCATGTCCACAATCGCCTGCACGCGATACGTGATTTGTTTCTCGTTCAGCGGTGTGCTGTCCTGCACATGTCCCGGGCGGGCGATGGGTCCGTCCGGCAAGAGCGAGACTACACCGGCCGGGGCCAGCGCCACGGCTTCGGCCAGAAATTCTTTGCGATTGAGGAATTCGGATCCGGGCATATACCAGTGCCCCCAAATTACCGCCGCGAAGGGGCCCTTCCCGCCTGGGACGACCAGGTATGCAGGAACTCGTCCACCTTTGGGGCTGAGGTAAGAGATGTCATGGATTGCGACCGCTCCGCGTATCTCGATTCCCAGTTCATGAACTTCCAATGGCGCTTTCTGATCGTAGTCGAAATGCTGGAGCAGGGCGGCATCTTGTGCCGACAAAGGCGCGGCCGCGATGAGAAGGATGGCAGTCAAGAAGGCTCGCATGTCGTCTCCGAATATTAATCATAGACTCTTCTGGCGCGTGGGCGAGGTTAGCACCCTGACGACTGCCGGATGTGCTGGCAGCGAATGCACGCGCTCGGTATTCTAGTGTTTCGTGACGGTGGCCCATGACGCCCAAAACAAGCTTCTTTGAGATCTCTCAACTTGAGAAACAGCGGACGCAGCAGGAGAAGCGCTACCTGGAGTTTCTGCGAGTGCCGGCCATGAGTGCCGGCGTCTACGTTCTGCCCTCGAGTGGCACAGACCCACAATCGCCGCACCACGAGGACGAACTGTATTACGTGGTGCGCGGTCGCGCCCGCATGCGCGCCGGTACGGAAGACCAAGCTGTGAGCGAGGGCAGCGTGATCTTCGTGGCCGCAGGTGTCGAACACCGCTTCTATGAGATTGCCGAAGAACTTGTCGTCCTGGTGTTCTTCGCGCCCGCAGAGACTATTTAGACGAATCCTGGTTTACGGAGTTTGGCATTACCATGCCTTCCGCACTTCCACGGGCTCTATTGAGTACCGACGCCAGACGGGAACTCCGAGAGTGACCAAAGGTAACTTTACCCCATCTTGACCCAACCCTAGACTTCCCCCATGGATACTGAAAACGGACAGGCCAGCGATTCGAACTCCGAGTTCGGTTCCCTGGGGTCGGATTCGGACCTGCAGGCCGGCAAGCCGATCCAACCGCAAAGTGGAAGATGGCGAATGCTGGTGGCCTTGCTGGCAGGTGCGGTATTAGCCGTGCCCTTTGTGGCGACCGGCACGGCACGCGCGGCCTGGACCGAGATCTCACAATTCCTGACCCTGCAGGGCAAGCCGAAACCGGCTTCTCCCGCCATCCTGTCCGAACACGAGGTGGAGCACCTCGACAGCGAAGATCCGCAGGCACAGGCACAGCTTCTTTTGGAGCGCGCCATCAACCATTACCAGGGAGCCAGCGATCAAATCGCGACCCGTGTCGATAGCTGGCGAGGCAAGCTGAAGCGCACGCCCCAATTGGAGTCTTTGATTACCACCGCGCTGAATGCCAACGATTTGCGGGTTCGGGCGGCGGCCATCGAAGTGGACCTGGCCGCCCTAGGCCAGGCGAAGACGCCCGACAGCGTCGAGCGCCTCATCCAGCAAGCGGAATCCGGAGAGCAGAGCCAGCGGATCTGGGCCCTGTGGACGATGGGCCTGCTCGGCAACCGTGGGGTTGCTCCCGATCGTGTGTCCCAATTTCTGATCACACAGTTGCACGATCCCAATCAGGACGTTCGGTATTGGGTCGTGGAGGGGTTGGCTTACCTGGGCACCAACGACACGATTGAGCCTCTGCTCCAAACCTTCCATGACGATCCCTCGCCCACGGTCCGTGAGCGGGCGGCGTGCGGCTTGGCGCAATCCGGCATGTTGAGCCAGGAGCAAAGGCTTACCCTGGTGCCGCGACTCCTCGATTTCGCCGATGACGCCTCGCTCGACGCGCAGACTCACACCTGGGTGTATCAAGCGCTGCGCGACATCACTGCCCAGAACCTTCCCAACGATCCCGCCGCCTGGAGAAATTGGTACAACAGCACAGGTGGACACTGAAAAAAGTGATCAGTGGTTAGTGGCCAGTGGTCAGTCACCCACCTGGATCGAAGTGAGCACTGCCCACTAACCACTAACCACTGCTTTCTCACTCCGCCATCTTGGCCACGTGCAGGTCGAATCCAGTTTTCGGCAGCAGAGAAGTCAATTCGAACGCCTTGAAATCGTCCCCGGTAGTCTCAGTGTGCCGGTAGAGACCGGGTTCCGTCTCCACTGTTTGCCGACGCCCTTCCAAATCGTCAAGGAACGCCTGGGCGGACTTCAGGTCCGCTTCGTGGCTCTTCGTTGGGCTGACAATGGCTTCAGCCGCGTAGGAGCGCACCAGCTTGGGCCAATATTTTTCCAGCAGATTGGTGCTGGCGAAGATGTCGGCCCAGATGATCTCACCATTCACCGCCACCACCACGCCGACCGCATTGCGATCCCGCAGTTGCTTGATCAGGCTTTGATAATCGCGTTGGATCGGCGCCGCCACTGCGTCCACTTTCTGTTTCACCTCCTCGTTCTGCATGACGCGGGCGTAGGAGCTTGTACCTCCCACTGCGGCGGCGGCAGGCGCGGGCAGGCCTGCAGCCACTCCTGCCTGCGCGTTCCTCACTTCCGACCAGACTTTCTGCTGGTCCTTGTCCGCCATCGCCCTTCCGCGCACCGCGGGCTGTGCCATTGCCGAATCCAGGGACCCGAAGCTCATTTTGGCACCGGTCCAGCGTCCTGGTTCCACGCAAAAAACGCTGAGATCGATGGGGTCGCTTTCCGGCGGTACCAGGCGGTCCTTGCCGATCACGCGGTCCTGTTTTCCACCAGTGACGATCTCGCCGGCCAGCAGGATCAGCGGTCGCTTGGAGTTGTTCACCAGCACCAACTGATTCACCTGCGCCCCGCCGCCGGGCCGAGGATCGCGTATGCCGGGACGGCGTGGTCGCACCAGGGGCGTGATGCCGCCAGACTCGCTGACCACCACGTCGCCGGAGCGCAAGCCTTCGTCCAAGGTGAGAAACTCCCGGGTGTCAAAGGCCGTGCTCGCCACTACCGGAAACACGGTGAGATTGCCGTGCCGGATCGGCTCCAGAGCCTTGTAACGAGAAGTCAGAGGAATTTGCCCGGCAGGCGCCAGGCACGGTACCACCATGGCCAGTCCCAGGATGCCCGCAACGGACAGAATCAGAATCCACCATTTCATTCTCATCAACGCACCTCCAGCGAAGGCCGCCGGACGCCTCGGAAAGCTCTAAGGAGGAAATCCTCTTTCCGAAGCGTCCGCCGACTACCTTGACTGG
>JAIQFW010000032.1:0-8765 GCA_020073105.1 Terriglobia bacterium
GTAGTGGAAGGACAGGCCATGGTGGTGCTGGTCGACTACATGCTGGCGCCCACCAGCCAGTCCATTCTCGGTTCTCCTCAAATTGCCGATGCGCTCAAGGAAGGAATGCTGCTGGGGACCGCTGACTCGCCGGCCTTCCAGAATGCACCCATCTTCCTGAAGGAGTCGCTGACGTTTGCGTACCGTTATGGCCTCGATTTTGAGGTCGAACTGCTGCGCAAGGGAGGGAGGGAAAAGGCGTTTGGCGCGGTGTTCACCGATCCCCCGCATACTACGCGCCAGATCATGGAACCTGAGACCTATCTTTCTGGCGAGCACCTCGACGCCGTGCGCTTGCCTGACTTCGAGAAAGACTTTAAGAATTACGAACGCTTTGATATCGGCGCCATGGGGGAATTCGACGTCGCTATCCTCGTAGACCAGTACTCTGGGGCGGAAGCGGCTCGTGGAGTTTACCCGCACTGGCGGGGTGGCTATTACTATGCGGGCCGGCCAAAGGGAGATCCCACAGCGCCTCTGGCGGTGCTTTACCTCTCCCGCTGGTCGGACCCCGACGCCGCCCAGGAATTTGCCGCCATCTACGCCAAGTCACTGGAGAAACGCTATCAGCACGTTCACCAAGCGGCGGAGGACGCGAATAAGTCCATCCCCCAATTGCAAAACCTGAAGAGGCTAAACGGCACCCACACCTGGCTGACCGAGGAAGGTCCGGTGGTCATCGCGGTTGCGCGTGACAGCGTGCTGATCACCGAAAGCCTGGACCAGCCCACCACCGAACGGCTGGAGCAGGAGTTGCAGGGGCTCCAACCTGCCCCGAAATAACTCTTTCCAAAGACGCAGACGAAGAGGTATAGTATGTAATACATGTAATACAGGAGTTGTGCATGCTGACAGTGCGCTTGTCACCAAGCATGGAAGCAAGACTGGCCCGGTTGGCGAAACGCACCGGTCGATCGAAGTCGCACTACGCAAAGCAGGCGATCGCCGAGTTCCTGGACGACCAGGAAGACTACCTGATCGCGGTCTCGCGTCTTGAGGATGAACTGCCTTCCATTCCTCTCGACAAGGTGGTGAAGCGACTTGGCTTGGACCGCTAGTTTCGATCCCCGCGCCTTGAAGGAACTGGAGAACCTGGATCGGGTCGCGCAGAAGCGCGTTGTGGCTTTCCTTCAGACCCGCATTCTCGAGAGGGGAAAACCCCGTGGCCTGGGGAAACCGTTGACGGGGGACAAAGGTGGACTGTGGCGGTATCGTATTGGCGACTTCCGGTTGATTTGCCGCCTCGATGATGAAGCGCAGCGAATTACTGTCTTGCGGGTAGCACATCGCAAAGAGGCCTATCGGTAACCTGGTCGTGCTCCTGCTTTTGTATAATCACCACTTCACCTCCGAACAGGACCTTTTCAGAGGCAATCTTGTCACAAGCGGAAATCGGCATCATCGGTGGCAGCGGGCTTTATTCCATGCCCGGTTTTACCGACGTCCGCGAACTGCGGCAACAGACGCCCTTCGGTGAACCCTCCGACGCCTACGTTCTGGGCTCACTCGCGGGCCACAAAGTCGCCTTCCTGGCGCGGCATGGGCGTGGGCATCGTATCCTTCCGAGTGAGCTGAATTTTCGCGCCAATATCTATGGCTTCAAGCAGCTCGGCGTCGAGCGCATCGTCTCGCTGTCAGCCGTGGGATCGCTCAAGGAAGAACATAAGCCGCTCGACTTTCTGATCCCTGACCAGTTTGTTGATCGCACCCGCCATCGTGTGGACACGTTCTTTGGCGAGGGCATTGCCGCCCACATCGCCTTTGCCGATCCCGTCTGTCCCGAGCTGGCAAGAATCGTGGAAACCGCCTGCAAGAAGTCGGGCGTGACCGCCAAACACGGCGGGACCTATCTCTGCATGGAGGGCCCGCAGTTCTCCACCAAGGCAGAGTCCAACCTGTATCGCAGTTGGGGGATGGATGTGATCGGCATGACCAACCTGCAGGAGGCCAAGCTGGCGCGCGAGGCGGAGATTTGTTACGTTACCGTCGCCATGGTCACCGACTATGATTGCTGGCATCCGCACCACGATTCCGTCACTGTGGATCAAATTGTCGCCGTGCTGATGAAGAACGCCGAGAACGCCTGCACCGTGGTTCGCGAAACCGTTGCCGCCATGCCTGCTGGGCGGGGCTGTAAATGCGGCTCGGCGCTGGCGCACGCCATCATCACGGAACGCAGCAAGATCCCTCAAGCTGCGCACGACAAGCTGAAACTCATCCTCGAAAAGTATCTGGAAAGCAAACCTGCATGAGCATTGTGGCCGTTGGTTCGGTTGCGTTTGATTCCATCGCAACGCCGTTCGGACGAGTGGACGACGTTTTGGGCGGCTCGGCGACTTTCTTTTCTCTGGCCGCAAGCTACTTTACCCAGGTGCGCATCGTCGCCGTCGTAGGCGACGACTTCACCGCCGAGCACGAATACGTCCTCAAGAAGCGTGGCGTCGACACACGGGGCATCGAGCGCGCCAAGGGCAAAACCTTCCGTTGGGGCGGGCAGTACCTGGACAATCCCAACGAGGCCAAGACCAACTTCACCGAACTCAACGTCTTCGAGAAGTTCCAACCGCAGATCCCTGTCGAGTACATGGACTCGAAATTCTTGTTTCTGGGCAACATCCACCCCAGCCTGCAGGCCGCCGTCAAGCTGGAGATGGACAAGGTGCGCCTCACCGGGGGTGACACCATGAATTTCTGGATCAACGGCACTCGCGCCGAACTGCTGGACACCCTCAAGCTGATCAACGTGCTCCTGATCAACGACGCGGAAGCGAAGATGCTCGCCGGCGAGCACAACCTGCCGCGGGCTGCGAACAAGGTACTCGCCATGGGGCCCCAGGCGCTGGTCATCAAGCATGGCGAGTATGGCGCGACCATCTTCTTTCGTGAAGGCGCGTTCGGACTTGGAAGCCATCCCTTCCGTGCACCCGCGCTGCCTATCGAGGAGGTCAAAGACCCCACTGGCGCCGGCGATTCCTTTGCCGGCGGATTCATGGGCTACATCGCCTCCCAGGAAGAACTTAATCGCGAAGTGCTCAAACGCGCTCTCTTCTACGGCGGTGTCATGGGATCGTTTGCCGTGGAGCGCTTCGGCACGGAACGCCTGCAAAACCTGACGCGCGAAGAAATCGACGCCCGCTTCCAGGTTTTCCGCGAACTCACTCATCTGGAATGAAACCCCAGCCCATCGATCGCTGGGACCGTGAAACTACGCTGGTCGTCCAGATCGCCGCCTTCGCTTCGTTGCTGTCCTTCCTGTACTTCTTTCGGCACGGTGACCTGCTGCTGTATGGCGACGCCGTGGCCCACATCAATATTGCCCGGCGCGTCTTCGATTCACGCACGCCCGGCTTGCTGCAGCTGGGTACGGTCTGGCTTCCGTTGCCTCACCTGCTGATGATTCCGTTTCTCTTCGCTGATTCCGCTTGGAGGACCGGCATTGGCGGATCGATTCCGTCCCTCGCAGCCTACGTTCTGGGGACGGTGGGCGTTTTTCGGCTGGCGCGTAGCGTGCTGAGTCGGGATGGGAAACCGGATCCAACCGTGAGAGCGGCCGCATGGGCGGCTGCCGTCATCTACGCTGCCAATCCAAATCTGCTCTATCTGCAATCCACCGCAATGACCGAGTCGCTATACCTGGCCTTGTTCATCTGGGCGGTTGTCTACTTCGCCGAGTTCGCCAAAGCCACTGCCACTTCGGACAAAGCAAACGTGGACGCGGACTCGTCGCTGGCGAAGTGCGGATTTTGTCTGCTGGGAGCTTGCCTGACGCGCTACGACGGCTGGTTCTTGGCAAGCGTGGTGGGCCTGGCAGCGTTAGTGATTGTTCTGAAGTCACACCGGAACCAGCAGACTCTTCGCCGCTCGTTCGTAAAGTTCATCTTGCTCACCGCCGTCGCGCCGGTCTTTTGGCTGGCCTACAATGCCGCGGTCTATCGCAATCCTCTGGAGTTCGCCAATGGTCCCTACTCGGCCCCGGCCATCGCACAGCGAAGCGCCACAGCCACCATGCCGTCGCACCCTGGGGCCCACGATCTTCCAACCGCCGCCAGCTTTTTCCTGAAAGCCGGTGAGTTGGTCATGGCGGAAGGGAACTGGCACAGACTGTGGGTACTTTTGCTGGCTGCCGGCGCGCTCATGATTTTGATTTTCGAGGGCCGTCTTTGGCCGCTTCTTTTGCTGTTACTACCGATACCGTTCTACGCACTGTCGATTGCCGATGGCGGCGTGCCCATCTATTTGCCGGTGTGGTGGCCGTTTTCTTCCTACAACACCCGCTACGGACTGGAGCTGCTTCCAGGCTTTGCCGTCCTCGCCGCTGTGGCTGCGTATTTTCTGCTCGGTCGAGTACACAATAAGACCGCCAGAGCCGTGGTGGGCTTCGTCTTTGCGGGCTGGGTCGGGATCAGCTATGCAGGCGTCTGGCGAACCCAGCCGGTCTGTTACCGCGAAGCCGTGATCAACTCGCGGACCCGTATTGCTCTGGAAACCGAACTCGCTTCCAATCTTAGAATGCTGCCCCATGACTCCACTCTGCTGATGTATCTGGGCGACCATGTCGGCGCTCTCCAGCAAGCAGGAATCCCACTACACCGGGTGATCAACGAAGGCAACCATCGCCCCTGGAGAAAGCCCTTGGATGAGAGTGGCTTATGGGAGCAGGCGCTGGCGAATCCAAAACAGCACGTCGATTACGTGATTGCCTTGGACGGCGATCCGGTTGCCGCTAGCGTCCAGAAGCGCGATCTGCAATCAATGACCGTGGTCCACGCCACTGGGCAGCCGCCGGCCACGATCTACTGGACTCAACGCTCCTCCCGGTAATCACACCCGATAATGCACTGGCAGAGGTAGCCGTCAGGGCGATGCTTTCCAGTGATAAAATCCAGCCGAATCCGCTTTCATGCCAGTCATCCAACAGATCTACGAGATGCTGCACTCGGAGATGGGCTCGATTGTGGGTCTGTCCATCGCCCGTCTCGTGCTGGCGGCTGTTCTCGGCGGTGTGATCGGATTGGAGCGCGAGCTGAAACACAAGCCGGCCGGGCTGCGGACGAACCTATTCATCTGCATGGGCTCAGCCTTGTTCACCATTCTCTCCGACCAACTAGCGGCGCAACACGGCGGAGACCACACGCGTATTGCCGCTCAGATCATTCCCGGCATCGGCTTCATCGGAGCCGGTTCGATTCTTCATGCTCGGGGAGAACTGATCACCGGCCTGACCACCGCGGCCACCATCTTTGTCGTAGCCTCGGTCGGGATGGCGGTGGGTGGTGGACTCTATCTGACATCCGCTCTGGCCACCGGACTTATCCTGATTTGCCTGCTTCTCCTGGGGGGAGTCGAAGAGCGCCTCAACTTGAAACTGGCCACTCACAGCTACGAAGTGACCGGACGCAGTGCCGAGGCGATCGCTTCCGAGGTCAACCAGATTCTGGAGCGCGTACACGGCATGATGCAAAACGTCAAGGCGGCCGCTACCCCGCAGCGCGTGCGTGTGCAATTTGAATTGAAAGGGACGCGCAAAGACCAGGAACAGGCCCTCGACGGCCTCAGGCAGTCCACAGTCCTGGAGAGCGTGGTTCCGTTAGGGCCGGTGCAGACCGAATGAGTCTTCCCGCCATTCCTTTTTTCAAGGCGAGTGCCTGCGGCAACGATTTCCTGATCATCGATGGAACGTACACGCCGGCTGATCTTGCAGCGTTCAGTCGCCGCATCTGCGACCGCCATCACGGTGTAGGCGCCGACGGCGTGGAGTGGTTGTTCCCAGCACCAGATGCCGACATTCGCGCCCGCCTGTTCAATGCAGATGGCTCCGAGGCGGAAATTTCCGGCAATGGTACACGCTGTGTAGCGGCTTATCTGTGTTCGGAGCGGCCCAGTGAAAAAGTGGTAATCCGCACCAGTGCCGGCCTTAAAACCTGCACTTTAGTTTCTACAAACGAAGCTCAATACGAGTTCGAAATCGCCATGGGTGAGCCGCAGGTCGAAACTGAGTTGCCGGTCAAGCTCGCTACCCGTGAGGTCCGCGGAATTCCAGTGTCCATGGGCAACCCACACTACGTAGTCTTCGTGAGTGAATTTGTCCATGGGTGGCAGGTAGAGGCGGCCGAGATTGGGCACCATCAACACTTCAAGCATGGCATTAATGTCGAGTTGGTAAACGTTAGAGACAACAACAATATCAACACACGCTTCTTCGAGCGTGGTGTGGGAGAAACGCAATCGTCCGGCACAGGTTCGTGTGCGGCGGCGGTAGCTTCCATCGCTACCGGGAAAGCCATGTCGCCAGTGCGGGTCCACGCTCCCGGCGGCGTGCAGGTGGTTCGCTGGGAGGGGCAGGTGTTCCTGCGGGGATCAGCTCAGTTGATCTGCCGCGGAGAGTTTTTCATTTAAGATTGAGCGTTCCGCGCTAGCCAAATGCCCCCCATCCCGCCAATCACGCGCATTAAGCCGCCGGCCCTCCAACCAGGGGACACGGTCGGTATCATCGCTCCCGCAAGCAATATCAAGCGCGAGTTGTTGGAATCCGGTTGTGAGGTGTTGCGCAAGCTCGGCTACAAGCCGTTCTACTTTGATTCAATCCTGGACCAAGATCTCTACTTCGCGGGCTCGATGGATCGCCGGGCCCGGGAACTGGAGGAAATGTTTGTTCGTGATGAGGTTCGGGCGATTGTTTGTGCACGCGGCGGATATGGCGCCAACTACCTTCTGGATGCGATCGATCTTGAAAAGATCAAAGCGCACCCCAAGATCTTCGTCGGCTATAGCGACATCACCACGCTCCTGACGTACTTTGCGGATGCCGCCGACTTCGTCACCTTCCACGGGCCCATGGTCACGAAAGATTTCGCTCACGAGGACGGTGTGGACGCGCCTTCCTGGGAGGCTGCGCTCCAAGGCGGTTCTGCATGGGCCCTTGATCTGGGACCTGGATCAGGCGTTAAACCGCTGGTTGAGGGCTCGGGCGAAGGAATTCTCTATGGCGGCTGCCTTTCCATGCTGGCGGCCTCGCTGGGCACGCCGTATGAGATCCACACTGCAGGCACGATCCTGTTCATCGAGGACGTTGCCACCAAGCCGTACCAGATCGATCGCATGCTGATGCACTTGAAGCTGGCCGGTAAGCTCGATGGGCTTCGAGGCATCGTCTTCGGCGAGATGCTGGATTGCGTGCAGGCCGTCGATCAGAGCTACACGCTTGAACAGGTCGTGCTGCGAGTCGTGGGCGATTTGGCGGTTCCGGTGGCCTACGGGCTGCGCTCGGGCCATGTCTCGCGTCGCAACGTGACCCTGCCGCTCGGCGTGCGTGCGGCACTGAATGTGATGCGCGGGAAAGTCAGCCTGAAGATTTTGGAACCGGCGACAGTCACGAGGTCGATGCATGCTCGAGAAACATCTTAACCACAGAGGACGCAGGGGAACACAGGGGAACCTGCCCACCGATGTCCCTCCGTGCTCCCCTGTGTCCTCTGTGGCAAATGGTTTTAGATCATGACTGACGGCAAGCACATTCACCTGATCGGTATCTGCGGCACGGCAATGGCCTCGCTCGCCGGGATGCTGCAGCAGCGCGGTTTCCGCGTCACGGGCTCGGATGCGGCCGCCTATCCGCCGATGTCGGATTTCCTGGCGTCCCTCGGGATACAGGTCTTCCAGCCCTTCGCGGTAGAGAACCTGCGGCCACAGCCTGATCTGGTGGTCGTGGGCAATGCCATCTCACGCGGTAACGTTGAACTGGAACACGTCCTTGACCAACGCACCCCATTCTGCTCGTTGCCCCAGATCCTGCACGATGAATTCCTTCGCGGCAAAGAGGTACTGGTCGTGGCAGGCACCCACGGCAAGACCACCACTACCTCCATGCTGGCCTGGATTTTCGAAGCCGCCGGCCTGCAGCCCTCTTTTCTCATCGGGGGCATCGCCGAGAATTTTGCCAGTAGCTTTCGACTGGGGCAGGGCAAGCACTTCATCCTGGAGGGGGATGAATACGACACTGCGTTCTTCGACAAGGGTCCGAAGTTCATGCACTACTTCCCGGACGCGGTCATTCTGAGCTCGGTCGAGTTCGACCACGCCGACATCTACAAGGACCTGGACGCCGTTGAAACCGCCTTCAAACGTCTGGTTAACCTGGTTCCTCGGCGAGGGCGCATCGTGGCTTTCGACACGGGCGAAAGCCTCGAGCGCTGTCTGGCTCGGCCATTTTGCCCGGTTGAGAGATACGGCGCGGGTCCCGCCGCCACCTGGAAGATCGCCGATCTGCGTCTAGGGCCGGCACGCACCACCTGGTCGGTGCTTCGGGATGGCAAACACTGGCAGGATTTCGAGTTTGCGCTGGCCGGCGAGTACAACGTCTGGAACGCAACCGCGGCAGCAGCACTCGCAGCGGGTTACGGCGTTTCCAAAGAACAAATCGCAGCAGCACTAAAATCGTTCAAGAGCGTCAAGCGCCGCCTGGAAGTTCGTGCCACCGTGAACGGTGTGACGATCATCGACGATTTTGCCCACCACCCCACCGCCATTGCAGGAACTCTGACTGCCCTGCGGTCCCGTTATCCCACGGCGCGTTTGTGGGTGATTCTCGAACCGCGTTCCAACACCATGCGCCGGAACGTTCTGCAGAATGATCTGGCAAAAAGCCTCTCCCTTGCCGATGAAATCGTCGTGGCAAGTGTGTTCAAGTCCGAAGCCATTCCGGAAGCCGAGCGTATGGATTTGGCTGT
>JAIQFW010000032.1:8793-38554 GCA_020073105.1 Terriglobia bacterium
GGCATCGTGCAGCTGGCTGCACCCGAGATGCGTCCGGGAGATGTGGTCGCCATTCTCTCCAACGGCGGCTTTGGCGGTATCTATGAAAAACTGCCCGCTCGCTTGCGGTCGCTTTCCGGGGGCCAATCGTCCGGGCCGGGTAGCGCAGTCCTGGAGACGCACAGCAAATCGTGATGGAACGGCTTCGCTTCCGTCCTAAGTCGCAGAAGGCGAGGTTCAGCCTCCTCCATTCGGCAAGAACCGTTCTCCTTGTCGCTTTCGCGGTACCCGCGCTGGCCCAGCAGACTCCGACTGCTCCATCGTCCTTGGTTCAGTACACCGTTTCACTCGCCAACGCCGGGCAGCATCTCGTTCACGTGAATGTGCACATCTCCGCAGGTGCGGCAGTCCACGATTTGCAACTGCCAGTCTGGAATGCCGTGTACCAGGTTCGTGACTTTGCCCAATACGTCAATTGGGTTCGGGCGAAGAACCACGCCGGCCAACCGCTCTCCATTCGCAAGCTGGACAAAAGCCGGTGGCATATCGAAGGGACGGAGCAAGGCGCCGACGTCGACTATGAAATATTCGCCGACGACCCCGGCCCCTTTGGCGCCCAGTTGAACGAACACCATGCTTTCTTTAACCTCGCGGAAGTTCTGATGTACCCAGTAGACCAACGCTCTTCTCCTATCCACCTTCGTTTCGCCGGCGTTCCCGCCGGCTGGCAAATCGCCGCCGCGTTGCCCCAGGCGGCTACGGGGGAATTCTCCGCCGAGAACTACGACCGCCTGGTCGACGCACCGTTCGAGATCGGCACCTTTCAAGAGTCCGATTTTGATCAGGACGGCGGGCACTATCGGGTCGTCCTTGATGCGGACCCGGCAGACTACGACCTGAAGAAGATCGTGGATACGGATCGTGCCGTGGCCGCCGCAGAGGTTGCGTGGATGCACAACCGCCCTTTCCAGACCTACCTCTTCATCTATCATTTTCCCCGCAGTCCTGCCCGCGGCGGTATGGAGCACGCTAATTGCACCGCCATCGATTTTAGCGCCTCCCGTCTGGCCGAGGATTTTCCCCGGTTCGTCGGTGTCACTGCCCATGAGTTCTTCCATCTCTGGAACGTCAAGCGCATCCGCCCACAGTCGCTCGAACCCGTGGACTATGCCAGAGAGAACTACACCAGCGCTCTGTGGTTCAGTGAAGGCGTGACCACAACTGCGGCGGACTATGCGTTGCTTAACGTGGGGCTTCTGGATGAGCCGCGTTTTCTTCGGCAACTGGCGACAGATATAACAGAGTTGGAGCAGGCACCCGCACACCTGACGCAGTCCGCCGAGGAATCGAGCCTTGACGCCTGGCTGGAGAAGTACGACTACTACCAGCTTCCCCGGCGCAGCATTTCTTATTACACCAAGGGATTTTTGCTGGGCATACTGCTCGATCTGCAGATCCGCGAAGACAGCCGCGGCACCGCCTCGCTGCGCGACGTCTTCCAGTGGCTGAACCAGAACTATGCACAAAAGGGCCGGTTTTTCGCAGATTCCGCTGGAGTGCGCCAGGCGGCAGAGGCGGTAAGCCACTCCGATCTGGCGTGGTTCTTCCAAAGATATATCAGCGGCACGGATGAGATTCCTTGGGACGACTTTTTCCGAACCGTAGGATTGCGCTTGGTTCGCACCTCGAAGCAGGTTGCGGATCCCGGTTTTTCCATTGTCCGAGGTTTCGGAGTCCTTCCGGCCGTGGGGGAAGTTGTCGCCAACAGCGATGCCAAAAAGGCCGGCCTCGCCACCGGCGATCTCATTCTGGAGATCAACGGGAAGACGGCTGCGTCCGACTTGCGAGCCGTGTTGGAACAACTCCAGCCCGGAGATCTCCTGAAGCTCCAGGTTCGCACTTCAACCGGCGACCGGGAACTCCGCTGGAAAGTCGGCGCTCGAGAGCAAGTTGAATTCCAGCTGAAAGACGTCGAAAATATCATGCGGGAACAGAGAGCTCACCGCACCGCCTGGCTTCGAGGCGAATCCCAAGGAGATGCGCACCCGTGATCCGTACTCTGGTGATGCTGACGTTCTGGGGGCTGGCCCTGCCGCCCGCTGCCTTGTTCTGCATGCCGTGGACGTTCCTAACTGGAGACATCAGCCTGATGTATCGGCTATTCATGTGGGGCGCTTTGGCCGGGGTACGGCTGGCCGGCATCCGTGCGCAGACTATAGGCCTGCAAAAACTCGATCCGGCGCGGACCTATATCTTCATGTGCAACCATGTTTCCAATATCGACCCGCCGCTGATGATCCCGCTGCTCGGCAGGCGTACGTCGGTGCTGGTGAAAAAAGAATTGTTCAAAATTCCGCTGCTGGGAAAAGCGATGCGCATGGGATCGTTGATTCCTGTAGACCGCGGCAATCGTGACGCGGGCATAGCAGCCGTAGAAGCGGCCCGTGAAGTCGTTCGCCAGGGACTGAGCATGACCATCTACGTCGAAGGGCATCGCTCCTTTGACGGCAAGCTGATGCCCTTCAAGAAAGGTCCGTTCTACCTGGCGATGGAATGCCAGGTGCCGGTGGTTCCGGTGACGATTTCAGGGACGCACTACGTGATGCCGAAGCGCAGGTTTGTCATCAAGCCAGGCAAGGTGGATATCATCTTTCATGATGTGATCGAGCCTCAGGACTTCGGCAGCCGGGAGTGCCTCATGGAGAGGGTGCGCAGAACGATCGACAGCGGATTACCAGTGGAATACCAGGCACAGAATTCCCCAGAGCGAACGGGTGCCAGCTTAGGTACCGCCTCAGTCTGAGGTTTTCTCCGTCGTGTTGGATGCGTTGCCATCTCACTCAGCAATTCCTAGTCGGTGCCTTCGCCCCGATTTCGTCAACTTGGTTGATAACCTGGACTGTACCCGTCCCGGATGCATAATTAGTAGGATAGGAGATTGAGGCGAGCATCATGTCATTTCACTCCGGAAATGCGTTCGAAGCAATGGGCCACGAGGATTTATTGCGGGCACTGGAAATGTTCGCCAAGAACTGGCTCGCCCATGATGGTTGTTGGTTTCTCGCGGCCGAGGAGCGTTTCGGTATAGAGACAGCCATCGAACTCGACGCGGGTTCGTGGAAAAGGTTTGCCGCGACTGAAGCACGGCGCATTATGACCACATTCCACATCGAGCCTGGTGGCGGTCTTCCGGCCTTGGAGAAAGCCCTGCGTCTGCGCCTCTACGCGGTCATCAACTCACAGCGCACCGAGTGGTCGGAGGACCGTCGGCATCTGCGCTTCTTCATGGATGTCTGTCGAGTGCAGGAAGTCCGGCGCCGCAAAGGCCTGGCGGATTTCCCTTGCAAAAGCGTCGGCACCGTTGAGTTCGAAACGTTCGCGAAGACCATCGATCCGCGAATTCACACGGCCTGCTTGCACTGTCCCCCTGACGCAGATCCTGGCCAGTATTGTGGGTGGGAGTTCACGGTTGTGTGAGGGCCCCGGCTCAGACCCTGGCCCATCAGAATCGTCAATCGCCAGACGGAGTCTTCATGACGATGATTTCTAGCCCTTCCTCGCTCTCAACGCCTTTGCCATCTCCGGCAGCTTGCTCAGCAGCGCCGAGTATTTCAGCCACAGCTTGTGGTCCACGGCGGGTGAGCCGCTGACGATCACCCCAGCTTCCACATCTCCTGCAACCCCACTCTGTGGCGTAACAATGGTTCCGTCCCCGACTTTGCAGTGGCCGACAACCCCCACTTGCCCGGTGAGAATCACCTTGTTCCCGATCTCGGTCGAGCCTGCCAGTCCAACCTGGGATGCGAGCAGCGAATCTTCCCCTATGTGCGAGCCGTGGCCCACTTGCACTAGGTTGTCGATCTTCGTTCCCCGGCCGATGCGAGTCTCCCCGACGCTGGCGCGGTCGATGCAGGAGTTCGCCTGGATCTCCACGTCGTCTCCGATCACCACCGGCTGAGGCTGGGGAATCTTGTGCCAGCTCCCGGCGGCATCCTTGGCGAAGCCGAAGCCGTCTCCTCCGATGACCACTCCGTTTTGCAGCAGCACGTTGTTGCCCAGGCGGCAGTTCTCCCGTACCACGGCGTGGGCGTGAGCAAAGAAGTCGTCGCCAATCCTGACTCCGGGGTAGACAACCACATGGGCCAGCAGCACCGCATTTCGGCCGATCTGGACATTCTCGTCGATCACCGCGTAGGCGCCAACGTGCGCGCCCTCCCCGATTCTGGCCGAGGCGTGGATCACCGCGGTTGGATGAACTCCCGCCGGATACTTGACCGGCGGATGGAAAATGGCGAGCGCCTGCGCGAAGGTCAGATAGGGGTTCTTGCTGCGCAACATCGCTGCGGGAATGGCAGGGAAGTCTTCCGCCACAATTACCGCTGCCGCTTTCGTCGTCTTTGCGGCGGCTGCATACTTGGGGTTGGCGACGAAAGTGATCTCACCCGGCCCGGCCGAATCAATGGCGGCGACCCCGGTGATTTCGGTCCCGGGGGAACCGTTCTCCAGCCGTACCCCTAGCTTGGAAGCGATCTGTGCAAGCTTCATAGGTTTCGTCCGCGGAGGCGTGTGGACCCGCTATCTACTTTTTCGGCCGCGACTCAGGAGGTACCAGGCCCGCCACTCTGTAATAGACCGCGAGTTGTCCGTAGATTTCTCCCGCATGTTCAATAAAGCCGTAGGCCAGATCGCTGACCCGGACCTGCTGGTTGGCGTCGGGATCGACGACCAGCTTGGCCATACCCGCGTCGCCATTGGTCCTGATTGCTGAAGCCCCGTCCGCGAACGACTGTTTCACGAATGCCACCACTTCAGCCTTGGTCTTGTATTGCTCGCGCTTTGGGTCTTCTTCCGCCGGAGGCCTCTTGCCCATGGCCAGGTTGGTGAAGAAGTAATTCACGCTCGCGACATGCAGGAGCCGGTCGGCGAAGCCGCGCTGCGCAGGGGTGGGCTTGAAGTCGTACTTGTCTTCCGGGAAATCCTCTGCCATGGCGATCAGCTTTCGGCCAATCTCGTTCCAGGAATCCAGCACCGCCTGCGACGGGCTTGCCGCTGGCTTGGGGGCCGTGGCCTTCTTTGCCATGTCTTGGGTTAACGCCGGCGTGGCGAACATCACGGCGGTCAGAATCAATGCGGCCGCACCTCTGGTCTTCATCGGGTTTTTCCTCGGTAGGGATGTGCTTTTGGAACGCGACTTATTGTACAAGAGTGCGCAGAGGAACCGATTCCTGGGCTGAGCAGGTCAAAGTGGGGCGCTAACTGGCCCGGCACGTCTGCCGGGGAAGGTGGGCATGCGATGCCCGCCCGGTGCGGGACGTCACCCAACCTAAGTTTCGTCCCCGCTTACGGTTTCTCGGGCTTCAGATGGCAGGCCCGCTTGACCCGGTCGAGATTCAGTCCCAACGGAGAGAACTCGGCGATCTGGGCGCCCTCGGGTGTTTGGAACTCTATCTTGAAGATCCGCGACCCAATCAATTGGCGCGCCGTGTCTTTGTCCATGGCGAGAAAGTGACCATTCACCCAGTTCCAGTTATGGTTGCTGTGACTCTGGTCCACGCGCACGCGCACTGACATCTGGGGCTTGCCCGACCACCAGCTGGGACGGTTCGGTCCCGCCATCTTGGTATTGGGACGAAAGTCGGCCAGCTCAAGTTTTCCATCCGTGCAATAAAGGATGATCCGGGCGCTGTCCTCGCCCTGGTCGTTGTCGGCAGGAAGCTCGAAGCGGACGCGCTGGGCCGCGGTCATTTTGTCCTCCGCGTGAAACTCCACCCACTTGCCACCGGCGCTGACCCCGGCGTTTTTCTCGCCCGCCGATCCCGTCAACGCGGACAGTAGGAGCAAACCCACCGCCGCAAACTTTGCCGCAATTCCCATGCTTCTCACGAAGATATTCGAACTTAGTAGCGTCATTCGACACCTACCCCCGATTCTCTCACCTCATTGAAACCCAAATCCGCCTGAAAGGTTGCGCCTGACCCGGTACGGTTTCCGGTCTTACCGAATGCCTAGAAGCACGGCAACATAAGCCCGGACCTTCTTCAGAAGGGCAGGGTCAAGCCGGGAGTGAAAAGTTGCGCGGCGAGATGCCCAATCCAGGCTCTTCAACTGGTCAACCAGGATGGCGCCTTCCACCTTGTCCACCACCGTGGGGAGGGCGAAGGGATAGGGTTTTCGCTTGCTGGTGAGAGGGCAGACCACAGCGAGGCCGCTTGCCCGGTTGTAACTTTGCTCCGTCAACACCAGTGCCGGCCGGCGCTTGCCTTGCTCGCGCCCAGTTTGCAGATCGAAGTCCATCCAGACGATATCTCCCGCCTTCGGCACGTAGCGGGCTACCATTCCACGGTTTCCTTCCCGCGCTCCCGGCCACTGGAGACCTCCTCGTAACGGTTCTGCGTCGTGATCTGCGCCACCAGTTCCTGCAAGGTCGGAATTCGTTCCGCGCGGCGCAGTTCGATCTGCCCATCCGTGGCGCCGAGGGTGACCTTGTCCCCCTCAGTCAAACCGGCTTCCTCGGCCAGAGGCTTCGGGATCCGCACCGCCAGGCTGTTTCCCCATTTGACGATCTGTGCGCTTGCCATGATGCTACAGAGTATACACCGTAGTAGATACACCGTATACACATACATGATTGCGAGAGGGCGTCAAGCCCGATTACCCCGGTAACGCCAAATCATCGACCGGCGTTGTTCGCCGGGGGTGTCGGGCCGCAATCTACTAGGAGACGCCTCCTGGTGGATGGAAATCCAAGCCCCGCGAGGCAGATCTTTGGGAGGGACCTTTGTTGCAGCCTGGTTTACCTTCGTTCAAGACGAAGCTTGTCGGCAAGTCCGTAATTGTGAAGCTGTCTTTGTTCAGCCGGGCCTTCTCCGGCACGATCACGGCAGTGGATGAAACCGGATTTTGTTTTGTCAGCGACGCCATGATCTCTGCTTTGCGGGAGATTACTGGCACCGCTATGGCCAATATGAGCGCACCCAGCGTCTACCTGCCTTTTTCGACCCTGGAATGGCTGGTCTCATCCGAATCCAAAGCGGCTGCCGCCTCGGTTTAGGTGCAGTTGTCTCCAGTGGTTGTCATCCCTCGGCTTGGGGAGCAGTGAACACAAGAAGGTGGGCGGCCATAGGAAGGCCGCCCAGTTTGCTCGTTGTCCCGCCGCGCACTATTTCATCTTTGCCCGCTCCGCTGCCAGTTCCACACCACCTGCCTTGGCCGGGCCGTTTCGATCCACCAGACGAGCGTAATCGTCAGTATTGAAGGGGTACTGGCGGGCCGACTCCTGTCCCGTGGTACTCAGCGTCAGATCCACTCGGCGGTTGTAAGCTAGGACGATGGTGGGCATCCTCTCGATAACCGCTTGCCGCTGCGCTTCACTCACATTGGGATTCTGCGCGATCAGGTCCTTAACTTGATCGTCGCTCAGGTTCTGTTCCTTGCCGAAAGCCTGCGTCTCAAGGTTCGCTTCAGGAACGCCTTGTTCAATCAGGAAGCGCTTGGCAAGCTCGGCGCGTCTTTCTGACAGAGGTTTGTTATAGGCCTGCGGGCCTCGCTTGTCGGCGTGACCTGAGAGCACAAGGTGGGCATCGGGTTTGTTTGCGAGCAATTTCTTGAAGTCCTCGGCAATGGACTTCAGCGTGTCTTGTTCACTCTGCAACAAGCCGGCGTACGTCTTGATAGATCTTGGCCGGTCCGTCGGGAAGTAAACACTGCGCATGGTGAGCTTGGTCTCCAGTGGCTCGATCGTGCCCACAATGTGCAGAGCGGCCGTCCGGGTTTCGGTCCCGCCACAACCATTGGTCGCGGTAAGGGTGTAGTTCACGGTTTCATCGACCGGCCCGGGGTCGGTTTTGTGCGGAGCCACCTGCAAGGTGCGGCTGCCGTTCGTGGTCACCGTTCCAAGAGGTTCGATCGACACCGCGGAGGCGTTGGTCGCGTTCCAATTCAAGGCAGGGCTGCCGGTTTCGACCACTTTGTCGCCTACGCGCTTGTAGTGAACTTCAGCCGGCGAAAGGCCAAGATCGGCCTGAATGGCGCTGTTCACGTTGACGGTCGCGCTGGAAGTCGTGGTGCCTCCCGGCCCGGAAGCCGTCAGTTGGTAAGTGGTGGTCTGTTTAGGTTGGATGGCTTGTTCGCCCGATGGCGCTACCGACCCAACCGGAGTGATCTCGACATGGGGAGCGTCGGAGGAGGTCCACTTGATTTGCGAGGAGTCTCCGCAGTTGAGTTGCGCCGCGGTTACCGTCAACTGTGCGCTGGGCTTGGCAACTGCGACCGTGGCGCTGGCTGTGCCCGTCTTGAAGCGTGGTATGCCAGTGAGTTTCTCGCCGCGCGGCCAGGGCACTGTCTTGCGAACGCCTTTGGGAACATCCACCACGACTCGCTGGTTGGCTGGCACTTCCACCGGGCCCGACCAGACCTCCTTGTCCGCAGTTAAGACCGTCACCTGGTGAGTGCCCGGTGGAACCACCAGTTCCTGCTTCCACCACCAGTTGTGGTTGAACTCGTCGCCGTGTCCGACCAGGTATTCAGGAGTCTTTCCGTTCAACAACACGGCGTCCCGGTCCGCTCCTTCAATTGTCATGGCGCCAAATGGAGCAGAGACGTTTCCGCTCACCGGCGTCAGGGTCACTTCGAGGTCGGTGGTTTTTCCGGCGGTAATAGTAGTCGTACGGGTGGCCAACTCATAGCCGTAGTTCGCCAGTTCAATCTTGTGGTCGCCGGCGCTGAGGGCCAGGGAGTGGTGCTTGCTCACTTCGCCGATGGCCCGGCCATCCACAAAAAGGTAAGCCTGGTGGGGGGTGACGTGAAGGGAAAGTTTGCCGTCCTGCGCAAATGTTGAAGTGCCACCCAGCAACATGAACAGGGCGACAGATATGATGAGACGGGATGCACGGATTTCAAATTTCATCGCAATCTCCTTGTCAAGGAATCGGGAACTGAGGATGCGGCAGAGAGAGGCCGAAGCTGGTTTCTATTGACTGACTCGCGTGGTGACATTGGGAGTTCCACACGATCCACTCTCGTTAATTTCTGGACGTTCTGGTTGTAAGCCTCGCCGCTGGAGGTCCCGGCGTTCTAACGCTAAGCTTCTAGAAAAGTATAGCGCAAAGCACTATAGGGTGATGGATATGAACACCGCTGAAAGCTGAGAGCCGATAGCTGAGGGCCGGTTTGATGGTGGAGGCGGCGGGAGTTGAACCCGCGTCCGAAAATGTTACTGGTCAAGAGCCTACATGCTTATTCGCGTTCCGGCCCCAGGCATTACCCTGGGACGTTCGCGGCCCCCGCTCAGAACGGACAAGAAACGGTTGCCGCTAGCCTGATGATCTCGTCCGCCCTACTCAGACGTGGCAGGGAAGACCAGCCCGCTGTGTGACGTCCGCTCGCAGCCCACGGGCAAAGCTGCGGAAGACGGCAACTTAATTAATTAAGCTGCGTATGCCATCTGTTGATTGGCAATTATCGTTTTGTCCACGATTACGGGTGTGAACACCCCGGCATGCCTCTTGGCCGCAAGCATCTCCGTCGAAGCCGTGACGCCCCCACTGGTGGGATGGCCTGTAAAGAGCTGCTTCCAGACTAGGTCTCCCTGGAAGGGAAGTCAAACACTGGATTAGATGACAAAAGCCGCGCACGGGAACCTGGTCAGTTTAGTCTCATGAATCGCCTGATCCAACGGAATGCGCGAATTCAGCTCAGAACGGGCGAAAACGGCACGTAAGTTTAAACTATCTGTGTTGACAAGCATATGCATAATATGCAAGCATAAGCATGTATAAGAAGGGAGTTAACATGAACACAGTCGCGTCGAAGTCCTCCTCTGATTTGGTTCGGGAATATGCGCAGGAAACGTACATAAGCCCTGCCCGTCGTCGCCGGGAGAAGACAGTTACGATAAATGTGGGCCAGATCCAGAAGGGCGTGGGCTTGCAGAATCGCGTGTCATTGGTGTGCCAAGCGCTGAAGTCAGAGAAATTCTTGCGGGCACATGGCTTGAAGCTGATCTCCGAAACCGGGCCGCCCTCTGGCCAGAGCACCACGGTGACGTACACCTACGAATTTCTTGACGCTCCTCCTGCACCGGCTGGGACCGATGCATGGGACCGGCTCCGCGGCGCACTAAAGGATGTATTCGCAGAGTTGGGTGGCGGCGAAGCGTACCTGCGCGCTGAGCGAGCGGCTTTTCGTGATGCCTCGGACAGAAAATGAGCCGAATTTACTGGGATTCGATGCTTTTTATCTACTGGCTCGAGGACAGTCCCCGGTTTGCGAAGAGGGTGGCAGCCGTACACGCTCGCATGCAAGAGCGCCACGACGAACTGATCACCAGCGCGTTTACTCTGGGCGAGGTACTCGCCGGTGCCTATCGCACGGGAGCGGCGCAACGTGCCGATGAAGTACGCGGCTTGTTGCTGAATCTTCTGTCGGAAGTAGTGCCCTTTACGATCGAAACCGCCGACCGCTACGCGCGCATCAGGGCGATTCCTGGCATCGCTTCACCGGATGCGATCCACCTCGCCTGCGCCGTACAGGCCCGCATCGATCTATTCCTGACCAATGACACCGCACTCGTCGGCAAAGTGATTCCCGGAATCCAGTTCATCGCCAGCATCGATTCAAACATTCTGTGAGAGCCGCCCCTCCAAGTAACGTAGGATGAACTCCGTGTTCCTCCGTGCCCTCTGTGGTTATCTTTCTTGACCAACCACGAAGGTCACAGAGGCCACAGAGTTCAATCATAATCCCGGAGATCAATGTTTTCCCCGTGCTACACTGTCCCGTTTCCCGGAGATCATCATGCGCAAATTGTTGGCTGTCATTCTTCTTGCTTGTCTGTCGTCCGCCGCGCAAACCCTTTCCCCCGACCTTCGCCAGAAGATCGACAAGATCGCCTCTGACACACTGGCCAAGACCGGCGTGCCCAGTGCTTCCGTTTCCATTGTGAAGGATGGGCAGATCGCTTACCTGCAGGCCTATGGCGACGCCCGTCTCGATCCCAAGACTCCCGCGAAACCGGAGATGCGCTACAGCATCGGCTCCATCAGCAAGCAGTTCACCGCCGCGGCTCTCCTGCTTTTGCAGGAGCAGGGCAAACTCTCGCTCGACGACAAAGTCGCCAAGTTCGTCCCCGATCTCACCCGGGCCAACGAGGTGACCATTCGCCAGTTGCTCTCGCACACCTCGGGCTACCAGGACTTCTGGCCGCAGGACTACGTCATGCCCATGATGCTCCACTCGACCACGGCGGAAAAAATCATGGACGGCTGGGCCCGAATTCCTCTAGATTTCGATCCTGGAACCAAGTGGCAGTACAGCAACACCAACTATGTGATTGCAGGCGTCATTGTGGAGAAGGCCGGCGGCATGCCTTTCATTCAGTTTTTGCGTGAAAAGGTACTTGCCCCGGTTGGCATCAAGCGTGCCGCCGACACCGATCAGGCTGCGCTGGGCGAGACCGATGCTACGGGCTACATCCGCTACGGCCTCGGCCCCCTGCGCGCGGCGCCCAAGGAAGGTTCCGGCTGGATGTTTGCGGCCGGCGAGCTTGCCATGCCCGCCGAGGACCTTGCCCGCTGGAACCTTTCCATCATCAACCAAACCCTGCTGAAGCCTGAGTCCTACCGCGAATTTGCCACCGAGATCGTGCTCAAGAACGGCGTCGGCACGCAATACGGACTTGGCGTGGATGTCACTTCCCAGTCAGGCCACCGGAAACTGGAGCACAGCGGTGAGGTCTCCGGATTTACGGCCGACAACATCGTATTTCCCGATGACCGGGCTGCAGTTGCGGTTCTTACCAATCAGGATGCAGCGTCCGCGTCCGGGCAAATCGCGGACGCCATTGCTCCCCTCCTGCTTGCGACCGACGACCCTGCCGCTCCCCGGAAGATTGAGCAGGCCCGAAAGATCTTTGAAGGACTGCAGCACGGCACGGTTGACCGCTCGCTTTTTACCGACGACGCTAACTTCTACTTCAGCGAACCGGCACTGAAGGATTTCGCTAGCGGCTTTGCTCCGTTGGGGATCCCGCAAGAATTTGTGCAGACTCGTCAGGCGCTGCGTGGAGGCATGACCCTGCGCGTGTACCGCATCAAGTTCGCGACCAAGACGCTCCGCGCCTGGACTTACGAAATGCCCGACGGCAAGCTCGAGCAATATCAGGTGGCGGTACAGGAGTAAGGCTGTTGCTATGCGGCGTGTAGGGTGCCGCGGAAGACGTCATGGTGTGACACAGCCCAGACGCGGCGCGCCCAGTTATCGTTCCCAAGAGCCGGATGCCACGGTGCCTGGCTCAGTCGGCAGGAACAGCACTGCGTGTTCTCCCCTGACGACCTGCAAGTTATAGAACGTCAGCGCACCATTACTGATGCTGACCATCGCGCCGCCGTAGCACGTCTTGTCAACCTTGTAGGCGCCCGAGATCGATTCCCCGGAAGAGATCACGCCATTAACGCTGCCCCAGCGAATTCCTGAGATTAATCCGTTCGCATGCAGCACAATCTCTCCGCCGAAAACAAGCGGCCCCTGACCGACCACCTCTCCGGTTTGCTGAATGCCGTACGCGCCGCTGACGCCGGTGAGCGAGCAAGAGCCACCCTGCGCTTGCAGAAGGCCCGATTGCACCGTGCCGCTATCGGCACTCACCAGTTGTACCTTCTTACCGGGAAGGACGGTCAAGTTGTAGTTTGCGGCTGTGCCTCCCTTTGGCGTAATCGCCGCGGTACCTGCGCACTTCGAACCGATGCTGTACGTTCCAGTCACCGGTGTTGTCTCGAAGGTGCCTCCGTTGTCGCTCACCGTTTCCGTCCCAGTGAGGCCGCCCTTGCCATCCGCGAGAATCTGGCCCACGATGGCAATCGGGTTGCCCGTGTTCGTGCCAGTAATAAGGAAGCCATAGGCGCCCTGAAGGGTCGCGTTCGAGCAACTCGGAGCCAGGCGAGCGGGCTGAGCCCAGCCCACTGCACTAAGAAGGGAAGCAGCTATCAGCAACACGGGCAGGTGCGTTTTCGAGATCATTCGGTCCTCCTCTGATGCGCGAAAGGCGGGAACAAAGTCGCGCAACCCCGGAACGGGTTAGCGGAATCCTAGCAATCGCTGATCCTCGCGTCAAATGGATTTCCCCAAGCCGAAACAAAAGGGGATCGGCTCAGGACGCTCGCGAAGTAGCTGGGCATGGGCCTACATGAACTTGATTCTCTTGTTCTGCGTGGAAAACTGAATGAGCTGCTTCAGCCGCCTGAGCTGGGTCTCTTCCTTGTTCGCACTTGCTACCCAGGCGATGGTCATTCGCCTGTAAAAAGGAGGGAAGCGCTGGAAGTTCTCCCACGCCTTCTTACTGCCGTGTAGTTTTGCTTCCAGATCGCCGGGGAGTCCGATTGGGTGCGGGGCAATCTTTCTCTCCGGTCTGAAGACCGCCAGCCCTGCCGCTGTCATCAATCCGCTCTTGATCAACTTCCGCGCTCTCTTGATATTGATCTCTGACCAGCGGCTGGCGGGCCGTCGCGGCGTGAATCTCTGGATGAAGCGTTGCTCATTCAGCTTTCTGGTCATGCCATCGATCCAGCCAAAGCAGAGCGCTTCCTCGACCGCGTGGTCGTAGGGAATGCGCACTTCACTAGAATTCTTCTTGGGATAGATCAGCCAGATTTGCCGCTCGCTCTGACCATTCTTCTGCAGCCACGAGCGCCAATCCTTGCGGTCCCGAATATAAAGCGTCTTCATTGCAGATGGCATGGAGAGAAGAGCACGGAGGACAAGAGCTTGCTAGTTGGACATCTTCTGCGAGGTCACGACCAGCTTCTTGCGGGCCGTCACCAGTTCTGGCCGTTCCTCTCCGGCCGCATTCTCAACCAAGGCGTGGAAGTATCGGTTCGCCGCGCTGGCGTCGCCCGCCGCGTCTGCCGCACTGGCTGCGCCATACAACGCGTTGAAGCGATTCGGTGCAGTTTTCAGCACCGTTTCATACTCAACCAGCGACTCTTGCGGACGCTTCTGCAACAGCAGCATCGCGGCCAGCATCTCGCGCGCGGGTGTCACGGCGCCCGGCGTCACCGCGTTCTTGTCCATGCTCTCCTCCAGTTCCACGGCGGAGCGCATAGTGTTAACGGCATCTTGTGCCTTCCCATTCTGGCTGGCGATCCATGCGGCCACTTCGCGCCGCTGCACCTCGACTTGGTTCGCCCAATAGGTGTTGTTCAGCTTAGCGGTTGCGTCCCGGAGTGAGGCCAGCATTTGTTCAGCTTGTGTAGCTCGCTCCGCATTTCCAGCCCGCGCACTGCCCACTCCTATCGCCATCCATGTGATCGCTTGTGCCCACGGCACAGCCTCGTTTCGCGCGTGCAGTTCACTTGCGGCTTGCCAATTTCCCAACTCCAGCGTGTACCGCGCAGGAACCGCCGCCAGCGCGTAGTCACCGGTAAGGGTCAGCCCGGGAATCGTTGGCAGGGAATTCATTTCATCGAGCACCGCCTTGGCTTGCTGCACCCGGCCGCTTTGCAGGTACGCATATTCCAGATAATCCATGGCGTGGAGGCGCTGGTCACGCGCTTCGCCGTTGGTGGAGGTCTTCTCCGCTGCAGCTGCCAGTTCGGCGGACCTAGCGTTCGACGCGATCGATTCATCCCACGACCCTACACGCGTGAAGATGTGTGAAGGCATGTGGTTGGCGTGCGCCGAAGCTGGAGCGATCTTGGCATAGGCGCGCGCTGCGTTCAGCCCTTTCTCCGCCAGCACCGGGTTGTCGTAGCAATGAATGATGTAGTGGGCAATGCCGGGATGGTTGGGATACTTGGCGAACAGGGGCTCGAGAATCTCTCCGCATTGGCGCTGGTTGGCGAAGGTCCTGTCGGTTTTCGGAGCCGTAATCGCCAGGGTCAGGGCGTGAAAGATCGCGGCTTCACTGTCGTCCGGATAGGCCGCCTGCAGCGCGCCCATCTTTTCCTCGAACCTCTGCCCGTTCTCCACCTGATGCGTGCCTTGCTCGGGATAAACCTCCGCCAGCGCGTCAATGTAGGCTTTCTCGCGGGCGGTGGTCTGTGGGTTGGCCGCTGCAATGGCTTGTGCCTTGTGTATCGCTTCCTTGCCTGCCGCCGTGTCTCCGTTGCCCCAGAGTCCGTGGTAGTGGCTCATGGCTATTCCCCACTGCGCCATCGCGCAGCCGGGATCGCGTGTGGCAATGTCCGTGAAAGCCGCGCGCGTCTGCTCATATTGGAACGAGTGCAGCAAGGCCACCGCGCGATTGAAGTCTGCCTCCACGCCCTTGGCGCACGAGGTCACAAAGTGGACCGAGCCCACTTCCTTTTCGGTGAGTTGGTGATGATGTCCTTCGTCACTCCAGGCGGGAGCGGTTAGCAGAGCCAGGGCAGAACACAGCGCGGTCAGCAGACGCATAGATACCTCTCGCAGAAGAGAAGTTTATCCCATTGCGTCGACAGGCGACACTCTCGGCGTCAGCCCCGGCCCCTGACTGCCGACTACTGTTTCCCGCTACTTCCCGTAGACTCCGAAGGCCCCCAACACTTGGTAGCTCCCATCCCAGCCAAATCCGATGTTGTTCGCCCAGTGGCCTTGAATTTCCTGGTAGTTGTCGTTCCAGACGGCGAAGGTGTCCTTAGCCACCGGCTTGAGCACCACCCAGTACTGGGTATTCGCTTTCACCGGAACCCCACGCCTCCCCTTGCCGGTTTGAAGCGTGAAGCAACTTCCGAAGACAGGCAGGTTCATGAATCTGCCCGCGGCCAATTGCTTTCCAGGAATTCCGTTGTCATCCTCGTTGAGGGAGACCACGATCCCGTTCGTGCCCTGGACGTAGGTGGCGCCCACACGGACTGCCTGCACAAGGTGGTCCGCGGTGGGGATAAAAGTGCTTCCGACCTCCTCCGGCCAGGGCTGGCCGGCATTCGGGCCCAGTATCCCGACCCCCGCAATTGGGTTGTAGGTTTGATCTCCTGTGCCCAGGTTGCTATAGATCGTAACCACGCCTGGAGGCAGGGCTACTGAAGGGAGGGTTGAATACGTCGGCGGTTTCAGAAAAAGCGCCCGCCCTCCGCCGTTGAGGACGACCACACCGTCGTTGCTGTTCTGTGCCCAGGCCGCCAGACTTCCCAGCCCCATGATTGCGACGAACGCAATGCTGCTCAATACCCGCGACCGTGAACCCCTTGAGTTTCCCATTTCCCCTCGCAACCCTAGAATTGCCGGACAACTCCCCTCCAAACAGAGCCAGGGACACTGCTTTTGGCCGGACCAGCATTGTCCCAAGGGACAATGCCGCCCGTCAAGAAATCGAATGTGACAAGTTGTAAAAAAGCGGCCTTATCGCGGCCAAAGCCAGCCGAAAGTTCCTGCAGTCAGCAATCCGTACACCAGCCCGTCAAAGACCTCTTTGATTGTCGCTGACCAAGTCTGCCCCTTCCAGATGCCATCGCTCAGGTGTCCCAGGCCGTAGCCTAGGAACGCGGCCGTACCGGCGACGCGAAACACGGTCAGATAGTGCGTCCCCGGCGCCAGCGTACGCCCGGTGAGATAAGCGACGAACAAACCGATCACCAGGCAATAGATAAACCACTGCACCAGGAACTTCGGCATGACCGGCGGACCGCTGGGGCGGATGGTCAGCAACCCGACCGGGCCTTGCTTGAATTTTTCCATGAGCGCCGGCGATTTCATGTCTTTGTGGGTGCAGAAAGGGAAGACATAGAGGCCCGGCTTGAGATTGGCCGGACGCAGCCCCGCCAGAACCTTGTCCTCGTCGGGGAGTTGGTGGTAATCGCTGTTGTGGTACTTCAGCAGCATGTGGATGATCGAACTGGCAACAAAGATGATGACCGCCGACAGCAGGATGGGCAGCCAAAGGGCGGTGAGAGGGACCATGCGCAGCCTCCTTATATGTTTGCAACGACCAATGCCGGGATTCGCACGCGAGGCTACGCCAGTCGGGAGGGTGCGGTCAAGCACTCCTTTGCTAACATGAGTCCATGTGCCGCAACATCAAAACCCTGTTCAACTTCGATCCCCCGGTCACAGAGGACGAGATCCGAGCAGCCTCGCTGCAGTTCGTGCGCAAGATCAGCGGTTTCAATAAACCGTCGAAGGCCAACGAGGCCGCGTTTCTGGCTGCCATCGATGAGGTCGCCGGCATCTCGACTCGTCTTCTCCGATCGCTTGAAACGACCGCACCGCCGAAAAGCCGCGAAGAAGAGGCCGCCAAAGCCAGAGCCCGTGCCGCGGAGAGATTCGGCACTTGAGCCATCCAGAACCTACGGGGTGCCCCATCCTAACGGAGCGTTCTTTGCGAGTTAGGGTGGGGAAGTTGCCTGTGCTACGCTGGGAGACCACATGAGCAAACATTCGAATGCCGCGACTGCCGGTATCAGCTTTGGATCCGCGCTGGCGATGATTCTTTCCTTCCAGTTGAATCATTCGATCTTATGGGCCATTGTGCACGGTATCTGCTCGTGGTTTTACGTCGGATATCGCGCCTGGAAGGGGAACTACTAGCTGCTCACGGGGCGGACACTCCTGTCCGCGAACTCTTGCATCACGACAATTCGAATAGGGGCTCTGCTGTCCGGTCCAACGTGTTCATCTCGCTCGGTACAATACCAATCCATGACCGAACCGCACCTTCCGCCCTACACGCGCATGGAATATGAGCGGAAATTCCTGGTCGATCCTGCTTCGGATTGGAAGTCGTTCTCGAAGCCGTACGCTCGCCGCATTCTTGACCGCTACTTCGCGTGCGGCCGGCTGCGCCTTCGCATCATGACCAATCTCGATGACGGCCGCGTCGTCCACAAACTCACCAAGAAGTTCGAGTCACCTTCGCTTCGCCATCAGCCTGTGGTCAACATTTATCTCTCGCCGGCCGAATGCCAGGGGTTGCTGGGACTCGACGGACACGATCTTTCCAAGGTGCGCCATTACCACGAGTACGATGGGCGGGTTTTCTCGATTGATGTTTTCGACGATCCGCTGACCGGCCTGATTCTCTGTGAAACCGAAGCCGCGTCGTCTGAAGAGCTGTCGGCCCTGCACTTTCCCGCTTATGCCACGACTGAAGTGACCGACGACGCTTTCTTCACTGGAGGAAATCTCGCCAGGGCAAGCCGCGCCGATCTGCTGGCTCATGCCAACTCTCACCAACTTGTCATTCCGAATCCGCTTTAGCGGTGAGGAATCTGCTTTGGCCGTGTGGGGACGGGTCTCTGACCCGCCCCGGCCGAGAGAAGCTCGGCGGTGATGTAGACGCGCGCGTCCTCGCTCGTGCCAATGGGAGTGCTCGTGGGAGGGCACGGCTGCCGTGCCGAAAGAGTTCGGAGTTGATTTTGGCACCCATGAAGCGCAACTGTTGAACGGTTTCCAGTCTCTACTCCCGGGTCACCGCCAAGAACCGTGGCGCGAACGTGTGGCATTGGGAATCTCTGGCAGAGCCCGGTTTGCGTAGGTAAACGACAGGAGAAGCAGATTCCTCGACACGCCCTCGCCACGCAGAGCGTGGCTACGGACGGCTCGGAATGACAAGGGAAAGGAAAGTGTGCGGCCCGGCCCCCCTTCGACTCCGCTCAGGGCAGGCTACGGCGGCTGTCCCCACGTGGACTTGCCGACCCAAACAAAAAGCCCCGCCCTAGCGAGGTCCCTCGCGTTGCTCGGGATTTCGGCGCGCGGCTCAGACGCCGCGCAACCGCCTCAACTAGAACGGGGCACCCTACGGTTCTGTTTTTGCTGAAAGCTGACGGCTGATAGCTGACAGCTTCTTAGTACATGCCTTCCATGCCGCCGCCGTGTCCGCCCGGCATCGGAGATTCCTTCTTTTCCGGAATCTCCGCCACCAGAGCCTCAGTCGTCAGCATCAACGACGCAATCGAGCCGGCGTTCTGCAGTGCGGTGCGCACCACTTTGGTCGGATCGAGCACGCCTGCCTTGACCAGGTCTTCGTACTCGCTGGTCAGGGCGTTGAAGCCGTAGTTGTTGTCCTTGGAGTCGTTGACCTTGCCCATGACGATGGCGCCTTCTTCGCCGGCGTTCTCGGCAATCTGGCGCAGCGGTTCCTGGATGGCGCGCTTCACGATGTTCACGCCAATCTGCTCGTCTCCATCAACCTTCAGAGCGTCGAGGGCCTTGACGCAGCGCGCCAGAGCCACGCCGCCGCCGGGGACAATGCCTTCTTCCACGGCTGCGCGCGTCGCGTGCATAGCGTCTTCGACACGGGCTTTCTTCTCTTTCATTTCCGTCTCGGTCGCCGCGCCCACTTTGATCACCGCCACGCCACCGACCAGCTTGGCCAACCGCTCCTGCAACTTCTCGCGGTCGTAGTCGCTGGTGGTCTTGTCGATCTGGCTACGGATCTCTTTCACCCGGCCTTCGATCTCCGAGTGCTTGCCCTTGCCTTCGACCAGGGTGGTGTTGTCCTTGTCGATGGTGATCTTCTTGGCTTGGCCCAGGTCCGACATCTGGACGTTCTCCAGCTTGATGCCGAGATCTTCAGTGATGGCCTTGCCACCGGTGAGGATCGCGATGTCCTGCAGCATGGCCTTGCGGCGGTCGCCGAAGCCCGGGGCCTTGACGGCCGCGACTTGCAGCGTGCCACGCAGCTTGTTGACGACGAGGGTGGCCAGCGCTTCGCCTTCCACGTCCTCAGCCACGATGAGCAGCGGCTTGCCGCCCTTGGCGATCTGCTCCAGCAGCGGGAGCAAGTCCTTCATCGAGCTGATCTTCTTTTCGTTGATCAGGATGTAGGCGTTCTCCAGGCTGACTTCCATGCGCTCCGGATCGGTGACGAAGTACGGAGACAGGTAGCCGCGGTCGAACTGCATGCCTTCCACGACTTCCAGCTGGGTTTCCAGCGTCTTCGACTCTTCCACCGTGATGACGCCGTCCTTGCCGACCTTCTTCATGGCTTCGGCAATGATGTGTCCGATGGTCTCATCGTTGTTGGCGGAAATGGTGCCGACCTGCGCGATCATTTCTCCGGTGACGGGCTTGGAGAACTTGTCGATCTCGCCCTTGATGCGGTTGCCGTCTTTGTCGAGGCTGCCGCAAATGGCGACGACAGCTTTCTCGATGCCGCGCTTCATGGCCATCGGGTTGGCGCCGGCCGCGACCGTCTTCACGCCTTCGCGATAGATCGCCTGGGCAAGTACGGTGGCGGTGGTGGTGCCATCGCCGGCCACGTCGGAAGTCTTGGAGGCCACTTCGCGCACCATCTGTGCGCCCATGTTCTCCAGACCGTCCTTCAATTCGATTTCCTTGGCAACGGTGACGCCGTCCTTGGTGATGGTCGGCGAGCCGAATTTCTTCTCGATAACTACGTTGCGGCCCTTGGGGCCGAGGGTCACCTTCACGGCGTCGGCCAGAAGGTTGACACCGCGGAGGATCGCTTGCCGCGACTCTTCTCCGTGTACGATTTGCTTTGCCATAATTTGTTTTCTCCTAAGATATCTATGTTGTGTGCAGGGCTGGCCTGCGAGAATGACTAGCTACTAGCGCCTAGCTACTAGCTACTTTCTGCTCCCGGCAGTTTCCTTCTTGGCTGCGCCGGTGATGATCCCGAGCACTTCTTCTTCGCGCATGATGATGAAATCTTCACCGTCCAGCTTGATCTCGGTGCCCGAGTACTTGCCGAACAAGATGCGGTCGCCCTCTTTCACCGCCAGAGGGAACACCTTTCCATCTTCGTTAACCTTGCCCTTGCCGACGGAGATGACTTCGCCCTCCTGGGGCTTCTCCTTGGCAGTGTCGGGCAGAATGATGCCGCCGCGGCTGGTTTCTGCTTCTTCAATACGACGCACCAGAAGGCGGTCATGCAGTGGGGTAAACTTAGCCATAAGTTGCGACTCCTTTCGTAGTGGTTAAGATTGGGTTAGATTTGCAAGGAACTCCGCCAACTCAGGGATACTCGTCTGGCGCCTCATGTGATCGCGTGCCGCGATCACGCGCCGGGACTCGCCCAGATCCCTCGACGGCCAAAGAGCGGCCGCTCGGGATGACAAAGGCTGGGTGTTAGCACTCATGGTTGGCGAGTGCTAATTGTAAAAATATGAGCCACTGGCTGTCAAGTCCGTTCGGGATACGTCTGTAAGTGTATGAATGTAAGCCACAAGCTACTACTGCTCTTGGCCGTGTCGCTGGTTCTCGCCCCCGCCGCCGCATCAGCCGCCGATGACAAGGTTCTGGTCTGCGCTGGGGGAAAGATGTATCAATCGCCGACCGCCAAGCCGATCGAGAATGCCATCGTGGTGATGTCCGACGGCAAGATCAGCGGTGTTGCCAACCAGGCTGAGATCAAGTACAAGCTGCCCGCGTTGGCACTCCAGCTTGATTGCCGCGGCAAGGTCATCGTCGCCGGCTTCTGGAACAGCCACATCCACTTTGAGACCGGATGGCAGAACGCCGCCGAGGCTCCCGCCGCCCAGCTCGAAGCGCTCCTGCAGGAGATGCTCACACGCTGGGGATTCACTACCGTGTGGGACCTGGGCTCAATGCCCAGCAACACGCTGGCGATCCGGCGGCGCGTGGAATCGGGGGAGGTGCCGGGGCCGAAGATCCTGATGGCGGGCGACATCTTCCCCAAAGCCGGGCATCCGGTTTACCTTCCAGCCGAGATGCAACTGCCCGAGGCCGCCACCCCGCAGGAAGCCGCCCAGATGACGCAGGGATATATAAAGATGGGCCTCGACGGCCTGAAACTGTTCACCGGCGCTTACATGGGCGCGAAGCCAGTGGTGAACATGGACACCGCCATCGTGAAAGCGGCGGTGGACGTGGCCCACGCGCAGGGCCAGCCGGTGTTCACGCATCCACAGAACCGTGCCGGGGTAGACAACGCGCTGAACGGCGGCGTGGATATTCTGGCCCACACCATTCCGACGGAGGGAAGTTTTTCGGCGGAGGAACTGGCGCAGATGAAGCGTCAGCAAACCGCGATGATCCCGACGCTGACGTTGTGGACGACGGTGGTGTCAGACCCCGCGGTACAAGATCGATTGGTGCGGGCGGGAGTGGATGAAGTGAAGTCGTATCTCGCCGAGGGCGGGACGATTCTGTTTGGCACCGACGTCGGCTTTCAGTCGAAGTACGACACTACGCAGGAATTCGAGTTCATGGGACGCGCAATGACGTGGCGGGAGATTCTGGCGTCGCTGACCACGAATCCCGCGGCATTTTTCAAAGCGCCGATGAAGGGCCGCGTGGAAAAAGGCATGGATGCGGATTTGGTGGTGCTGGACGCTGATCCGGCGGTGGATGTGAGGAATTTGGCAAAGGTGAAGTACACGATCCGAGCGGGCAAGATCATTTATTCGAAGAAGTAAGTGTAGCGCGGGCATTCCTGCCCGCGCCCCTAAGCGATCGCAAACTGCATATCCTGTGCCGGCGGAATCAGCTGATCAAACAGCAGCGGCTCGGCAAAGAATTCATAGAAGCGCAAGTCTTCCCAGTAGCTCAAGTGGGCGTAGATTGGAATGGAATAAGTGAATTGCCGCCGGATCACGGGTTTATAGAAATGCAGCATCCCGCTCACCGGGTCCTGCTTTGACCATGCATTCAGCCACTTGACCGAGCTCAACTGGTCCGCTTTGTACTTTTCGAGGCGATAGATCCCGTAATCGTTGCCTGAACCGCGCGTCCGGAACGACCGCATGAAGGCGAGAATCTGTGCCCGGACGGTTTGCTCCTGGGGAACATTTTCGCGGAAGAAGTAATGCACCTTATCGAGCGGCGAACCGAACGTGACCAGCCCGGTGATCTTTTTCAGGTCGGCGCGATGAAGCGCCGCTGCGGGAGGCTGCACGTCTACAATCTGGTCGGGAATTGCATAGAGCGCGTCATCGCGATCGTCCTTGCGCAGGCACCGGTTCATCAGTTCATTCAGGCTGTCATAGGCAATCACGCTGCCCAGGGAATGGCCGGCCACGATCACGCGGTCGTAGCCCCCGCGAAGAATGCGGGTAATGGCCTGCGCTGCGCCGCTCAGCACCGCGCGCCGCACAAGGTAATTGCGGGCTTTGTCGTCGGTGTTCACATAGACGGCAACGTCGCCCACGAAATTCGCGAGGAACAGTTGCAGTCCCCGCGCAATCACGAAAATGCCCAAAGCCTTCAGCACGTTGAAATTCAGTATGGGGTGAAAGTACTGGCAAAGGTCAACCGAAAGCAATTGGCCAATTGCAATCCCAGCCGCACCGAGGAGCGCGGCAACAACCGAGGTCTTCGTCAGTACCCAGCTCTCGATCATCGCCGTTTGCCGCCGCAGCTTCCGAAGGAGACGGGTGGCAAGCTGCTTGGAGACAACCCAGAACATGACCAGAGAGACTGCAAACAGCAGCGTCATGATCAGGCGCACAACCGGATGATCCGCGTTCCACTGGGCCGCCACCGTTTTCAGCGTGTCCCTAAACTTCAACGCGGAGGGCAGCCACAACACCAGCAGAGCCAGCAGTCCGGCCAGCGGAAGGTATAGCCATGCGATCCGCTGGAGCTCGCGCCAATAGATGGCGGACACGCTCAATTCCTCTGCGTCGGGGGCATTCTTGATGGCCCGAACGTTCTGGTCAAGCATGCGGATCGGAGTCAGCGTGGTCTTGATCAGCCAGCTGATGGTTTGCAGGTAACTGATTTTGTCCTCCGTCTGCGGCGCCCAGTAGTATTCGTAGAGGTCAATAGTGGCAGAGCTGCGCCCTTCCTCGGTTCGCGGCCCATGCGCAGCGGTTTCGAGGCGGATTGAGGCTTCGACCCAGTCGTTGTGGTCGATCTTCCGCGCGCTTAGGGTCAGATCGTCGATGCCACCCTCGTGCCGGAGATAGCGGGTCAGGTTGCGCGCAAACTGATCGAGAGGCTCGTAGCGGTCCTGTTCGCCGATTCCGTGAACGACCAGGATTGCAGTTGTTGCCGCCGCGAGCGACGGCTTCTCGTACGCCGCGGGCGCAATCGCCTGCTTCTCAATGCCGGAGATGTCCGCGCCCGAAACGCCGGCTTCTTTCAAGCGGAAGCGCAGACGCTTGACGAACAGCTCGTGCTCTTTGCGGGCAGCTTCATCGTCGGCAGAATCGGCGGAGGGCCCAGCAGCGACAACACGATGCTTTGCAGTCGCGGCGGCAAACTGCCGTTTCAAGCGCTCGACATATGTTGCCTGATCTAAATTCTCTGATGCCATGGCTCCTCCCTGGTCGCTTTTCGTGATTAACCTGGGATACTAACCACAAAGCGTATCAGTTATGGCGCTGAGGAGAATTTTGTTACGAAAACGGAACGCGGACAAACGCGCTGGCAGAAATGCCCGTGCTACAGGCTCGTGATTTGCATGCGGGGGAAATCTTAGAGTCCGCCGCTGCTCGTCACGGAGTTGACGTGGTAGCGGGGGGGAAATGCGGGAACAGACGGGACGTTCCCTAGTTTTCTCCAAGCGGCTCGAATAGTTGCGCCTCAACGGCGCCTGCATCGAGTTCGATGTTCTATCGGCACAGCTGAAGCCGTGCCCTTCCACATTCATCACAAATCACCCTGTCCGAGCAAAACCGCCTCGGACGGGCCACCCCGCGAGCCGCTTCCTTCACCACACAAAATCCGGCCAGCTTTTGTAGTAGAAATGTCGAAACGTGTCGTTGTCGACGATGACGCGCCCATCGGCAAGCACGGTGCCGCCCGCGGTTCCGCTGTAGCCGTCCTCCACGTAGCCTGCCAGATCTTCCACGTGCTTCGCGTTCTGCCAGTCCACGAACTCCAGGTTGATGGCGGATTCACCCGCAGGCTGCACGAAGACGCGTTTGTGCTGCCCTGGCTGCAGATCGGGCAAGGGATATCGTTTGCCTCGATACTCCACCTTCACGCTGACGTTGCGCAGCGTGTGCTGGCTCAGGTTGCGGACGTCAACGGCGATCCCGTGCCGCTGCCGGACCACAACGCCCAGAAAGTAGGACAGGAAAAGTCCCACGAACAGTGCCAACGCTTTGATCTTTCTCCTGCCTGAGCCCATTACCGTCCCTGTTGAACAACACCGCAAATGGCAGGAGTGCCTTTCATTGCAAGCTCTCTGTCGGTTCGCCGAATACCGTTGCGTATGTCCGGCGGTAGATGCGATGGTCGCGGTCGGAGAAGACTACAGCTTCGATCAGTTCGATTCGGTTCGGATTCTCTGCCACAAAATCTCGAATCGTCTGGAGCGCGATCTTGCTGGCTTCTTCGATTGGATAGTTGTACGCTCCCGTCGATATCGAGGGGAACGCGATGCTTTTACACCCGTGTTCTGCCGCGAGCGCGAGACTCTTTTTGTAGCAATTGGCAAGCAATTTGGGTTCTCGCCCGTTCTCGAAATTGTAGACAGGCCCGACCGCATGGATCACGTACTTTGCCGGCAGCCGGTATCCTTTTGTGATCTTCGCATCTCCGGTGTCGCATCCGCCCAAGGTTCTGCATTCCTCCAACAGATCAGGGCCGGCTGCGTGGTGGATTGCGCCGTCTACTCCTCCTCCCCCGAGTAAAGTGTGGTTCGCGGCATTCACAATGACGTCGACCGGGCGGGCGGTGATATCGGCTTGCACGATCCTGACCTTGGTCATGATGGATACACGGTACCACCGTTCCCTGCATGTGTTGGGTGACGCCTGGGGCCTTCCGACTCCACCCACGGGTGGGGCAGCCTGTGCATGATCCGAAAAGAAAATCCCCACCCTAACCTCGCAGAAAACGCTCGGTTAGGATGGGCCACCCGCCACCCGTTGGCTCCCGTGAATCCCAATTAATGCCCAAGCACGGCAAACCCGAGCTGGACGTAGCTGAAAGCAACCCATTTCCCGCTGTTGTTTCCGCAGTAGGTCTGGGACCCCAGGCACCAGGAAGCTGCCGGGTGGGCTCGCATGTCGGTGCTGTTGAAGGCCCATGCATAAATGTCGGGGTCGTCTGGGGTCGTGCTTACGACCACCCAATACTGGGTTCCAGCGGTGACCGGGATACCTGCAGGGTCACTGGCGATGCCGAGGTCGCAGCATTGTCCGTAAACCGGCAGTTTGGAAATGTGGGCAGTGACAATCGGTGTCCCGGGCACACCACCGGCGTCATTGTAGAGGCTCAGTTCGTAGCCGGAGTGTCCGCTACCTTGTCTTCCGGCGGACACCGCAATCTTGGTCACGGTGGCGTCGGCTGCAGGAGTGAAGGCTACGGCTACCCAGGTTTGAAAAGGGAAGTTCGCTCCTCCCTGGGCGATGGTGTTGCCCCAGATGCTGAAGTACGTGGCGTTCGGATAACGGCTAAGGTTGCCCGCGATGGTCTTGAGCCCAGCGTCGTATGCGGGTGCGGGCGTGATGTGTGACGATGAGTGTGTGGCCCACACGGTCCTGCCATCTGGGCTGAAGGTGAAATTGTTTGTGTTGCCAGCCTTAAGGCCAAAACTGGCAAGCGTCAACAAGGCTAAACACGATAGCGCGAAGGCGATTCTCTTGCTCATTTATGGGTTCCTCCCGGGAAAGTCTGATTGCTGAGTTGAAATGGTGATAATCAAGGACCGCGAATTCCGCTCCCACCGCGCCTTTTGGTCTGGCGCGCCCATCAGTGTACACCGGCTGCCCAGCGGCCCAGCGGGATTTCTCCCTGGTTGCGGCTTATCGGCGCCTTACGTCGAGCTCGGTGCTTTTCGGCACGGCTGGAAGCCGTGCCCTTCCACGATCCTCCCTAAGGTGCGGATGCGCGGGCCGTGGAAGGAATCACGTGAAAGACCTCGTTGCTGGCCAGGACCCGGGTGGGTGTCGTCACTGCCACCCGAGCCGTAGTCGTTCCACATGATCGCCAGCCGGCTTGGGTCGCGATAGGGCAGAGGTCGCAGAAGCACATTGCTGGCCACGCTGAAAATGGTGCTGTTCGCTCCGATACCGAGCGCCAGCGTCGTAACCGCTGCAATGGCGAACGTGAGCGACTTCCTCAGTCCACGCATTGCCACTCGAAACTCTCGGAAAATCTGTTCCATTTTCACCCCTCCCGCCGTGACCTTTGCGCCAGCGGAAGGTTGGAGAGAGCCTATCTCCTCCGGAGAGACCAGAGAAACATGGTTTGGTTAGCAGGTCTGGGCCTAACGCAGCCCGTGACGAGCTTGCCGCCGCCCTTTTTTCATCCTGGAGGCAGTAGAATGCCCCTATGGCCCTTTTGTCGGAATCAGAGCAGGAGTGGGACGAACGGGCGAGACTCTCCAACTATCGCTGTCGAGACTGCCGCGAGTATATAGGGTTCGCAGACCAAGAGTCGTATTTTCAACATGGATTGTGCACACCCTGTTTGACTGCCCGGGAAGAAGAACGCCGGACCTCATCCGACCCGCGCAAGCGGCTTGAGGAGATGCGTAGCCGCGCCACACAGCGCAAGTGAATCGGTGGTTTCGCTTCTGGCTAACACCGACTGTCTTGTCTATCCACGTCGTTGCCCTTCGCTATCCGCCTAAGATCCACGGCGTCTAATTTCCCCTAGAAAGTTCGAGCAACTGAACTCTGGAGGCAACCATGCGCGCGATCCTCCCTATTGCATTCCTCCTTGCAGGAAACCTAGCATGCGCCGATGACATGCCGAAACCGGCCTACGATTTCTCGCTCCCGCGCGAGGACCGCATCAAGCTTGCCGAGAGTGCGGCGCCGCCAGAGATTTCAGGGAAAGCCACGGTCTATCTGCTGGAGCGCAGTGGCTACGTCAAAGTCCGCGACGGGACCAACGGGTTCTCCTGTTTTGTGGACAGGCAAACTCCCTGGAATTCCGAGCCTACTTGTTTTGACGCAGAAGGTACGGCCACCACTTTGCCGACACGATTGTTCGCTGAGGAGGAACGGGCCAAGGGCAAGAGCGAAGACCAGATCAAGACGGAAATCGAGCAGGGTTACAAGAGCGGAAAATTCAAAGCGCCGGGCAAGCCTGGCGTCGTGTATATGTTGTCGGACGACATCTACCTCTTGGTTTCCGGCAACCGCATGGTTCACGCCCCGCCACATCTCATGTTTTACGCTCCCTATGCGACGGACAAGGACATTGGTTCACCTCCGGCGGGGGTGAATATGCCCAGAGTGATTCGGCCAGGCCAGCCCGATGCGTACATCATTGTTATTCCGGGAGCGGCCCAGCACGCAGGCCACTAAAATCCCCACCCAAGCACTGCCTGGGTGGGGAATTCTAACCAAAATGGTTTCTCCGAACTACTTGTACGCGGCGGCGCTGCGCAACAGGCCATCGCGGTGCGCACTGAAATCCACCATGGACTCAAACGCCGGGCCGCCCAGGGGGTTCGCCTTCAGGGTAGCCTGCAGTGCGGCGTTGATCTTGTCCAGGCCTTCCGCGTCAGCGGCGATGTAGAAAATCCAGAACGTGCCGGGATCCGTGGTGTGGATGGCCTCGGTGTCGATTTCGTATTCGTGAATCACGCCGTCAGCCAACATTTTTTCCATCAGTGGCTCAAACAGATTCTTGCTGAGCATGTCCACTGCGTTGCTCGGAGCGTCCGCCTTCAGCTTAAAGCTGGCCGTGTGGGTGTAGACATCCTTCCAGGATCCGGCATGCCGATTGTAGTGGCGGCTGACGTAAAGGCTGTCCGAATGTTTAGTGGCGCTGGCCAACACCGGAGAAGTGGCGTTGCCCGCCTTGTAGAACTGTTCGAGCACGTGGAGCAGTCCCGCCATGGACATGGCCGACCACCAATCATCGTGAGTTTCGCCGTCGGGCTGGTGAATGAGATTCATGTCGCTGCCATAGCCAACGATTGTCCCGTCGGCCAAGGCTTTGTCCAAGACCTTCTGGTCAGCCGCGTTGGCTTTTTCCATGTCGGCCCATTGTGCGCGCGGAATGCTCCAATTCGCCACGTAGGAGTACATCGGGGGTTTCTCTTTGACGTCTGACATCTGTGCGAGTGCAGGCGTAATGCAAACGGCAGACATCGCCAGCACGCACAGCCCTGCACAAACCTTCCACAGTTTTCTGTTCATGATTTTCATCCTCCGTAAATTAGCCCAAGATTTCCGATCGGGTATCCAGGCGACGGTAGTGTACGCCCGTGTCGCAGTGCGTTCGGGCGAGGGTGCCCAGTGTACGCCGCACGATGTAGAATTGGCCAGTATGAAGCGGGTGCTGCTCATCGTCGCCGTCGTCCTGGTGTCATTGCAAGGTTTCGCGGGGAAGGATGACGACATCGGCCCAGTCGCCCATTTGCACTTTGTCGTCGTAAGGGCTTACAACGGCAAGCCGGTTCGCAACGCGCCTGTGGTATTGCATTTTGTCAACGAGAAGGGCAAGCAGGAGCGCGGTGGATTAGAGCTCAAGACCGACGCCGAAGGCAGGGCCAGCTATGAGGGCGTTCCCTACGGCAAGCTGCGGGTGCAGGTGCTGGCCCGCGGATTCCAGACTTTCGGCGCCGACTACGATATCAACCAGCCGGCGATGGACATCACCATCCGGCTGAACCGTCCGTCGGGGCAGTATTCCATCTACGAAGAGCATCCGGGCGAAAAGCCGCCGGAAGAGAAGAAGCCGGGTGAGAAGAAGAACGATCCGAAGTAAGAAAATTGTTGATTGTAGATTTTTGATTGGTGATTGAAGAACCTTATCTCTTGGGCCGAGGCTTCGGTTGGCAACTACAAATCAACAATCGGCAATCGTAAATCAACAATCCCCATGGACTACCTCCTCAAAACCGAGCCTTCCGAATATTCCTTCGCCGATCTGCAGCGTGATGGCACCACCATCTGGGACGGAGTGTCGAATCCTGTGGCTCTGAAGAATCTCCGTGCCATGAAGCCGGGCACACGCCTGGTGATCTACGAAACTGGCG
>JAIQFW010000229.1 GCA_020073105.1 Terriglobia bacterium
CACCGTGAACGACGGCGCGGGGGACGTCTGGTTCCCGAAGGCATCGAGGCTCGTCGCCGTGAGGCGGATCGAGTCCGTGCCGGCGAGGAGTCGTGGATTCTGCGGGCTGAGCGTGATGGTCGTGACGGGACCGGGAATGCCGGTCGTCGAGAACTTGACCTGTGGCGTCACGCCCGTGACCGAGGCGTACGCGTCGCCGTTCCGCTTCACGGGCGTCCTCCACGACGTGACGATCGACGTGTCGGGGACGCCGATCGTCGACCGCATGGCCGAGGTCCGGCGCGCGTGGATGGTCCAGTAGCGCGCCGTCATCAGGATCGCGATTTCGGTCTGCCTGGATGAAAAACCGGTATCCCTGCATGCCGATGTGCGTCAGCCTCGGCCGGCCAAACCAGGAAAACCGGCGAGACCCGATAATGAGTACAAACGGTGTGGTACGGCCAACGTGTTTGGGGTGGTAGAGCCGAAGGGCGGTCGGCACTTCACCACAGCGACCTCTAACCGCTCCGCCGATCAATTCGCTCATATAATAAAACACATCGTGGATCGCTATCCCAATGCCGGGACTATCCATCTCGTCATGGACAACCTCAATATCCACTGCAGAAAATCTCTTGTCGATTCCTTTGGTGAACAGAAGGGTGGAAAGCTTTGGGACCGGCTCACTGTTCACTATACCCCGAAACACGGAAGCTGGCTGAATCAGGCGGAGATCGAACTGAGCCTTTACTCCCGGCAATGTCTTGGAAAGCGACGCATACCGAGCTTAGGTAAGCTGCAGCAGGAAACGCGGATTTGGAATCGCAGCGTCAATCGCAAGCGGACAAAGATCAATTGGCGGTTCACGCGCAAGAAGGCGCGGAGAGTTTTCAAATATAATAAGCTGCAGTCCAACAGCTGATAAGGATAGTTCGATACCGACGGGTGCTTCCGCACTTTCGAAAAATATTCCCTCTTTACTTGATAGATACAGTCCGAACCTGTACGCCGAAAAATAATTCCTGGTAGAGAGCATGTCTCAACAGAAGCTTTGAGTGAAACTGTCTTTTATAGGCCTCCTATAACGACGCCATTAGTACCTTATCAGGCGGTCAGAGACCTAGGAGCCTATCCGGTCGGTCTACTTTCTCCCAGTCGTGACGCATGATTCTGTAAGGCAAAGGTCGCATAGCGGTTAAGCACTCGCTCGGAATTATTTTTTCGCATTAAGACACTGGACAAAGAAAATCGGATTTGAGATGATAGTGCGGGCTCATGTTGATGGAGGCCGCAGCGTCATGCTCAAGCCCAAGGCATCATCGACTTTCCTTTCCGGACGTACGTTCACCGCACAAGAAATCAAGGACATACAGGAAACGGTTCGGGTGTTTCGGCGGCTGAGTTGGTCCGAGTTGGTGAAAACCGTCTGCGAACTTCTCGACTGGGTGACGCCAGCCGGGCGCTACAAGTTGGATTCGTGTGCCAAAGCTCTGATCAAGCTGGAAGCTCAGGGTTTGGTCACATTGCCGACACGTCGGGAATGCAAGATGATCAAAAAGGAGATCCTCTTCGGGGCCAGAACGGATGCAGGGGATGAGATCGTGGGAACTGTACGAGACATTGCGCCGGTCGAATTGGAGAGGGTTGCAGGCAGGGAACCGAGTGGGCTGTGGAACGAGTATGTGTATCGGTACCATCCGCTGGGATACAAACGGCCGTTTGGAGCACACCAGCGCTACTTCATCATGGGGAGTCAGGGGCGAAGGCTGGGGTGTTTGCTGTTTGCCTCCTCGGCCTGGGCGCTTGCAGAGAGGGATGCATGGATTGGGTGGAGCGAACGGGACCGGGCGCAACGTTTGAACTGGGTAGTGGCGAACACGAGGTTCTTGGTTTTTCCTTGGGTGAGGGTCAAGAACTTGGCGAGCAAAGCATTGTCGCTGGCGGCTAAGCGGGTTCCATCAGATTGGCAGCAGCGTTACGGGTATGCGCCTGTGTTGCTGGAGACGTTCGTGGAGGTGGAACGCTATGAGGGCGTCTGTTACCAGGCGGCGAACTGGATTCGTCTGGGCGTGACGGCAGGACGTGGGCGGATGGATCGTTACACGCAATACCTGTCGACGCCCAAGGCGATTTATGTCTACCCGTTGGAGGCAGACTTCCGCTCCTTCCTTAGAGGGGAAAGTATCCAGACAAGGAGGAGCTTTGAACAAGCCAAGCTTGCGCTTGAGACGACAGGATCTGAACGAGAAGAAACTGGCACAAAGGAGAGCAGCGAAAAAGTTGCGGGAACGCCGGGCCGCCCAGGGATTAAAGGATCGGCCCAAAGCGACAATATCGAACAATAGCAAGAGCGAATGGACAACAGTTGAGCAAGAGAAGCAGGCCCGGCAAAAAGCAGTCGAGGAGGTTTTGAAGGTTTACCGTTGCGTACTGCCAACACTGCTCAAGCGATTCAAGAAGATCCGGGACCCGAGGAATTCGAAGACCATCAAGCATAAGGCCACAGTGCTGATGTTGTATGGCATTCTGATGTTCGTTTTTCAGATGAGTTCGCGTCGCGAAGCAAACCGGCAGATGACGATGCCGATGTTTTTGGAGAACCTGCGGTTGGTCTTCCCCGAGTTGGAGAGTATTCCTCATCAAGATACGCTCAATCGGCTGCTGTCGGGCATTTCGGTGGATAAGATCGGGGAGGTCCTGATCGAACTCATTCAGCGCTTCATTCGCAACAAAAAGTTCTGTCGCTATTTGATTTCACAGCATTACCCAATTGCCGTGGACGGGTCCCAGAAGCTTGGCCGGGACTGGTGTGGGGCCGAGCAGTGGCTGGAGCGGCAAGTCCAGTATACGGACGAAGACGGAACCGTTGGGACTCGCCCGCAGTATTACGTCTACGTGCTGGAGGCGAGTCTGGCATTCACCAACGGAATGACTATTCCCCTAACCCGGACAAGCCGGAACCAAAAAGGTTTAGCGCGCCTTCGGCGCGAATTCAAAAACATCAAAAGTAAAAACTCTGGTCCCCGGATGATGTATGCTTGGCAAAACTACCTCCTGGTGGCCAGCCATGTGCCTTATCACGGAACGATACGCTCCACAGATTTCTGGCGTGCTCAGCTGCTTCGATAGAATTGTCATCCAGGGGACCTTGCCAGGTCTCTGTTATGCCGACGGGATGACCGGATATCTCCACTCCCATGAGATACGCATCTTCGACTATCCGCGTTTTGCCGAACCCTTCCGCGACGAGCTTCGGGAAAACGCAGAGAAACTGGCAGCGGAAAACGACATTGAGATCGAATTTGTGCGCAATCACGAAATTCGAAAGGAAGAACTGATCCAACAGATTCTTAAAAAACGTGGCGATCGGCCCGGGTTGGTCCACATACTGTCGGCCATGGAGTCGTGCCCTACGTACAAGCCTTGGTACGACAAGAAGAACAACAAGGCCTATCTGAAGCCAGACCAGGGGAGATGCTTGCATTACTACTTCTATTTCATCGATGCGGATCTGGGCCTTTGCTACGTTCGGGTTCCCACCTGGTGTCCATTTCGCCTGCAGATCTATTTCAACGGCCACAGCTGGCTCGCAGTCCAGCTGCGCAAGAAGGGAATCCAATTCACGTTGATAGATAACGCTTTTACCGCGATCGACGGTTGGGACAAAGCTCAACTTCTGGCGGATCAGCTGAACGGGCGAGCGATTCATAAGCTTTTGAACCGCTTTGCCCGGCGCTTTTGCCCTGTCATTCGACATTTCGGACTCGAATATCACTGGAGCCTCATGCAGACCGAGTACGCCACGGATATCGTGTTCCTCCACCAGAGCGAGCTGCAGGACATCTATGGAACGCTCACGCGCACGGCTATCCACACGGTTAAGCCCGACAACATAGCTACTTTTCTCGGCCGTAAGCTGAACGGCAACTACCAGGACGAGATGGGGAACGACTTCCACATCCGGATCGAAGGAACCCGCATCAAGCACCACATGGGTCCCGTTTTGATTAAAATGTACGACAAGTTCCATCTCATCCTGCGCATCGAAACCACCACCAATGACGTCTCCTTTTTCAAACACTACCGCGAGGTAGAACAGCGCGACGGAACCCGAATCGTGAAATGGGCCGAGATGAAAAAGGGAATCTATAGCCTTGGGCCGTTGCGACAAGTGCTTGCTGCTGCGAATCGTCGCTATCTGGAGTTCATCTCCGCAATAGACGACAGCAGTGCTGGAATTCGATACCTCAACAAGATCTCCCGGACTGTGTTCGATAACGACCATGCCTACCGAGGATTCAACTTTTTCGACGACGAAGATCAAGCGCTTTTTGAAACCATCGCCCGCGGCGAGTTCAACATTCGAGGTTTCCAAAACAAACATTTGCGGCAGCACCTTCGTGGCAAGACCGGCACCCAGGCATCCAGAATACTCAAACGCCTGCGTCTTCACGGTCTCGTGAAGAAAATCGCTGGCACCTACAGGTACTATCTTACTAAGGTTGGCCGCCTCGTTCTGGCGGCAGGATTCAGACTCAAACAAGTGCTCCTCGTTCCAGAGCTTGCCCGTGAGACTGCAGAATAAACATCAAAGACAAAGGATTAGATTCTTACAGCACACAAAACGTGCTGTAAGAATCTAATGACGGAGTTTCTGGATTACACCGAAGGAGACCAGCAAAGAAACAAACAGGACTGCGAGCTGAAAGCTTTCCATCGGCTGGCGGCGCGTCTCAAGAGGCATTTCCCCCGGTTGCCGGTTTTGCTATTGCTGGACGGATTGTATCCGAACGGGCCGGTCATGCAACTGTGCCGGCAATATCACTGGCAATACATGATCGTGCTGCAGGACGACTCGTTGCCATCGGTGTGGGAGGAAGTCGAGGGTCTTGGAAAGCTGCAGGTCAACAATCATCTGGAACGAATCTGGGGGAATCGCAAACAGCACTTTCACTGGGTCAACGACATCGAGTACCGGTACGGAAATACAGGGCGCAACAGACTGATCCTGCACGTGGTGATCTGCCAGGAAACGTGGGAAGAGTTTGATTCCAAGACAGCCGCGATCGTGCAAAAGCAGTCACGCCACGTATGGATCTCCAGCACCCGCCTAAGTCAGCAGAACGTGCATGAGCTCTGTAACCTCGGGGCCCGACACCGTTGGGGGATCGAAAGTAGCTTCCTGGTGGAAAAATGCCATGGCTACAACTACGAACATTGCTTCTCGTACAACTGGAATGCGATGAAGGGTTACCACTTCCTGATGCGCCTCGGGCATCTGATCAACATCCTGGCTCAGAGGACCGAGTATCTCGCAGGGCTCGTCCACCAAAGAGGGGTCCGAGGATTGATTCGCTTTCTCTTAGAAACCTTCGTCGGCCCATGGCTGCATGCCGAAAACGTCCGTGCCTTACTGGATTCACCTTGCCAACTCCGATTGGAGTAGCGCAAGCCACAGACCACTAAAAGCCCAGCAGCATTCCAAAGAGAGCTAAAGCCGCTCCTGAAAAGAAAATACTCCCCGCCCGGCACAGAGAATAAAGGCGGGCCTAATCAAACAGGCCCATACAATCCGGGATCTGACGCCCACGGAAGCCAGAAGCAGGGAGCATCCGCCGGACCGTCTGGTCCGAGACCGCACATGCGTCACGACTGCGACATCGGTGCCGAACTTGGCTCCGCCAGTGGCTATGGTATACGATAGTCTGCCGGGCACATTTGCTCGACCGACAGCTTTGAATTCCGTTCTCTGTCCGTTGCTGCCTTCAAGGTCTGCCATGTTGTCGCCTCACGATTGAAATTCTTGCCGCTGGTTGACAGGGATTGTACTACCAAATGCAAGTTTCGGGTTGAAATGCTTTTGAATATCTCTAAGACCAACCGAGCTATAAGGAAGCCGAAGCGTTCCCTGATCGAAACGAGCTTCGTCACCGGCTCGGACCTGCTGGTGG
>JAIQFW010000033.1 GCA_020073105.1 Terriglobia bacterium
GGGTGTGCGACTTCAGCAAGGACAGCGGCAAGTACCGCGGCCGCTTCGTCTGGAGTGAAGGGACGGATACCACGAGCTACGAACCGGAGCGTCAGTTCGCACTGCGGCGGGAGCTAGACGGAACTACCGCGGAAGTGAAGAAAGGCGCGATGCAGGTAGGACCGAAGCCAGTGCTGTTGGAGAGTAAGTAACGGCCGCTGCTGGCCTGATGAATAGAAGTTAGGTGAGACGCCGGCCCCGCTGCCAGAGCAAAGGCCGGCGCACAGTCGATTCAGAGCTGGATGCTCAGTTAGAGCCAGCGTAATCCGAAGTTGTGGAATCGCCCTGTATGGTCTGACGTGTGTCTCGTGCCAGTTCTGCGGATTCACTCTTCGAATAGACGAATTGATGGCCGGTTGAATTGCCGGGATAGAACCAGGTGAGCAGCGCCGCGGGTTGATCCGACGACCGCTCAGCAAGAGTAAACATGGTCTTTCTCGCCGGCGCTTTACGCTCGCTGTCCACTGTCGCCAGGCTGGCAAAAAGCTTGGATCGGTCCGCACTGAAGATCCGGACAAGGTTGCGATCATAACCGTCGGAGGCTACGAGAAACAGGTAACTCCCTGCGGGCAAAACCTGCCCCGGAATCTCCACGGACTGGCCAAACGTCACTTGAGTTGCCTGGTTGTTTTCATCCGCTCGTGCCACCGAGGCAAAGATGGCAGACCCTACAACCAGTGTTAAGACGATTGCGACAAACGTACGGCGGTTCATACTTCTCCTTACTGAAGCTGGGATTTTTGTTTGTATCTCCTGGATTCGATGCGCTGGCGGCAAAGCAAAATGTAAAGAGTAGGTAAAAGATCGTAAATCCAGTCGCTCCGGGCGAATGGCGACCAACAGACCACAGTTGTCTTGGGTTCAGGGGAGGATCCGTCTGACGGAGGAAGTGGGTGCCCCAAAAACACAACCAGCCGTCCACGGACGAACTCGTCGCCGTGTCGGCTGGTTTAGAGGTTCGCGAAAATGTGCGGACGAGAAGGCTAAAACATCGTGTAGATAAATGGCGCCAGCGAGGTCGCCTCTCCCACAATAAACACCACGCCCAGGAGGACCACAGTAACGATAATGGGAAGAACCCACCAACGCTTCTTGCCGAAAAATCCAAACAGTTCGCCTGCCGTCTGCAACTTGTTTTTCGTGCTGCTGATGACCCCCATACTTCTTCTCCTTTAAGTTTGTCGCCAAATAGCCTGACGGCGGGCTGTTGCTAGTCTTACACGCCGCCATTCAAGGTTCAACGATTTGTGCCGCAACTCTGTGCTCGGGTTTCACAATTGGGAACGGCCCCAATCGCAGTCTGCGCCCTCAGTGGTTCCCATTACTCCGGCTGCTATGAGCTGACCCGTTGCGTTCCGGCCGCCGGAGCGCTTGCAACATCACCGGCAGCACGAACATGTGAAAATCCGCATAATGCCGCTTCTTCCAGAACAGGCTTGGGTCCTGGCTGATGCGGTACCAGAATTCCAGGCCGCGATGCTGCATCCAGCGTGGGGCGCGCTTGCGCATTCCGATGTGGTAGTCAAATGCCCCGCCTACAGCTCCGGTGAAGTGCGCTGCGATCCGGCCGCGGTTCTCCCACACCCAGCGCTCCTGCAGCGGCGCTCCCAGTCCCACCCAGAAGATATCGGGCTGGGTACGAGCGAGCTCCCCCAGAATGTATTTGTTGTTCTGCTCACTGATCGGGCCCCACGGCGGCGTCCATGCACCCACGATCTTGAGCTTGGGATACATCTTCTGAAAAGCCTCGGCCGTGCGCTCGGCTTTGCGATCGCCGCCGCACATGACGTACACCTTGTATCCCTTCTGCTCGGCCCTCTGGTTCATGGCAACCAGGAAATCTGGCCCGCAGCAACGGCCCGGGACAGGATCGCGCAGGACCCGGCTGGCCCACACCAGGGGAACGCCGTCCGCCATCGGAAAATCTGCGTCGTTGAGTGTCTGGCGATATGCAGCGTTACGGCGGGCTTCGATTACGTTATAGACATTGATGAATACTCCGTATCGTCGCTCACCCTTCTTGATACAATCCTCGACCGCCGCGACAGTCTGTGCCACATCCAGTGGACGCACCCGGACCCCCAGAATATCAACCCGGTCCCCAGTTTGACTGCCCAACTCCGGCATGGTTGCTACTGACATGGTCCCCAACCCCGCTCGCTTCTCTTCTGCTTACGCTACCTCTGCCAATGTGCGCAGTCCGCTGCTCTTCGCGGCCAGCAACTTCAGAGTCTCGATGTTGTAGTACTGCGGGTTGTCCCAGTCCTGGAAGCTGACCATGTTCTCCACCAGGTTCTTCACAATGCACTTCACGTCGTGGTTGGGATGGAAGCTGAGCATGTTCTCTGCCTTCTCGATGCTCACCTTGTAATTGCGGAAATCCTTCTTGTGATGGATGGTCAGGTTCACCCGGATGCCCAACTGTTCCTCGATGGCCATCTTCACCAGATCGCCGACTTCACCCACGGTGTAGTTCCCCGAGGCCACGTTGAAGATGCCGGAAATTCTCTCGCTGGCCTCGATGGCCCGGATGTAGGCATTGGTCGCGTCATCAATGCTGATGATCGGCCGCCAGATCGAGGGATTGTTTACCGTGATTTCCCGGTTGCGTACTCCGTTCTTGAACATGGTGTTGATAATCAGGTCCAGCCGCATGCGCGGGCTGTAACCCGAGACCGTTCCCTTGCGCAGCGAGATGACTGAGAACGTGTCGTCCATCAGATTCATTACCGCCTGCTCGCCTTGCAGCTTCGAGATGCCGTAGGGATAGGAGGATGACACCGGGCGGGTCTCATCAAACAACTCGTTGTCGGTGTAGCCGTACACTGAGCAGGAACTGGCATACACGTAGCGCTTTACTTTGGCCTTCTTGGCGATGTAGGCCAGGTAGGCAGGCGCCGCCGCATTGAAGATAAAGTTCTGGCTGGGCGAGAACTCCGCCATGGGATCGTTTGACAGTCCGGCGAGAAAGACGACCTGCTGGTAGGGCTCCAGGTCTTCGACGTTGATGTCAAAGATGTCCTTATGAATGACGCCGATCTGCTCCGGCAGATGGTTTCCGAACCAGAACAAGTCGACCACGTCCACTTCATAGCCGCGCTCCAAAAGCTTTGGGCCTAGCACCGACCCCAGATAACCTGCCCCACCCGCAATCAGAATCTTCATGACTCGCTATCTCCCTACCACAGTGTGAGTTTCTGTATACCGAAAATGCTCTGACTCTGGTCTTGCCAGCCACTCTTTCAGGGTTTGCGCCTTACGATCTTTGTCGGACAGTTGCACGTCACGAATCGGCCAGTTGACACCGATTTCTGGGTCATCCCAGCGAATTCCCGACTCGCCCTTGTTGTTGTAGATCCCGGTGCACTTGTACTGAATCTCGGCGTAATCGGAGAGCACACAGAAGCCGCGCGCGAAGCCCGCCGGCGCCCAAACCTGTTTGCGGCTCTCCGCAGAAATTTCCGCTCCGAACCACTTCCCTAACGTGGGCGACCCCTTACGGATGTCCACCGCCACCAGAAATACTGTCCCGCGCGTCACTCGCATCAGCTTGCCCATGGGAGGCTCCCACTGGAAGTGCAGCCCGCGCACCACACCGCGCACCGACCCAGAGTGGTTGTCCTGCACAAACTCGGTGGGCAGACCCAGTGCCTTGAACAGGTCCGCCCGAAAAACTTCGGTGAAGAACCCGCGATCGTCCTGAAATACCTCTGGGCTCAGCACGCAAAGGTCACCCAAATGCCTCGATTCGATCTTCAGATCCATGCTTCGCTAGACTCCGAGCCCGGCCCGATTGGTGGCCAGACTAATCGCAGAGGTATGTACCGCATTCTTGGACAAAACAAACCTGTCAATAATAAGGGCATCCAGGCCCGAGCCGAAATAGCTGCGCATGGCATCCCGCGGCGTGACTACCAGCGGTTCTCCGAACAGGTTGAAGGACGTGTTCAGCAGCATCGGTGCGGGCGCCTCTTCTCCAAAGCGTTTCAATAAAGCCCAGAAAACCGGGTTGCTGCTCCTTTGCACCACGTGGAGACGCACTTGACGATGCGGCAGCAGCAGACTCTCCGGCAGGCATTCGCTCTCCGGCCGGAGGGTAGCGACAGAATTCATAAAGCGGCACTGGCGCGAGGCCTCGAAAAATCGTGGGCAATCTTCTTCGGGAACAGAGATTGCAAAGGGACGAAACCACTCGCGGTGTTTGATGAAGTCGTTGAGATTCTCCTGCACGTACGGCGCCCAAGGCGAAGCCAGGACACTGCGATTACCCAGCGCGCGTGGTCCGAACTCCGCCGCTCCCTGGAACCAACCGACGATCTTGCCGGCTTGCAGCAACTGCACGGCGGCATCCAGTTTGCGGTCCTCGGTGTTGGGGAGCACATAGCGGCTCTTGGTATTGTCCAGAACATCCTTAACCGCCTGGCGGTCAAACCTGGGCCCCAGGTAAACGCTGTCTATCGGCTGCATGCGTGGCTTCCGCAAGACCTGGTGCCAGGCCAACGATGCAGCCCCCATGGAGGTTCCGGCATTGCCCGGCGCTGGCGGCACGAACACCTGCTCCCCTCCCAGGTTCTTTTCCAGAGACGCAACCAGCAACACATTCTGGAAGAGGCCTCCCGCAAAACAGACGCGCTCGATGCCTTCACGGCGACGGAAGTCTTCGACCAGCCGCGTGATCAATTCGGTGCAGGCTGCTTGAACGCTGCTGGCCAGGGCACGCCGCTGTTCTTCCCCGATATCGGGACTCTTCGACAGCCCTGTGGCGCGATAGAATTTGTCAGAGAAAGACCGCTGCCCGGCCAAACCACGTGTAAAGAAGCTGTAATCCAAACGGGGCACCTGACCGCGCCCGGAGAGCATTTTCAGGAACACATCTTTGAACAACGGTTCGCCTTCGAGGCTGAGCCATTGTGTCTTGTGTTCATCCAGATGCGGCCGGAAGCCAACCAGGTTGGTGACCTGCGAATATACCCATGCCAGAGAATGCGGAAAAGGCACGGTTTTTCGAACTCGAATGCGGTTGCCTTCACCGACTGCCAGCGTCGCGGAGACGCTGTCGCCTTCTTCATCCATCGTGACAACCAGGGAGCGGTCGAATGGCGACAAGAAGAAAGCGCTGGCCGCGTGACACAGATGGTGATCGAAGGCAATGAGTTTGTGGTTGCTTCCGGTCGCGTAGCGGCTCAGCACCCGCAGGTGGTTCAGGTCACGCGCCAGCGTCGCCGCTTCGTTCGCGCCGTAATAGGCGCTTGCCACGGGGGCCACCGCGGTAAGCTTTGCCCGCAAATAGGCTTTTCGGGACCAGCGACGCAACGGACGCGTGGCGATGGCCACTACGTCGATGCCGTCCCACCCTGTACCCACGCTTTCGAAACAGGAATGGATCGCAGCCTCAGGCCGATTGCGGGTGCGCGCACGCGCAAGCTTGTCGTTCTCGATGGCGGCCCTGAAGACGCCATCTTCTAGCAGCGCAGCCGCCGTATCGTGCTTGAAGGACGACAATCCCAGTATGCGCATAGTTGCAGGCGGTTGGTTGGTTTCGCTTATCCTGCTTCGTCTCCGTCGCTGGGGACGCGACTGGAGACAACACTTCCCGTCGCTTGCCGCAGTGGGGCGTCGGCCTGCCGCTCCACGGCTTCTCACATCACTTGCTAATATCGGGGAGGAGTGCTTTCTACTTGGGTTCTAATGGCGGTGCCAGATCTGACCGCAACTCTAATCAGCTGTAGAGTATGCGGTAGTGCAACCTGTTGCAAGGAGTCAAAGGCAATAGAGACTAACTTCTCTGGTAACCGCGCCGCATTGTTAGAGCGCAAGATGATCAGTTTATCTTATGTTATTGATAATAAGACTCTTACCTCAATACCAGCGAGTTGATTAACTGGGCGGGCCAGCCGGGAATGTGCCGGCACTTACTCTTCCGAATGTTCGTGATACCCTGCACTAATTGGCTGTCACGCCGATGCGAATCGCCTCTGCATGAACCTACGCAAGCACCTATTTTGGGTTGTATCGCGGACCGGCCATTTCCTCTATTCCCACTTTCCGCTTTTCGGTCCTTTGAAGGCCGCCATTGGGGTCATTGAGAAGGACGGCACCTTCCTGATGATCGAACGCAACGACGGCCGCGGACTCTCGTTCCCCGGAGGTTTATCGCTTCCCTGGGAGGACGCCGAACAGGCATTGGTGCGTGAAGTCCTGGAAGAGACCGGCTTGCGAGTCACGAACTCTGTGCTTAGGTTTCGTTACTACTCATCTATCGATATCCCCGTCAACGTTACTGTGTTTGACGTAGAAGTCGATGGTCTCATGCGGGGCTCATGGGAGGGCACGCCGTGCTGGTTGCGGTTGCCAGAGGTGCGCAGGCATGTCATCCCTGGCCAACGGCCGGTGGTGGAAACTCTCGGGTGAAGACGAACCTTACCTTTCAGTACCGGCAGCTGTCCTCGCAAGTATTATCGTCCTCACAACGCGCGTAGGACCCTTGCTTGCACTCATGCCAAACCAGGCGATCCCGCGGGTCGTTGCAAGTGCACTCGTCCGGGCCGCCGCATTGGCTGAACTGGCCAGCTTGGCAATCTGTCCAGCCCTTGGACGCCTCAGGGATGGGATACACCTCAGCGCAACTCTTCTTGCTGGGGGCCGTGCCGGATTGAACCCGGTGCTGCCCTCTCCCGAAAACGAAACTTGGGTCTGACTTGTCCCACAGGATGACCCGTTGTCCGGAGGCAGCTGCAGGGGAGAGCGCAGTAATCCCCAACAGAGTCACTAAAGTTAACCGAAACTTACGTCTAAACATTTGTAAGCTCAAGGTTGTCGAGCCGTTTGCTGCAGGTACCAAGGCACGAACTAGTGATGGCTGGAACCTGCAGGAAGGCCGCTTCCAGTAAGCACAATCTGCCTTGGGCTTGCACCATCGTTGGAGTTGATATTGAGTAGGCCACTGTCAGTCCCCTGAACATTCGGAGTGAATGTCACGTTCACAGTACACTTGGCGCCTGGTGCCAAGTCCGTGCCGCAGTCATTCGTCTGCGCATAATCCCCAACCGTTACAATGCTTGCGAAACTTATGGGGCTAGTCCAGGTGTTGCGAATGGTAAGCGACTGAGGCAGGCTGACCGTTCCCACCGGCACGTTGCCGAAATCCAGGGTGTCTGGATTGACGGCAAGCGCCGTGCCGATTCCCGTCAAACGAATTATGTGCGGACTGCCCGGAGCACTGTCGTAGATCACCAGGTTCGCGTGCTCGATTCCGTACACGGAATAGTCTTGGGGCGTCGGCGTAAAGGTGATCGTCCACTTGCAGGTGCCTCCTGGCGGTATGGGGTTGCTGCAGCTGCTGGTTTGGGAAAAATCCTGGGCATTGTTGCCCGCCACTGCCACTTTCTGGATCTTTACTGTCATATTGGAAACGTTGTTCATGGCAGCATTCCTGCGGTTCTGGCTCCCAAAAGTAACCGTCCCGAAACTTACTCCCGGATACGACGGCGCCACGCTCACTAGACTCCCGATTCCGGCCAGGTGGACCACTTGGGGGCTGCTCGGGTCACTGTCCGTAATTGTCATGGTCCCGTATTGTGGTCCTATGCTTGCGGGGAGGGTGGGGGTAAACGTGATATAGAAATCGCAGTGGTATCCGGGCCGTAGGGTCTTGCCGCAGGTATTCCGCTGAGTGAAGTTACCTGTCATCGAGATGTTGGAGATAGTCAGGGCAGACGTGCCATAATTCGTGAACGGCATGTCTCTCTCCAGATTGCTCGTGCCCACCCCTTGACTTCCAAATTGGATGTAGGACGCTGAATTCAGCGGACAGCTGCGCGGCTGCAAAATCAGCGGCGGATTGGGCGCCTGGTTGAAGTCGAAGCTGTCCAACATGTCGTTGGCGTTTCGGTCACGGTCTGAAAGCGGCGGCAGGTTGAAGCGTTCCTCAATCGTCTTAAGAACGGAGGAAAACTCGTACTGCGTGTGGGAGATATATCCGGGGATCGCGTAGGGTGAAATGATCAGCAGGGGCACCCGGGGACCCAGGCCGAACCCATCCACCACAGGGGGAGGATAGTGGTCGTAAAAGCCGCCAAAGTCGTCCCAGACGATGAAGACCGCGGTCGAATCCCAATCCGGTCCCTGCATGATGGCATTCAACGTCTGCACCGTCCAGTTCTCCCCAACGCAAGTACTATGAGGGGGGTGTTCACTTCCTGGTCCGGTAACGATCCAACTGACCGCAGGCAGATTCCCTTGCAGTGCATCGCTAGCGAATTGTGTGTCAGGAACGACATGCTCGGCCCAGAGTTCCGTATTACGGATATGGCTGATCGCATCCAGGACTGACATCGTGTACCCAGAGTTTCCCGGCGGAGGAGCGTAATATTTCCACGAAATCGGGGGGTCTGCACTGTTGAGGCTGTCGCCCAGAGTCGGGAAATCAAAACAGGGATAAACCGCACTGATTCGTCCATCCGGGTCGACGGCTCTGGTAGCCACGGAGAAGCCCGAATCGCACCCCCAAGTCGGTGTCCCGTGGATATCGGACGGCAGCAGCGGGTCGAACGGGCTGTCAATCACTCCCCCGGACGTTGCTGCCACGGTGTAGAGGTGGTTGGGAAAACTCGATGAAAAGATCGAGGAGAACATCTGATCCGCCAGAACAAAGTGCTGCGCATAGGTCCAATAATTCGGGATGTCGGACGCGGTGAGCTGACGGTACGCCAGGAAGTCTCCGTCTCGGTTCCCTCCCACGATCAAATCGAAACCGTCCATTTTCGCATGGTTCATGCCTATGACCGCCCCCATCTGCGTATGTTCGGTGTTATAGGGGGTGATGTCAGGAAGCCGATTCAGAGGGATGGTTCGCCCGTCCGAAATGGTGCCCGTGGTTGCACCGTATGCGCCCGGGAACTGCCCAAAGTAATTGTCGAAGCTGTGGTTTTCTTTGATGATGAAGACAAAGTGCTGAATCGCACTGAAGTCTGCGGGCTTCGACGAAGCGGGAGTGCTTCGGCGGTCCGGGTGCTGGGCACCCTGACTGGCCACAGGAAACAACAAAGCCACAGCCGTCACGAAGAGGAAGAGGCTACGGGATCTTGGATCGCGGGTGCGGGTCATCATTTTTGTTCCTCGGGCCACAAGAGCTGCTCCCCTTACTTACAGTCACACGGGCGCGGTCCGGGATACGAACCGCCTTGCAGGGATCTGGTCAAGGATTCTCTTCAAGCAAGAAAACTGGTTGGGTTTCGGTGCCGGCCTGCGAAACGGCCGGATCCGCTGTTGAAGGGCTGTTGACGAACAGGAAGAGCTAAGAGGGCGAGCCGCTGGTGCGACACGCCCTTTGATCGATGCTATTGACCGGTCCCCGACAACGGCAACCGTTGCGTGAAACCTGTCATGGTCAGGAACGCGTTTCTTGTGCCTTGCGCCTGAGGAGTGAAGGTGACGTTGACAGAACAGCTCAGATCGGGCGCAAGCTGAGTGCCACAGTTGGTGCCGGCGGTGCTGAAGTCGGCTTTGTTCGGACCGGTGATCGTAAAGGTCCCGAGCGGCTGGTTCGCGGCACCGACGTTGGTGATCTTGAGCGCTATTGGCTTGCTTGTTTGGCCAACCGGAGTTGGGGGAAAGTCTATCCGGATCTTGTTCGCGGTAATCACCGGGACCATATCTACTTGCCGGATGCGGTTGTTAGCGGTGTCCGCGATCAGCAGGCTTCCGCTACTGTTGACTGCGGAACCCACGTTATCCAAACAGGCCTTGGAGGCAGGCTTGTTGTCACCACAGAAGCCGCCGGTTTGCGAGTTACCAGCCACTGTGGCCGCGGTCAGGGTCGCGGCATCAATCCGGCGTACTACCGAATAGGCGCCGCCGCTGACAAACAAATTGCCGGCTGCATCCGTCGCCGCTTCAAGCGGCGTCGATTGCTTGGCCTTGACTGCCAAGCCGCCATCCCCCGAATAGCCCGTGTTGCCGTTGAAAGCATAGGTCAGAATCGTGCCGACATCTTGTGTCGAACCCCCGCAACCTGGACTCACGTGGAGCACGCAGCGAATCCGGTTGCTGTTCGCATCGGAAATATAGACGTTGCCCGCGCCATCCACGGCGACCCCGTAAGGGTGATTCAGCCCCGCGGCGGTGGCCAAGCCGCCATCGCCAGCGTATCCGCGATCTCCGGTTCCAGCTTCGGTGTAGATGTTTCCTCCGATTATCGCCCGGCGAACCCGGTTGGAAAAGCTGTCAGCGATGTATACCGTCGTGCCGGTGGGGTCAAGGGCAACTGACGTAGGATTGATCAGTAGCCCCTGGTTTGCGGGTCCATTGTCACCACAGTTTCCCGAAGTCCCAATGCACTGTTTCTCAGGGGTACCCGCCACGGTGGTGATAATCCCGGTGCCTGCCGCGATTTCCCGAACGATGAAGTTGTTCGTGTCAGCCACAAAGACGTTGCCGGCGGCATCCACCGCCACCCCGTTCGGGGAGCTGAGCAGGGCGCTAGTAGCCGGACCTCCATCGCCACCGTACCCGGCGTTGCCGGTGCCGGCAATCGTGGTGACGGTTGGGTTCGGCCCGGCCGAGACTTTCCGGATGCGGTTATTGGCAGTGTCAGCAATGTAATAGTTGCCCGCGCTGTCCCAAGCCACACTGATAGGGTTGGCTAACGAGGCGCTGGTAGCCGCCCCCCCATCGCCACCCATACCTCCACCCGCAATCGTGTTGATGTTGCCTGAAGTCACTTTACGGATGCGCTGGTTGCCGCTATCGGTGATCCAGAGGTTGTTGGCAGAGTCCAGCATAATGTTGTAAGGAAGGTTGAGTTGAGCGCTCGTGGCCAGGCCTCCGTCCCCAGAAAAACCACGGGTCCCATTGCCCGCCACTGTGCTGACCTTCGCATTGGGCCCAAACGGTACCCGGCGGATGCGGTGAATGAGTTGATCGACAACGTAGAGCGCTCCCGTGCTGTCCATCCAGATTCCAGACGGGTTGGCGAACTTTGCCTGCATCGGCGGACCGTTGTCTCCACAGGAATTGGTCGCGACCGGACAAATTTGTCCACTGCCGGCAACGGTGAGGATGGTACCTACTGCATACGTTTGGCTGGTGTCGCTGCAGCCCCCGAGCACGGCGATGACGCAACGAATTCGCTGGTCCCTGGTGTCACCAATGAACATGTTGCCCGCCGCATCGAAGGCCAGACCAGTGGGCACATCGAAGTAGGCGCTGGGCGCCGGGCCCTTGTCTCCGCAATTCGCGGTGGGGCCATCACAGGTTTTGCCTGTACCCGCCACTGTAGTGATGATGCCGGTGCTCTTGGTGATGAGGCGAATCCGGTTGTCGCCGGTGTCGGCAATATAAACATCTCCCGCGCTGTTGATCACCAAGGATGCCGGTGAGTCCAACTGGGCGGCGGTCGCCTGCCCTCCATCCCCACACACTCCCCAACTCGGGGAGCAATAGGGACCCGTGCCGGCGATGGTGTGAATGATGCCGTCGGTCGTCACCTCCCGCACCCGGTTAAGGTCGGAGAAGTAGACGTTCCCTTGATTGTCGACAGCCACGCCGAGTGGCCCGTTTAGCGCAGCGCTGATCGCCGGGCCGGCGTCGCCGTTGAAGCCCTTGACACCCACTCCCGCAAAGACGCTGAGGGTCCATGCGTTATTTGAGAACGTTCCCTTGTAAACCACGTAGCTCGACGGCACCGCAATGTAGAGGTTGCCGTTCGCATCCTGGGCAACCGAAGTTGGCACCGGCAGATCGACGGAGGTCGCGGCCCCGGAAGAAATCGCTCCGCCCGCAATCGTGTGAATAATGTTCTGGGCCATGATTTGCGCGGGCACGAAAAGGCCGACTAACCCCAAGGCCAGTCCTGCAAGTGTGGTTAGGCAGAATCCTCTCCGACCGGAAATGGCAGCGAGATGACGGGGAGCACGAGGGGCAAATGAGCTAGCGGTGAAATGCATGGTGCCTCCAAAGCACTGGGAACTGGTTGAAAACCTTTCGGAAACCTGGTTCGGGGAACTTACAGGGATTACCGCGATAGGCGAAATTCTACACCCGATCGCTCGTCGCCGTACAAAACTCTTTGCGAACAGGAGTCTTTAGTCTCCATCGGACGAAGAAGAGGTTCACAGGGCTGATTTTTCGATCATGAAATTCTCCAGCACTAGGGTGTCCATTTCACTGGTCTTGAACGTGTGAAATGCATTCGCAGGAGTAGTGACAATCGGTTCACCCTTGAGATTGAAGGATGTATTCAAGACCACCGGCACACCCGTGGCCTGCCCAAAGCGCTCGATCAGTTTGTAGTAACGCGGGCTCTGCTCCTTGAAGACGGTTTGCAAGCGGCCCGTGCCATCTACGTGCGTGATCGCCGGAAGGATGCTATGCGCAGCCGGCTTCACGGGAACTACGTACAGCATGTAGCGCGCGGGATAGTGCTGGCAGGCATTGGGCAGCTCGAAGTACCTCTCGGCGCACTCCGCCAGGACGGAAGGAGCGAACGGACGATAAGGTTCGCGAAACTTGATCTTGGCGTTGACGATGTCTTTCATCTCCGGATTGCGGGGATCGGCCAGAATGCTGCGGCTCCCCAGGGCCCGTGGGCCCCACTCGAACCGGCCCTGCGCCCATCCGATGACCTTGGCGTTCATCAAACGCTCCACCACGTTGTCCACTAGATCGTCTTCGTCCTTCAGACGCCGATAGGGAATATTGTTTTGGGTGAGGAAATCACTGATCTCGGCATCCGAGTTGGAGCGGCCCCAGTAGGCGTGCTTCATGGTGAAGTTCCGGGGCTGACCCAACAAGGTGTTATAGGCCCACAGAGCCGCGCCTAACGCGCCACCGCCGTCTCCGGCTGCAGGCTGGACATAAAGCTCTTCAAACTCGGTCTCGCGCAGAATACGAGAGTTAGCAACACTGTTCAGGCCCACACCACCCGCGATGCAAAGCCGTTTGAGACCGGTTTGCTTGTACACATTCCTGGCCATGCCCAACAGCAATTCTTCGGCGACCTTCTGAATGCTGGCGGCGATGTCGGCGTAATGCTGGTTCAGCTTGCACAGCTCACGGTAGTTGGAAGGCGGATCGCCGAAATACTTGGGGAATCCGGTGCCCTCGGTGAAGAACTGTAACTTGGTCGGCCGCGGATCGCCAAACAGGGCTTCGAAGCGGCGCGTGTAAGTACGATCAGTGGAGTAATGGAAGGAGAAGTAGTCCATGTCCAGCGAGAACGAGCCATCGGTGTTCTGCTGGACCACCTTCCATACCTTGTCTACATATTTGGGCTGGCCGTAGGGCGCCATGCCCATGACCTTGTATTCGCCTTCATTCACCTCAAAACCGAGAAATGCCGTAAAAGCGCTGTAGAGCAGACCCAGCGAATGCGGGAATTCCATCTGCTTAAGCAGTTTGATGTGGTTACCGCGGCCCACGCCATAAGTGCCGGTCACCCATTCTCCGACCCCGTCCACCGTGAGAATGGCGGCTTCGTCAAAGGGCGAGCAAAGATACGCACTGGCCGCATGAGACAGGTGATGTTCAGAAAAGAGAATCCTGTTTTTGGGAATGTCCCCCAGTTCCGATTGGATCGTGGACGCTACCCACATCTTGTCCATGGTCCACGTCATCATGGATTCCCGGAAGACCTTCCACGATTGCGGGTAGGTTTGGAACGACATCATTAGGATACGATCAAGCTTCCGGAAGGGCTTCTCGAAATACACCACGTAATCGAGGTCCGTTCCCTGGATGCCAGCCAATTCCAGGCAGTACTTGATTGCCAGCTTGGGGAAACCGAAATCATGCTTGATCCGAGAAAAGCGCTCTTCCTCGGCTGCGGCCACAACTTGACCGTCGCGCAGCAGAACCGCCGCCGCGTCATGGTAGTAACACGAAATTCCCAGGATATACACTCTTATTGCCTTCTGGCCCACTCTAAGTCGTAGGCCTCATCAGGATGCTCCAGCCACTGGCTGGGGCGCTTCTTGATCCGTAGCGGATCCGAAAACAGGCGGGCGGCGACCCCGAAAGGAAGCACCAGGGTGGCGTAAAAAATCGTAAGTAGTACCCGAGATTGGAAGTTGCCAATCTTCTTGGCAATGCGTTTCCAACCCTCCCAGACGCGTTTTAGCGTTTTCATATTTTGCCTTGATCGATCGCGAACACTCAGCTTACGGCTGACTGGTTACCGGTTTCTCCGAAAGAGAGGTCACGGCAGAGCCCTTGCCGGATTCCGCACTGCAAGCCGCCGCATAAGAAGGAAGACCACGAACCGTGGACAACAATTGCTCCGCAATCATGACGTGGCCTTTGGCCGACGGGTGCACGTGGTCCTCGAACACTGCGTTTTGATCCTGCGTCTTCATCAGATCGATGATGTTTACCAGCGGCAGGTGATTGGCTCGTGCGAAATCGAGCATCGCCGCTTGGTACGGATGCGCGGGATAGGTTTCATTCCTGGAACCAACCAGTAACAGAATCAGCTGCACGTGGCGCGCGTCGGCCGCATCTTTCGCGCGTTGCAAATCCGCTACAAAGTGCGAAGCGGGAAGATCCGGGCTCGACTTGGCCGTGTTCCACGTGCCCAACATCAATACCTCGCGAAGGCGGTAGTAAACCAATTGCCGCAGCAGGCCTTCGATCAGGAAGTTGTACAGCGCGCTGCGACGAGCAATCGACTTGTACTCGACCCGGCGTAGAAACTGCTGCCGCTGCGCGCCCTGGAGATCCGGAATGCCCTCGAATCCTGTGTTGGCACTATACGCAAAAACAACTGCGTCGGGTTGATACCCGTCGTCCAGAACCTTCGTGAGCCGTTCGGCAACCAGCGAGTTGGGATAGGCGTTGACCCCCGCCGAGATGACTTGAAACTTGGTGCCGGAACAACCCTGTGTGTGGAGCAACTTCTCGAGCTGTGCGCTGTAGGTCGCATCGTCGGACACCGCCCAGCCCATGGTGACGGAATCACCGAAAGTGAAGATGCGGTATACACCGGGGTGCTGCAACGCTAGAACCTGCTTATAGCGAAATCCCTGAGCGTTGATGTTCTCCGGTTCGTGATTGATCTCCGTGACCTTGTTGGCGCCGGGAATTGGCACCCATAACAGTCGTTCATCCGGCCGGTAGATCACGTAGGAACCGTAACCAAACAGGCGCAGCCCGACTTCAAGAAACAGACAAATTCCCAGCACCCACAGCAGGCGTCTCCGCCACTTGCGGGGCGGTTTCCCAGACCGGGTCGTGGGAAGTTCAACTATCGAGGCGCTAGACACCAGCAGTCATCTCCATAGCCATTTCCTTACGCACCATCCATTCTGACTCCCTGAACGCGAAGCCGCGAGGCCAACTGCCTTCCGAAGAGCACAACTTCTTGCCGTCGTTCCCTATTTGGTCCACGACGGATGTTGTAGGAACACTCTGCGTGACCCATGGCGTGGCCTTCATCAGCCAAAAGGGGAAGCTTTCAACCAGACAATCCACCAACTTTGGAGAGCTGAGGCAGTCTACTTTCGTTCATGCGACCAACGATGAGGGTGGCTATCTTCTCAATGCACCGGAAATTCTCGATTTCAAAATCCTCGATATCGACCTGTGTCTGGAACTTCTGCTCAATCTGGAACAACAACTCCACCAGCCGCTGTGAGTCCAGAATACCAGAGTCAAACAGGTCGGTTTCGGCCGACGGAACTTCCACGTGCATTTCAGAGAAGAGCGTGGAAAGCTTTGCTTTTATCGCTTCGTACTCGGCGTTTGCCATAAACCCAACGTCATCCAACAAGACGGTCCCCAAATTTCAAGAACTCGCTGGCTGGTAGATACCTATCGCCAACACGCAATTTAGTGGCCGAAATCCATTCATCCTGGCAGGCCACCTTGACCCCGGAACTAGTGGAATCTCCGACCGTTCCGGCCTCCGCGTGGCAGGGGAGGCCCGTCCGGCTGGCTTTGACGAGTGCAAATTCTTGCGCTCCCCGCCGGGTCCGCGGCTGCCCCCAGGGGGAACTGAATGGAAGATAGTCGCAGGCGCGTACAAAGTTTACCACCTTCTCAGCAGGCCAAGACCAGGAGAGGCGGCCCTGCTCGGGTACTTCCCTGCCGAAAAACTCTCGTCGTGAAGGGTCTTGCGGGGAAAGAGGGATGTTGGCACTTCCCCCTTCAGCGGCTTCCAGCAAGCGCACCATCAAAGAGACCCCTTCCCGAACGCACTTGAAACTCACGGAAAGCGCGGTATCGTCGGGCGTAATGGGGAAACAACTCTGGTAAACCACCGGCCCAGTGTCGAGGTCAGCCTCCATTTTATGTACCGTGACCCCGTGTGTTGCCTCCCCGCGGAAGATGGCCCAACTCACGGTGTTGAGCCCGGCGTAACGCGGTAGTGGCCCCTGATGCAGGTTGTAAGCACCCAACGTTGGGGCCGCTAGCACTTCCTTGTTAATGAGGTAGAGGGAGTGCACATTTAGCAAGATATCTACACGCTCTGATCGCAGCCGATCGGCCAAGCCGGGCGTTCTCACCAACTCAGCGGGCCAGGTTTCATAGCCCAACTTCCTGGCTACGTTCCATACGCTGAAGCCGGTGAAACCGGGGTCAGGCGGCGCGGCCAGTACCGCGACCAGCCGGTGTTTACTCTCCGCCAGGGCACGCAAGACCTGTAGCCCGGCAGATTCTTCGCCAACCAACGCAACATTCATTTTGAAATACTGGATTGAGAGCTGGTCGAAAAGGAAAGCGTGTGCGTCGTATCACGGGCTGGCAAAGCGGAGGAGGAACTCGTCAGACGGTGTTGCCGGCGGCCCGTTGGTTCACTGCCTCAGACGCAAACGACTCGCGAATTCTCCGTCGATCAATTTTTCCATTCCCGTTCGTCGGCAGTTCCCGGAACACCATCCATCGAGCGGGCAACATATAGGGCGGCAGCACCGCGCTCAGCCTCCGGCGGAGCTCGGGAGGCGCGATGTCGCCGTTGGCATGTGTAACGTAAGCACAGCAGATGAGGTTGTTTTCAAAGCCATCCGTCGGAACCGCAACCACTACCGCCTCTTTCAACTCCTGGCAGGCATTCAACGCTACCTCGATTTCGCCCAGTTCGATGCGATATCCGCGGCTCTTGATTTGCGTGTCGGCGCGCCCCACGAAATACACCAAGCCGTCATCTCCCACCCGGGCCAAGTCCCCTGTTCGGTAAATGCGGTCGTGATCTCCATAAGGAAGAAAGGCGGACCTGGTTGCCTCCTCGTTTCGCCAGTAGCCTGGGCTCAGCCCAACCCCTCGGATATAAAGATTTCCTACGTCGCCTTTCGGCACCGGGCGAAGATCGTTGTCGAGTACCACGAGTTCCTCGCCACCGCACGCCGTTCCGATCGGAATTGGCTGTGCACTGTCGAACGGGCAACTGGGTACGGTGTAATAGCTGCTGGCAATGGTCGCCTCCGTAGGACCATACAGATTCGTAAAGCTGACGTGCGGAAGGCGGCTCATCCAATAGATCAGAGCGGGCGTGGGAAACACCTCGCCGCACCACAGCAACCGCCGCAAGGCCGGGAAGTCGCCGGAATTCACCACGTCAAACTTCGCCATATAGTTCAGCACTGATGGAACTGAGAACCATTGGGTCAGTTCAGAGCTGCGAATGAACTCCGCGAGCTTGTTGGGCAACAAGCTCACCTGCGGGGGGACCAGATGAAGCTGTGCGCCGACCGCGAACGCCCCGAAGATGTCAAACGTCGCCAGGTCGAAATGCAAAGGCGGATGACCCGAAACGCGATCGGAGGCCGTCATCCCAAAATAGTGGGTTGCCCATTCCACAAACCGGATCACGTTCGCGTGCGTAATAACCACACCCTTGGGCTCACCCGTGGATCCAGAGGTGTAGAGGATGTGCGCGGGATCGCCAGCAGTGTTCTCGTACTCCAGCGGGCCGCCGGCATACTGAGCCACGTCACGCCAGGTGAAGGCCGGAGCAAGGTTCCGCAAATTTGCTGGAGAGTCTTCCATCCAACCAACCCGCACCGCGTCGCGAAAATCGCCTTGCGAGAATATGTCGTCGATCAAACTGGCAACGGATCCAACTCCCAACATATAGCGCGGTTCGCTCGATCTTACGATCTTCGCGACCCGGGGAGCCGGACTGGAGGTGTCGATCGGTACGTGAATACAGTCTGCCTTCAGGATTCCAACGATTGCGATTATCGCCGCGGGAGACTTCGGGATGGCGAAGCAAACACGGTCTCCCCTGCGGCAACCTGCCGCTTTCAGGAGGCGCGCCAGGCGGTTGGTCGCGTCCTCCAATTCACCGTAAGTGAGGGCTTGGCCTTCCATGGCAACGGCCACAGCATCAGGCCGACGCTGCGCCTGCGTTGAAATCCAGTTTTGTAGGAGCTCGCTCAATTCAATACCAGTTTTTCAACCGTGGAAGCATGATGGAGCGGCTCGTGCGACAACATTCCGGCACGGCCATCGACAGGGTCTATCGGGGTCGCTCCGAATTCGCACTCTTAAGCAACTCTTCCCGGCTCAGACCGAGACTCTTCAGCAAGGCATCATCAAGGGCGGCCCTCTTGATTAGTTCTTCCTTGTGGGGACCGGCCTTCTCCAACAACCGGCGGATCCTCTTGGCAGCGATGTACCTCCGGTATTTCCCCCATACCTTCATTGGTACAAAGGAAAAAACCACCGGAGCCGCGTGATGAGTAAACTGAAGAAAGTCATAGACGACCCGATCCCAGAACCTTTCCCACAGTGAGGGATCGGTCGGCGTGGTTTCAAAAGATTTCGGACAGGCGGGCCACGCTCCGTCGTATTGCTTTCGCCACATCTTTACATAGCGTTCAATCTTGTCTCTCAGTTCCGCTGGGAGTCCCGAAGAACCGTTCCGGGTGGCGACGATTTGTTCCCCTTTGACCAGGGAGTGATGGCGGAAATCAGAAATTGCGGTGCGGTCGGCCCCCTCGAGATTACCCATCCTGGGATCGTAAGGAATCTCCAGAAACTCACAGATGCTCTTCATGTGCCCAACCGGGTCGCGCACCAAATCCTCGTAGTTGAGTTGATGGACCCTCCCACCCCGCTTGATAAGCGCGTCGCACTGAACCTTGAGATCGTAGTAACCGACGATGGCGCGAAGCGTCATGCCTCTGCGGTTGAAGAATGGCGAGGTTTCAGCAGCGTCCAAGATGCTGCGGCAGATATGTCGCAAGTCTCGCCAGATGATCACAAAGCGCGCATTCGGAAAAGTGCGGCTGAGACGCGTCACCTCATCGTGATAAGTGGGCGACTTGCAGCCCCACACGGTCGCCCCCTTTTTCTGTCGTGCGTATTCCGTATACACCGAGCGAACCGCGGTGTTTAGATCCTGGATTCCGTCGGGAATCACGCTGGTGTCGAACTTGTGCCTTGCCAGGGCGGTATTCCAGAACTCCCACCTCCGCAGCCAACGGGTGGTGTCTCTGGGAATCCAGAAAAGGGCCTGCAGGTGAGGTAGATCACCTTCGTACATCAACGCGATCTGGGGATGCTGGTTGAGAAGGGCATAGAGCAGAGATGTCCCCGAGCGAAACATACCCACCACAAACAGCGGTTCCTCACGAGGCTGGAAGGCCTGCGCTGTTCCCTTCTCCGCGTGATTTTCTACGGATTGTGTCACCAGCTCCTGCATGGTTTGGACCCTTGACTCCGCGTCTCAGTCTCCTGGCCGGCTAAAGGCTGCAATCTCCGTCGTAACAGGTCGGGTCCCACGCCTGCGGATGCGCGAGGCTCGCTGCCAGGTATGGCTCATCTGCTTTGTAGAAGTAGCGCCACGCACTCAGTTCACGGCGATGTGACGCGAGGTTCTCAATGAGGCTTTGCTTCTCGGAGGAAAAACCTACGGCTTCGAGCATGTGTATGCCTTCGCGCTGGCACCTCTCCAAGGCGCACACCAGAATCGGCTTCAGCAGGTCCTCATGTCCCCACAGTGCCTGGAAATCAGTCAGCCTCATGCGGCTTAGGCGAAAGGTTGGGTTATCCTGCCGACAAAAAACGCCATACGCAGAGATTCCATTTTCGTCGCTGATCGTAAAAACCCAGGCATCGTTCTTGGCCAGGGAGTACTTAAAGTGCCAATTCAGGAAATCACATGTGCGGACTGCCAGCAAACGACCGCGGCTCTCACTGCGGAGCCGCTGCCAGAAGATGTCGAACCTCTCGTCAAATTGCGTACAGCACTGGGTCTCGACCTTGTCCCCCTCACGCCGCAGGCCCTTGCCCGTGAGTTCATCGCGAAAGAACAGACCCGCCGACACGGGGTAGCTCAAAGCCTGACTACCCAGAAATCCACTCTTTTCTAGGACACTGGCGGTAAACCCACGGTAATTCGTGATCCAAAACGAAGAACGGTCCCACCTCCCGCTAGGCACGCGCTGGGCGCGGAAGAGCTGCTGCAACCTGAACACCTTTTCATTCACCGAGGTGTTGAGGAAGAGGTCAATGTTCTTTTGATTAAAGAAACAACCTAACAGGGAAAAGGAATACGGCCGATACCGGGCATCCACCACCAGCGACCGGCTGGTGGCGGCAAGCAACGGTTGTCCATCAAATTCGTAGGCCAGAGGGATGTTGCCAATGAAACCCACAACCTCGTCATCATCCGTTTCGCAAACCCACCCGATCGGCCAACGAGAGAGGTCGCGGCAGATGGGGTTGTGCATCCAAAGGTGCTTCCATTCTTCGAAGCTCTTTGGGTGCAGACCATACCGGGATTCGAGTACCGATATCTGCGGATAGTCCTCAAACGTCGCCTCACGGACTCTAGGCGGGGCCGTCTTGGGATGGGTTGCACGGTTCAGACGGACTGCCTCAAGTTCGACTGGGAGATCCGGATAGGGCATGAGTTCAGGCAACGTGCTCTACCACCCCGTGATTGCGCATCGCTTCAGACAAACAGCGTTGGAGCTTGCTGCTCAACAGATCCACGTTTTCTTCGTGGAACATGGACTCGTGGCCACCGCGAATTCTAAACACTTGCATGCCGCCCACCAGGCCGTCCCAGCTAGCATGGAAGTCCCAGTAGCGGCCCTTAGGCCAGTCAGTGGACTGGAAGAACACCACCGGACCCGGATATGGCTCCGGACGATACACAAAGGAAGCCGGATGCACGATGCTATCCAGATTCTGCAGCCCTTTTTCCTTTACCGGCAGACCTAAAGCGTTGTGGATCCTCCAATAGCGGACGCTGAGGTGGCGACGAATTCCAATCAGCCGCTCACCCAGAAACCCACCCAGCCGTTGTCGCCGGAGGTTAGTCAGTTGGTAGGCCGCCCTTTTCAACATCAAGCGGGAGTGGCTTTCCTGGGAAAAGTCTTCGTAGTATGCGGGGTTCTGAGCGTCAAAGAGAGCCAGCAGCCCAATTTCGTGGCCTTGCAGGGCAAGCTGCCGAGCCATTTCGTAGGCGATTACTCCGTTAACGCACAAACCGGCAAGATAGTACGGGCCTTCCGGTTGCACTTCGCGCAGGCGGGCAATCAGAGCCGCCGCGATGTCCTCAAATTTGTAGGGGACAGCCAGCCGGGCAGCATCGCCCACGGGAAGATGAAGCCCCAACACCGGTTGATCGGGCCCCAAGCGTTTGGTCAGCGGAAGAACGTAAGAGCCCCCGCGAACCCAAAAAATGGGTGGCTTGGAACCGCGTGACTGAATGGGAACAATCGCCGGGTTGTGTACACCGGCCTCGCTTTGGAACTCGAGCCGCGCGGCCAGTTCGCGCACGGTTGGCGCACGGAAAACATCTGCCAGTAGGATTCTCTTCCCTAATTTTTGCTCGATGCGGAGCAACAGTTTGGCCACCAGCAGAGAGTGCCCGCCCAGATCAAAAAAATTCTCGGTCACGCCAATCCCATGCTTGCCAAGAACCGCCTCCCAAAGTTCCACTAGGATCGATTCCAGGGCATTCTGGGGCTCAACGAACTGCTTTCGCAAAGTATTCTGGGGAGGCGCGGGCAAAGCCTGCCGGTCCACCTTACCGTTGGGCATCAAGGGCAAGCTGTCCAGCACAACGAAGACTGCGGGGACCATGGCTTCCGGCAACTTGTCGCTGACAAAGCGGCGCAGACTATCTGCCTCGAAGCGGGTGGGACTAGCCGCCACAACGTACGCGATCAGTCCGGGTTCCCCATTTCGTTCTTCCCCAAGAGTAACTACGGCTTGCCGTACACCTTGATATTCGCCGATGACCGCTTCGATCTCCTCCAGTTCGATGCGGAACCCACGTATCTTCACCTGATGATCGAGCCTTCCCAAGAGTTCAAGATTGCCATCTGGCAAATAGCGAACTAGGTCTCCCGTCTTGTACAACCGGGCATCGGATTGGTCAGTGAAAGGATCCGGGATGAACTTCTGCTGAGTCTCCTCGGGGAGATTGAGGTAGCCGCGGGCCACTCCTGGACCACCAATGTAAAGTTCGCCAGGCACACCCACTGGCAAAAGATTCAGGTGAGTGTCCAGCACATAAACTTTGGCATTGGGGATAGGCCGGCCGATGGGAACGAGCTTTCCCGGCTTTCCCGGTTGAAACTTGTACACCGTGCTCCAGACGGCCGCCTCCGTGGGCCCGTATTCGTTAAACAGGGCGACCCGAGGAAGCACTTCAAAATGTTGACGCACGAGTTCTGCCGGGCAGGATTCGCCCGCAACAATGGCCACACGCAACGAGGCCAGTTGCCCCGGTTCGGCTTGTTCGAGCAACAAACTGTACATCGACGGAACACACAAAAGACTGGAAATCTGGTGCTGATCGACCAACCGCGCCAATCGTGTCAGGTTGGATTGCACCGAACCCGGCGTCATGACCAGCGTGCCGCCGGAGCACAGCGGAGATAGAATCCCCGCCAGGGAACTGTCGAAGGCAAATGAGGAGAGCAGCAGAAAGCGCTCTGGCGCAGAGCCGTAGTATAGGAAACGAGCATGTGTAGAATGCACCAGGTTGGCATGCGTGACCTGGACACCCTTTGGCCTTCCCGTAGAACCAGAGGTGTAGATCAGATAAGCTACGCTCTCCGGCTGCGCCTGCCTGCGGACGGTTGGCCGACTTTCCACGGAAGTGCTGGTGTCGACACACAGAACTTCCGCACCATGCGGCGGAATCTTGGAACGCAGGCTGTCTTGAGTAAGTATCACTCTCAGTTGAGTGTCTTCCAGAACGTATGCGAATCGTTCTGCCGGATAATTTGGATCCAATGGAACACAGACACCGCCGGCCTTCAGCACACCCAGAATTGCTGCCGCCATCTCGCATGAAGGCTCAAGATAAAGTCCGACCGGCGCCTCGGGACCAACCCCGTGCTGCTGAAGAACGGCCGCCATCCGGTCACTCGCTTCCTGCAGCCCCGAATAGGTCAACCGGCGATCCCCAGCCACGACCGCATCAGCCTCGGGCGTGAGTTCAGCCTGGCGGACAAACAGTTCGTGAATACAGAGATCTGCCGGATACTTGGCCGCAGTGTTGTTCCACTCGATACAAATCTGCTGCCACTCCAACGGCGTGAGCACTGCAAGCTGCGAAATACGCCGATCAGGATCGGCTACGATGTTTTCCAGCAAGCTCTTGAGATGGCCAGCCATACGTGCCACAGTCTCTGCGTCAAACAGGTCGGTGCTGTACTTGAACCGGCCGACCAGTCCCGCCGGGCGGTCATCGAGTTCGAGACATAGGTCAAACTTGGAGAAACCGGTGTCCACTTCTGATTGTGTCAGTGCCACCGTCCATCCGTCTTGGGTCGCTGGAACCGGGGGCTCCAGGGTCAGCAAGGCCTGAAACAGGGGGTGGAAGCTGAGGCTGCGTTCGGGATGGACCTCGTGGACCAAATCAGGAAATGGCGCGTCGTCGTTGGACAAGGCATCCAGCGTGACCTCCCGTGTCCGGCGCAAAAGTTCGCGAAACGTGGGATCCCCTGACAAGTCATTCCGTAAGACCACAGGATTAAGAAAGTACCCCAACAAACTTTCCAACTCCGATCGCTTGCGCCCCGAGCTCACGGTGCCGATGACCACATCTTCCGAGGAGCAATAGCGGTGCAGCAGCACGGCAAAGGCCGCAATCAACCCCATAAACAGAGTCGCTCCCTCACGCCGACTCACTATCTTCAAGGTATCGGTCAGTTCCTTGGAGAAAGCCACAGGTTGAATGGCGCCACGAAAACTCTGAACCGGCGGACGGGAGCGGTCGGAAGGCAGTTGCAGGACTGACAAGTTTCCCGCCAGCTGCTTCCGCCAGTACGCCAACTGCGACTGCAGGCGGCCGTCTTGCAGAAGCCATTCTCGCTCCCACTGCGCAAAGTCAGAGTATTGCGTGGCGAGTTCGGGCAGAGGCGACGGTTGGCCGTTGGAGAACGCCTCGTAGAGCGTCGCCAACTCCGGCAGGAGGACGCGGTAAATGGAATACCCGTCGAAAATGATGTGGTGAAGAGTGAGGAACAGGCGGTGCTCGGTATCGCTCAGGTGCACCAGCAAGGCGCGGAACAGCGGCCCGGTCGACAAGTTGAACGGCTGGATCGCTTCTTCGTCGGCCAGTCTCTGGGCCTCTGATTCTGATTGCGGCGCAGGAAGCTGCTTCAGGTCAACGACGCGCAGCTGGACCGGGGTCACGGGCGATATGACTTGCACCGGCTCGCCATTCTCAAGAACAAACGTGGTCCGCCAAGCCTGGTGACGCCGAACGATCTCAGTCAGGACACGCGCCAAAACCGAAGCGTCCAACGTTCCCCGGCGCTGAACCGTGACCGGTTCGTTGTAGATTGGGATGTCCGGAACAAGTTGCGCATGCAGCCAAATCTGCTGTTGCGCAAAAGACAGCGGTGCCGTTATGCCTTTGCTCGGCACTGAAGTGCCCTGTCCATCGTCCAGGACTGTAACCGGCACTTTGCTGACTTCGTTTAGTTCTACTGCGTTTCCCATGTTGTGAGCCGCTGTTCTGGGGCCGGCGCTTTAGTTCATCACTTTCGACCAGGACACACCGAGTTCCGTCAGCCCTCTGAGGCCCAGGTTCTCACGCCATGTGATCGGCCCGGGTTCCAGCGTCAAACTCGGCAGGCGTTGCAGGATCGTAGAGAAGGCGATCTGGGCCTCAATACGCGCCAGCGGGGCACCGAAGCAGAAATGGGCTCCAAAGCCGAATGCCACGTGGCGATTGTCCTTACGGGTGATGTCCAGGCGATCCGGATCAGGAAACCGCTCCGGGTCCCGGTTGGCGGCTCCCATCACCGCAATGACCGCGTCCCGCCGGCGAATCTTCTTGCCTCCGATTTCAACATCCGCAGGAGCCAGGCGCGCCGTATGCTGACTGGGACTCTCGTAGCGCAGCAGTTCTTCCACCGCCGAAGGAATCATGGACAGGTTGAGGCGCAGCTGTTGCATCACATCGGGATTGCGCAGCAGGGTCAGCACTCCGTTCCCGATCAGATTGGTCGTTGTCTCCTGGCCACCAACCATGGTGACTATGAGGTTGGCAATCACCTCTTCCTCGCTCAGTCGGTCACCGTCCACTTCCGCCGTCATCAGATCGTGGACAAGACCCTCCCCTGGCCGAACTCGCTGTGCATGAATTGCGTCCTGGAAGTAGGCCGTCATTTCCTTAAGGCTACCCAAAACGCGGTGTGCACGATCAGGGTTGTGCTGAAAGTTGCCCAGCATCTCGGCAAAATCGGCAGACCAGGCCTTTAACTGAGTGTGGTCCGACGTGGGCACGCCCAACATTTCCGCTGTCACCGTGGCCGGCAGCGGCGCTGCGAAGTCACGAATCAGGTCCATCCGTCCTCCCGGGAGCACGGCATCAATGAGCCGATTGGCGATCTCCTGGATGTGTGATCGAAGGCCTTCCACTCTTCGTGGGGTGAAGGCTTGCGAGCACAATCCGCGCAGGCGCGTGTGAGCGGGATGGTCCATGAAGAGCATTTGCTTGACCATCACATTCGCGATCGGGCTCAACTGGGAAAGCCCCATCTGCTGCAATTGCTCCGGCGTGGGGGTGCGATTCGCAGAAAAATCGTGCAGCACATGGATGACGTCATCGTATCGCGTGACCACCCAGGCATGCAGGAAGGGATCCCAATGAACCGGGTCTTCAGTTCGAAGACGGTGATAGAGGGGATAAGGATTGGCCAGGACCTCCGGATCGAGCAGGTGATAGAGACTCAGAGTCGACTCCGGGTTGAGTGGAGTAGATTCACTGCCGGGATTGGGGGCCGCCGGTTGTGTAGCCATAGGGCTAGTCCGCGCTGCTTCGATGGCGAAGCATCCGCTCGATCTCGACGGAAAGCTGGGAGGCGGTGGGAGAATCAAAGACCGTGCGTAATGGAAGCTCGATGCCAAAGGAATCGCGGGCACGCGCGATCAGTTGAGTGCCGAGCAGCGAGTGCCCACCCAGGAAAAAGAAATTATCGTTCACTCCGACCTGTTCGATTCCCAACAATTCCGCCAGAATGGCCACCACGCGCTCTTCCACCGGCGTGGACGGGCCGACGCGGACCTCGTCTCCGATGGTGTTGTCCGGGGTCGGAATCGGCAGCGAGGCGCGGTCGACCTTGCCGCTCGCTCCCGTCGGCAGCGTGGGTAAGCGCACGAATGCCGCGGGAACCATATAGTCGGGCAAGTACCTCTTCAAATATCTCTGCAGAGAATTATGGGTCAGCGTGGCGTCCAGAGTGGGCACCACATAGGCAATCAACCGCGTGTCCCCTGAACTGTCTTTGCGGGCGACAACCACGCTGGATTCGACGCCATAACACTGGTCGAGAGCCATGACCACCTCTTCGGGTTCAATGCGGTAGCCCCGAATCTTGATCTGCTCATCGATGCGTCCGACAAAGGCTATTTGACCATCCGCCAACTGCCGCGCCAGATCCCCGGTCTTATACATCTGCTCGCCAGGTGTGCGTCCAAATGGGTTCGCGACAAACTTTGCCGTATTGAGATCGGGACGATTCAGATATCCCCGGGCTAATCCCTGGCCTGCGATGTGCACTTCTCCGACCGTGCCGAAAGGAACTGGTTGCAGGTGCCCATCCAGAATGTATATCTGAAAGTTGTCAATCGGCCGGCCAATCGGGGGTAGCCCGTTCCGGTTCTCGTTGGGCGGGACCGGACCAGAGGTGGCGACCACCGTGCATTCGGTGGGCCCATAGTTGTTGACGAGCACAAAGGGAAGACCGGCCGGTGGATAGTGGTGCAGCGTGTCCCCGCCGGTCAATAAGAGACGCAGGGCGGTTTCGCGCGGCCAATCCAGCGTGATGAGCGCCTCTGCCAACGGAGTGGGCACAAAACTAACGGTGATCCTGTGCGATACCAGCCAATCCCGCAGGCGCGCGGGAGAGACACGGAGCTCTGGTGCGTGATCTGAACGCCCTTGGGATGACCTGTCGAACCGGAGGTGTAGATTACATAAGCCAGATTCTGCCCGGAGACAGCCACAACCGGCGTGGTTTCGGGGTAGCGTGCAATCTGAGCCGCATCCCGGTCAAGGTCAACCGTCTTCCAACGTCCGCTGCCAATCCGCTCACTAATTTCCCTGCGCGTGATCAACACCGGGATCCGCGCATCCTCCAGCATGAACCGCATGCGCTCGGCGGGATAATCTGGCTCCAAGGGGACGTAGGCACCCCCGGCCTTGAGGATCGCCAGGGCTGCAACCACCATCGAAGGCACGCGACCGAGGCACAGACCGACCAGCGTTTCGGGTCCAACCCCAAGAAAGCGCAGATGATGGGCCAGTTGATTAGCTCTGACCTCAAGTTCGTGATAGGTCAGAGCCTGGGTGGCGGAGACCAGAGCTGGCGAATTGGGAGCCACCTCCGCTCGCCTGCTGATCAACTCCGGAATAAACCGCTGGTGCGGGGAACTTCCGTTCGTCGGCTCGGCGGGTACAACAGACTGCTCTGCACCCACAGGCAAACCTTCACTGCTTACCGATTTTGAGACGGGCGGTTTCAAACTAAGACCTCCGGATCTCGAAGAAATCTTATCAAACCTCGCGACACATCAAGGGAATCCACGCCGCGAGGCTCCAGCCTTTCGGGTCGGAGGTATGGGGAGACAGACGCCCTACCCGGGTGCGGCGATCGATTGGTGAGTGGAACTTTCAAGCTATTTTGTGGCTCTGCTTCCCGCGGTGACACGCGCGGGTCGCGACTGATGACATGGGACGGAACTGGCAGTATGCGACCAGGCCAGCACTATCTGGGTCCGCCAGCCGGCTCGGCAACCGGAACCGGCGAAACCCTGTTGGAACTCCAAATCCGGTAGAGGTGCCCATTGGTGACCGACGTCAGACCGGACCGGGAGATGGCAGCAAAAACTGACTCCAGCTTTTTCCACTGTCCCAGGTCCTCCATCTCCCAACTATGCATGATCATGTGGGCAATGCCGCCATGTTCCCCCACATGCGCCAACGCACGGGAGAAATGCTCCTCCCAGTCGGTAGCCCCCTTGTAATCCTGGAAGAAGTTTCGGATGCCCGCAAAGTTTCCCTCTAGCAGCGCATGGCGCACATGAATCATTTTGCTGTGAGAGTAGGCCTGTGTACTTACTCCCCAGAGGAAAGGGTTCCGGGGAAAGTCGTGAAGGTTCATCAGCGATGTACGGGCCCCAAGGAACCCTGCATTCTTCACCAGGATGGGAGTGGTGCCGTTAAACTTGCCTCTGGGGTAGCAAAAGGAAATTACCGCCTCCCCCAGGACTTCCTCCATCAACTGCTTGCCCTCCCTGATCTCCTGGGAAGCCTTTTCGTCCGACAAGAATTTCAGCGGGGCGTGGTTCAAAGTGTGGCTCCCGATCTCGAACCGCCGGGACAGTTCGCGGATCTGGGACGGGCCGATGACCGGCCGCTCAGGGTTGCGCCCAGGAATGTAGAAAGTAGCCTGCAACCCGTACTTGTGGAGCAAATCCGCAGTCTTCATGTCACCCGCGGAGCCGTCATCCACACTAATGGTGACGTAACGGTCGCTGACCACATCGATTGGTTCTGACGAAGAACGCGCGTTAGTCATTCGAGATTCGGGTCTTCCCCGCCCTGCTCAGGTACTACTTGCCCACACCACCCAAAGACGTGAACCTCGCGAGGACCGATTCAGGCTGAAGGCACTTCCTGCAAGTCTTCGACGCACAACTCCTTCGCATCGGGAAGGCGCTTGGCAATGACCTGTTGATAGATTTCCATCAATTGCCGATAGTTGGCCGCGGCAGTGTACTTGGTCTCGTATTCCGAGCGCGCCTGCGTGCCCAGCCGGCGCATCAACTCAGGCTGCTCCCACCCGAACTTTACTGCGCGGGCCAAGTCATCAGGGTTCCCGGGTTCAAAAAACAGTCCGGTGCGCCCTTCTTCAACGATTTCCGCCATGGCCCCGAGTTTGGACGCAACCACTGGCACTCCGCAAGCAAAGGCCTCAACAATAGTGAGCGGAAGGTTCTCATACAGTTGGCTGGGAAAAACGACGAAGCGTGCGCCTTTCATCGCTTCAATCACGCGCTCGCGGGACACCCGGCCCAAGAAGCTGACATTGTTAAGGCCGTGAGCCGCGGCTTCTGATTCGAGTCGCTGGCGGGCGGGGCCATCACCCACAATGCGCAAAGTATAGCTCCGGGGTAGTTGACGCCATGCCTGCAGCAGCGTCGGTGTCCCCTTCTCCCGGGACACCCGTCCAACAAACAAAGCATAGGATCCTTCGCCGGTCCGCTGGCCCGGATCGGGGTCTACACAATTGCCCTTAACTGTGATTTTCTCCGCGGGAAGTCCGGCATTCACAAACCGGCTGCGGGCAAACGATGTGAGCACGATATAGCGGTCCACCGCTTCCGTCCAGGTCCTCCGGGCGCGGTGCACGGACAACATCAGCGCCACCGCAGCCGTCTGCGGGCGGGAGTCGCGATAACACCCGTGGGCAACCGATTGCCAAATGCTGCCATGGACGCAATCCTCGCATGGCTTTCCGTCGCGAATAAAGTTTGCGCCCGGGCAAAGCAACCGGTAGTTATGCAGCGTATGCACGACCGGCACCCTCTCCCTGCGACACGCCCAAAGGATGGAGGGTGAAATCAGCGGAAACGTATTGTGCACATGCACCACGTCCGGTTTGTTATCGCGTAGCAAGTTAGTGAACTCTCGATAGGAGTCGGACGCCCACACGGTGCGACCGATGATGGTCAGGCGGCGCACCATCGAATACTGCTCCATCTCGGTGTTATGGCGCTGGTATTCCAGGACCTCGTGGCCTGCGGCCTTCAGCAAGCTCCGCTCCTGCCAAAAGACAACGTCCTCCCCTCCCTGCTCGAGGTATGAGTTATGGACGAGAAGAATCTTCATTGGTGGATCGGCTGCTCCGTTGGTGACGATCAACGGCCGCTGGTCTTATGGGTCACTCGCGGACTGGCGCAAACCTCAGCGATCCCAAGCTGGGGCCGGCATACACTGGCTCCGCGCGCTCCGACGTGCGCTGCAAAAGTCTCTTATTCATTCGCAGGGTTACGTCGGCAATCATAAATATTGCCAGGAACAACATGTAGGGGCTCATACATCTGCCGCCAAAATCTGCGCCGAACAAGCCTTGAATGAAAGAGTGGACGTAGATCCCCAGCGCGCCGATGGTCAACAAATAGGCGTGCCAGGCCTCCTCATTGTCCGGGTCTCGGCCACGCAAGATCTTCGATATATGCATCGAGCGAAAGATGTTGCGCACGATCATAAAGTGGATCATCAACAACAATATTTCGCCAATAATTCCATCATTGTAGGCAACTTCCAGGAAACCGTTGTGCAGGTGGACGGCGCCCGACTCCAGTCCGCTCGTGTTCTCCCAGGAGAAATAGGTGCCCAAGTACCCGTGACCAAAGATTGGTTTCGTCTTGATCGCATTGAAGGCGGTTGTCCATATGACCGTGCGTCCGGTCAAGGTGGAGCCTCCACGATAGGTCTGGAGGTACGTGCCTAAAGGTGTGACCGAGATGATGAACAGGGCCATGGCCGAAATCCCCAACAACAGCCCGAGGCTTCGCACCACTTTCCGTTGCAGCATCACGAAGAGAACCGCCCCAAGCACTCCACCCACGATGCCGGCTTTGCCAAAAGCCAGGCACATGACGGCAGCGCCGATAAAGGCAGTGAAGGCATAGTAGCGCTGCTTGGTGATCGACAGCAAAATCAGCGACATCAACATCAACGATGCCGCGGTGGGCGACAGCAAATCCGGGTTGGCGGCCAGCCGATCGTCTTCCCATGGACCGAGGGGATCGGTAAAGGCATAGTACAAGGGCACGATGCTGAGAAACATGAAGGCAAACACGGTGGTTTTCAGGAACGCCGTGATGTCCGTAATGTCTTCCATGAGGCTCGCGCAAAGTTGCAACAGCCCGACCGTCAGCACCGCCTTGAATCCCCATGCCATGGCGTACGTGGGGCCGGGCGCCCAGGCGATGGAAATCACGCAGAACCCAAGAAACAAAGTCACCCACAACGGGGAGTCGTGAAAGAGTTGCTTGATGTAGGCCGGCTTCCGCGCGGTGAGGACCAGCAGCACGATAAAGCACAGTATCCACATGGCGCCTTCGCCGTAGGCCAGAATGGAAAAGCTTCCTTGCCCCATGCTGTAGCTGTCGTTGACGCGGCTGAAGTACACCGTGCATAGCAGCAGGACACACCAGGTGATCAAGGCCAGCCGGTATACCATCCGTCTGAGGTCCATATTCTGCACAATGGCGGAACCCAAACCGAGGCAAAGGAGAAAGAAAAAGATCGTGGCGCCGGAGATGACCTTGACGCTTCCCTGTTCCATATCAGCGGCAGGCAGGGCCCGCATCAATGCGGTGGAAAGCCCGGTTACCAAGATCAAGCCCGCAATCATCCCCGCGGAGAACAATCCCTGGGGGGATCGCCGAACACTGTTTCCCTGAAGCATCTCTTTTATCTCTCCACTCTTCCCGTCTTAGTTGTGGTGACGACTATCGGCCACCCGATGAGGTTTGCAGCAGGGGTTCGGGTTCCGCCAGTTGGCTGGAAAGCGGGTATCCCATACGCTGCAGAACGCTTCCTGCATGTTGCTCGATAAATCGCACCTGCTCCGCGGTCAGCTTGGCGCGCCATCCCTGCACCGCTCCGCTGCGCACAAAACGGCCTTTGACCGAGGCCCGTTGCGGAGCAACATCCTCTTTCTCTTTCATTTTGTCCAAGGCATTGTGGGCTATGGCATTGTTGATCAAGTGGGGATCGCAGTTAACGCCCAGGAACTTCGCAATGTCGGTGAATCCCTGAAAGGGATTCTGGCGGAGATCCTCAAAGCGTACTACGAGCAGATTCCCGTTGCCCGCGATAGGGGAATCCAGCCAGGAGGTCACATGGTTCTGCCAAGGCCCGAAAGCGTTGATCTTCTCACACAAGAAGGTCTCAATGAACTCGTCCAGGTCCCCCTGAAAATACTCCAGCGCCGCAGTGTAAGCAAACTCGGACAAAATCACATCGCGGGCATCGCGTACCAGGTAAATCGCCTTGTGGTAGCCCTTCCAATAACGCTCGTGGGTAGCGATGAGGCGGCCGCCTCCGGGGAGGATGCGGGCACCGGTTGCCTGCGTGCCGACTCCGTGCAGCAGGCCGTTTACGTCATCGAAGCCACCTTCCTGCCCGGTAAGGATCTCGTACAAGACAAACCGCGACCAGGTGGTGCCTGACCTGGGGTAGGAACCTAAGAAAACGTCTTCCGGACGGAAACCATGATGGCGCAACCAGAGAACCGGTTTTCTCAACAGAGTGGTGGAGAATTTTCGGCGCAGCTTGCGATAAAGACTAGTTGGCTTGCGTCGTGGTTTTGAGTAAATTCCGCCCTTCGGTCGGGCCGGGTTATTTGACTGCTGTGACATTTGTCCTGTCCTCTCTTAAGCCGAGCTGCTCGACTGGCGCGCAGTGAACGCCAGGCTGGCGCCCGATCCTTTATTCAACTGGAAATTCTTCTGGCAAGGTCTGCGATCCCGTGCTTCTCCACCAAGCGAAGCGGTCAATGCCGAGGGATTTTCCTGCCATCCTGCGCCGAAGAAGCCAGACCAGAATCATCCAGGAAAGCAAATCGGACACATTAGTACCCCAGATGGCTCCGGAGACGCCGAACGCCCACGTGGCTGGAACCCCAATCAACACAGAGGCAACGGTTGCCAGTCCGAAAGCGACGAACACTGAGACGGGCGATTCCATTGCCCGCAAAGCAATAGCCGAGCCGAAACTGCCGCACCAGGCGATGGAACCCAAGGCTACGATCGGCAACAAGTGGGCGACTTCCAGGTATCGGCCCGAATAGAGAACGCGGAACGCTGGTTGCGCCAGCCCCAGCATGACACTCCAGTAAGCGACCGCCACTCCCACCGCGACCAGAGTCATTCTTCGGCTCAGCGCACCCGCGCTGGCGCGTCCTTCCCGCTCCAAGACCGAGGCTGCATAGGGCAGAAAAAGCAGCCCCAGCGCGGTCTTGACCTGCTCCACCGGAAGGGTGAAGTTCATTAGGGCCTTGAGCTCTCCCGACCGGGCCATGCCACCGAACGAACTCAGCAAAGGATAATAGATGTAGGCGGGAATCCAGCTTGCGACACAACTCAGCAGTGCCCAGCGGCCGTAGTTCCAGTGCTTCTTCCAAACCTCACTGACGGGCTGAGTAAAAGGAGCGTGCCGCAATTCCCCCCGCAGCAACGCGAGCAGGTAGATTCCCGTGCCCAGAGCGGCCGTGCCGATGAGCACAAATGCGCTGAACGGGGAGAGCAAGCCGTACCGGAAAAGGAAGAACAAGCCGCCCGAGCTCACCGTGAAATAGATCAAAGCGCCAGTGGCCGCCTTGGCTGGCGACAGCTCCAGGTAGAAAGTCCGACGAGCCAGCCAAAACAGCAGAACGCAAGGAGAAGCAATGGTGACTCCGGCCATTGCGCCGGCCAACCCGCCGGAGGGTGCTATCTTCCAGGCTCCCAGTGCGGTTGCGCCAAAGACAGCTGCGATCGTCAGCGAGATTGTGACGTGAATCCAGAGTAAGGAACCCAGATATCCGCGCAAGCTGTCGCGGTACGAAGAACCGCCGAAAACCGCCATCGGTTCCAGCACCAGCGCGCCGTAAACCAGCGAGAGTAACAAGAAGAACCCGAAAGCGACGGCGTAGGCGCCGTACTGTTCGGGCACCAGCCAGCGCGCCAGTAAGATGCTGACCAGGAAATTCGAGCCGGAAATCAACGCCTGGTCGACGATAGCCAACCCACCCTTGTGCAGCCAGGGCACGAGCCGGCTGAGAAAGGTGTCATGCTCAACGCCCAGGACTTTTGCGGGGAAGACGGTCTTCAACGCGCGGGCAAACCGGCTGTCGGCCGGCCCTTCCTGAACTTCGATCTCAGGTTCTTGAATATTTGCTTCTGGCAAGATGAATTTCGTTGCTGACGTTCGATCTGAACCTAGATGGTTGGCGCAGTGTTTCTCACCCGGCTCTCAGGCTTGCAAACTCATTCGCACGGGTGCCTGTTCGGGTTCTGTGCGGGCCCGTTCGATACAGGCCTTCAAGCACTCCGCGAGATCCCTGACCCGGGGCTCGACAAGTATGTCGTAGTGGTCGCTCGCGATCTCGTGGATGTCCAAGCTATCGACCAGAGAACTCCAGGCGTGCTGGGGGTCGGCGGAGTTTCGCAGGGACTTTTCCGCAGCTCGTACCAGGGTAGCTTTGCCGGGATAGGGCCGCAATAGGTAACGGGCGGCGGCTTCCCCGTTTGCGTTGCGAACATCCCGAAGCAACTTGGGTACTCCCAGGCCCCGCACGGTGCGGCGAATTCTTTTTCTTAGTCTCTTGGGCACATCGTGGAGCCAATGCTGCCGGGAAGGCCGAAGCAGCAGTTTGATTACCGATGTACTGATTGGTTCCAAGTCTCCAGGCTGAGTGTCGAACAACACCAGCAGGGCAGTTTCCTCGCCGAGCGCCAAGAACTGTTGGGCCATTTCGTAGGCAACCAAGCCACCGAAGGAAAACCCGCCCAAAAAGTACGGTCCTTGAGGCTGGACGTTGCGCACTTCGTTGATGTAATGCGAGGCCATCGCTTCCACACTGGTATGGCAAAGGCGCTTTCCGTCCAGGCCCTGAGACTGCAGGCCATAAAAAGGAAATTCTGGGGCCATACACCGGGCCAGCTCCCGAAAACCGAGCACGTTGCCACCGACTCCATGTATGCAAAAGAACGGCGGCTGGGAGCCGCGGGTCTGGATCGGCACCAGCGAAGACCAATGATCGGACCACTCGTCGCGGCGCAAGACATTGGCCAACTGCTCGATGGTGGGAGCCTGAAAGAGCATGGCCAAGGGCAAGGTCTTGCCGAGTGCTTGTCCAGTGTGGTGCATCAGCCGGGCTGCCATCAAGGAATGACCACCCAGATCAAAGAAATTGTCGCGAATGCCAATCGGCCCGTGACCGATCACTTCCTCCCAGATCTTCACTAATTGCGATTGCAGAGCATCTGTGGCCAGGGCGAACCCGTCCCGCGAGGGCTCGAATTCTGGTGCAGGCAGGCCGCGTCGATTAATCTTGCCATTCGGCGTCAGTGGCATGGCCGCCAGAACTACAAACGCTGAAGGCACCATATGGTCGGGAAGTTGCCTTTGCAGGTAGTGGCGAAGCTCGGTCGTAGCTGGCTTCCCGCCCGGAGCAGCCACCAAGTATGCAACCAGCCGCTTGTCGCCGGGCACATCTTCCCGCGCAATTACCACCGCTTGGCGCACACCGGGATGCTTGGCCAGTGCGGCTTCAATCTCACCTAGCTCCACGCGGAAACCGCGAATCTTGATTTGGTCGTCGCCGCGTCCCAGAAACTCCATATCCCCGGATGGCAGGTATCGGGCCAGGTCACCGGTCTTGTACAAGCGTGCGCTGGGTTCAGAACTGAAGGGATCAGGAATAAACTTTTCTGCTGTGAGCTCTGGGCGATTGAGGTAACCTCGCGCCACTCCCACCCCTGCCACATGCAGTTCGCCGGCAACACCAACCGGAACCGGGTTTAGATTCTGGTCAAGCAGGTACACCCGAACGTTTGCCAGAGGACGACCGATAGGAATGTTTTCCGGTATCGGTGCGCCCAGTCCCCAGGCGGGTTCGAACGCAGTCGCACAAATGCTGATCTCGGTGGGACCGTAGGTATTGATCCAGCGCACGTCGCGGCCGACCGAATTCACCCATGTGGCATAGGCTTGAGAGGAGGGCTTCTCCCCTCCGACAATTACCAGGCGCACGTCTCGCGGCGTCACCTTCTTTAGCTCTGCAAATTCGTGCACCCACTCGTGCCAGTAAGCGGTGGGTAAGTCCAGAACGGTTATGCGTTGTTGCTCAGCCCAGTCGATGAATTCAGGGACTGCGAGCGGCATCTCCTCGGTCCGCAGGACCAGGTTGGCCCCACTAAGCCAGGTAATGAACATCTCCTCAATAGCGATGTCGAAGCTTACGGAACAGAACTGCAGCACCCTGTCATCCGGCGTGATGGCATACATCCGCGCCGCATTCGTGTTGTAATTCACCAGTCCCGCATGGGTAAGCAAAACTCCCCGCGGCTTGCCAGTCGAACCGGAAGTGTAAATCACGTACGCGATATCTTCCGGAGTGGTGCCGCCGTCCGGGTTTGCCGTGGGCTGGCCGGAAACGACTCCAGCCGCGTCCCCGAGGAAAACCACTTCGCAACCTGCCGGAGCGTCTGGTAACACGCCTTTTTCTGTAATCACCACCTGCGCCTGCACGTCCTCCAACATGTACGCGAGGCGCTCCTTCGGGTAATTGGGGTCCAAAGGCACGCACGCTGCACACGACTTCAGCACAGCCAACACTGCGACTGAAAACTCGAGCGAGGGATCCAAACAGATTCCCACGCGATGGTTCGGTGCGACCCCACGGCTGCGCAGATAATGCGCCAACTGGTTCGCGCGCGTATTGAATTCTCGATATGTAAGTTGCTTGCTTCCACAGGTGACAGCGGCCCGTTCCGGCACGCGCTCGGCCTGGGCCTCAATCAGCTGATGCAGGCATTTCTCGCGCGGATACTCACACTTGGTCTGGTTCCACTCGACCAGGATCTGCCGCTTTTCGGCCTCGGTCATCGCCGGCAAGTCCGCAAGCTGCTGGTCCGGGTTGTCAGTGATTTCCTTCAGCAAGGGTGGGAAATTCCTTGAAGGACAAACTCGGCTTCAGGCCGCGCCTGAGCCTCGCAGGACTGCGGGGATAGTTCTTGCCAGGATCTGCAAGTCAAGCCACAGGGACCAGCCACGCACATATTGCAGATCGAGCTCCATCCACTGGTGAAACGGCAGTGAATTCCGGCCGCTTACCTGCCATAAGCAGGTAATTCCGGGGCGGACACTGAAGCGGCAGCGCTGCCAATCGTGGCCGGCCTCGGTAAACAGTTCGTAATCACGCACCGCCAACGGACGTGGGCCCACCAGGCTCATGTCACCGCAGAGCACATTGAAGAGTTGAGGCAGTTCGTCGATGCTCGTCTTGCGCAGGAACCTGCCCACGGACGTGAGCCGGGGATCGTTCTTGATCTTGAACACCGGCCCAGAGAGCTCATTCAGATGCTCGACCTCCCGCATCTTTTCTTCTGCGTTTACCACCATGGTTCGAAACTTGTAGATATAAAAGACTCTCTTGTTCAGGCCAATCCGCCTTTGTACGAAGAAAACCGGGCCCGCAGAAGTGAGACTGATCAAGATAGCGGTCAGCAGCAGCAGCGGGGCGAGCGCGATGAGCAGCAGCAGAGAGAGAGTGAAATCGAGGGTGCGCTTGATCGTACTGGGCCAGCCCTCGGTGATGCCGCTGGAATGTGTGATCAGCGGGGCGCCGGCAAACTCTTCGGCCTTCGCCTGCCGGTGCTGCAGATTGAAGAGGTCGGACAGCACACGGACGACGATTCCCTGTTGTTCGCACATGGCGGCCACATCGGAGGCCAAATCATGGAATGAGCGCAGCGGAACTGTAAGCACCACTTCGTCCACGACGCTACGTCGGAGGAAGGTACGCAGGTCCCCGAGACCGCAGACCAGCGGCCAGCCCTGACGCTCCAGCTCTCCGATCCCCGCCCACTCGGCGTCTGCAAAACCAAGAATGCGATAACCGAGTTCCGGTTTGGACTGGATCTTCCGTGCGAATTCGATGGCGCGGCGATTGGAGCCTACGATCAGCATATTGCGCGAATCACGCCCGTGCATGCGCAGTCGCCGCAGCCAGGTCCGGACCGCCATCCGGGTGGATACGATGACGAAGGTACTGCAGGCCCAGAAAATAGCCACAAAGCTTGGCGTGACCCACTGGAACTGGAGGAGAAAAGACGCAAGTCCCAGCACCGCAGCACACAGCGTGGTCGCTTTGACGACGTCGAACGCCTCACTCCTGCGGCTTGCCAACCGTTTGGACCCGTAAAGTCCAAGAATGGTGAAGATCAGGATCCAAATTCCCAACAGGCTGGAGAAGATGACGATATCGCCCAGCTTGATCTTGAGCCCGAGGAATTGAGCAAGCGAGATCGACCCGCTGGCCCGGAGGTGGGGCAGGACTGCCACTGCGAACGAGCCCATCAGCAGCACCAAGTCGAAGAGCTTGGTAGCGCTGCTCAAGACTTGGCCTTTCATCGTGCCCATCGGTGAATCCCCTTAGAGAGACCTGGTCGGTGATTGAGGCATGTGTTACAGAGAAGACGAGTTCCCAAACTCAAGGGCGGAACCCGCGAAGTGGAACCTGGATCGGAGACTGCGAAGGAACGCTTTTCCGCTGGTCGGGCGAGGTTTGTCAGGCGGGCCCCCGCATGGGCGCGAGTGCTACTCCTGCCCCTCTGCCCGCAGTGGATCAAAGCCGGTTGTAGATACGTTCTGGAATGGGGAAGGTCCGCTGGTTCAACACTGCCCCGAGTACACGCACATTGGAGGCCTGAAGCAACTGAATGGTGTCCCGCGTGGAATCGCGGCGGGAAGAATTGGCTTTAAGTACCAGGGCCACGCCATCCACCAGGTGTCCCAACACTACTCCGTCATTGGAAGCATTGAGAGCGGCCACATCCAGCAGAACATAGTCAAACTCAGCTCCTAGTTCGGCAATGCGCATACGCATCCGGTCTGAAGTCAGAAGTTCTTGCGCCGATTCACTCGATGCTCCACAGCTTACCAGCCAGAGATTCCTCCGCAACTGTCGCGCATACTGGCGGATCGGACCCTCTCCCCGCAAGGCGTCGGAGAGACCGTGATGGTTCTCCACTCCGAATTGCTGGTGAAGAGAAGGAGTCCGAAGGTTGCAATCCACAATGCAGACGGAGCGACCCACCTGCGAGGCCAGAATCTCCCCAACGCGGGCACACATCCACGTATTTCCATTGCCGGGTTCCGTGGCGGTGAACGCCACCCGGCGCGGCGCCTCGGTGCTGCCCAGAAGAAACAACCGGTGGACTAGCTTGGTAATTTCCTCGCGGGCCATTCCATCCATCTCCAAGGGAGCAATGAAAGCAGCTGCTTCTGGAGCGGGGGCACTGCTAAGCTCCGCCTCCGGCGGCAGCATGACCGGTGTCTTGCCCATCTGATTCAACAGTTCGAAGTTTCTACTCATGATTAACCCTGGGTTCCCTTTCTTGGCCCGTCGGCCGGGGTCGAGCTTGCTCTCTTGCTTGGGGGGATGTTCTCGAAGCTGCAGAGTCCCGGGGGCGGGCAGCCGTTCGACAGGCTGCCCGGTCCCGCTGATTAGGAGATTATAGAAATCGACTTATCCGGTAAAGTGTGCGAGCCGTTCCGTCCGTGTCCGTTGCCGTTTCCGTTGCCGTTCCCATTTCCGTTGCCGTTGACATGAAATCCATTCAGCTGGTGCGGAACCGCCGCCAGCAACGGAATGTTGAGCGCGGTCGACACCTCAGTGGGTGTGCGGAAAGAAGGATCCAGGTATTCCTGGACAAACACTGCACCCATGGTCACGGTCATGGCCACTAGCATTCCGATTATCCCGACCAAGGTGGGAGAATTGTAGGGCATGCTCGGCGCTACTGGTTGCTCAGCCACAGAAACGTTGACAATGCGCGTACTGTCCAACGCTTCCGTCATACGAGCCTGGTCCCGCTTGCGCAGGTACAGCAGGTAGTTGTCCTCGTTGGTCTTAAAGTTACGGTAGAGGTCCTGCTCGATCAGCCCTTTTTGCTGAAGGTCCCGGGCTTGCGCCTCGTAGACGGCAACCGTGCTTTGGGTCGTCGCCTCCTTGGCCTGCAGCCCCTTGTACTCGGCCTTGGCCTTGGCCAACTCTTCATTGATCCAGGCGTAGGTCGGGTTCCGGTCCGTAGTCACTTGCTCGATCGGTTTGGCTTCCTCAGCAGCGATGGAGGCCTGGGTTTGAGCAATCTGTTTGTCAACTTCCTGCACCAGGGGGTAGTCCGGCTGATACTTGGTGAGGTATTCCGTGCGCTTGAGCTGCAGGCCCATCAAGGTGGTCTTGAGGTTCTGCAGGACCTGAAAATTGTCTTGTTTCGACATGAAAGTGGTCAGGCGCTGCGGCGTGGTTGTGGCTTGCTTTTCCAACGACTCGATTCGCTGCTCGGCAGTGGAAAGATCGGCACGGGTCTGTTGCAAGGTGGACTGAAAGTCGCTTAGCTTTTGCAGCGTGATGTCCCTGGACACGTGCGGAGCAACTCCATTTTGCTCTTTCGAAAAGTCCTTGATTTTGGCCTCTGCATCTGCCAACTGCTGCTTGTAACGATCGGCCTCCTGGTCAAAGAACTCGACCTGTCCCGGAGGGGTGCGGACTCTCTGATGCTCCTTGATGTAGGCGGTTCCGAACGCGTCCAGAACCTTGGCCGCGAGTTTTGGGTCGTCCGATGAGTAACTGACGGTAATCACGTTGCTCTTGTTCACCGGCTCAATCTTAAGGTCGTTGCCCAGAGCTTTGATCGCTTTCGCGGTCCTCTTCTCCGGAGTTGCGCGGCCGAAAATATATTCGGAAAGCGTCCTGTGCTTGTCCAGCTCTCAGGCCAGCACCACGTCGCGCAGCACATCGCCGCTCTTCATCAGCTCGATTTCGGAGTTGATCTCGTCTTCTGTCACCTCCGGCCGGCGTGACATCGCGGAGTTCTGCTCGGCAGTCACCACGGGATCGACGCGTTCGTGATGCACCAGGAACTTAGTGGTGGCGCGATACGGGTTGAAAACAATGGCCAGGGCCGTACCCAACAGAATGCCCGCGAAACAAACCACCGCGGTGCGCTTATGACGGAACAACATGGCCAGCAGATCCCGCGTGGTAAACGTAGATCTTGCCGTGTTGCCGGGCAACATCAGTTCTTGGTTGTTCATAGTGAGAACCTCGCTGTTCTCTTAAAAATATTGGCGATTGGACGCCTAGTACTGCCGATTGAACGCTGCCACACTCACGCCTGAGTTGGGAACGAAGGGCCTGATCTTGGACATAAAGTTCTTGGGTACGAACAGCATGTCCCCGGGGTGCAAGTAGGGATCCTCTTTCAAATTTCCGTCTTTCTGCATCTGTTTCACGTTGATGATCCGGGCGGACGACCATTGGTCGTTCACCCGCCGGAACAGCAGCACCTGCGAATGCTTGGCGCTTTCCAGAAAACCGCCGGCCAGCGCGATCCCTTCCGTCAAAGTCACGTCGCCGCGAAGCTCGTACTTGCCCGGCCGGCCGAGCTGGCCGTCAGCAATAAAAAACGGCTTTTGAAAGTCTTTGAGTACGATCGAGATGATCGGATCATGCAGGATCTTGGCGTAGGCTTGCCGCAACGTGGCAATCAATTGCGGGACGCTCTGCCCCACAACTTTGACATCACCGACCCCGCGGAGGGTAACAAAGCCATCCGGCTGGACCACGACAGCGGCCTGATTGAATTCAGGGCTCAAATCAAAGTTGATATCAAAAACATCGCTTTCCCGCAGCGTGTAGCGCGGGTGATGCTCCTGAAACTGCGGCTCAGTGCTGGGGGCCGAAGCCGATGCAACCGGACTCATGGCCGGCCCGTTGGCGGAAGCGCCACTCTGCGAGTCCGCCTGCGCCGCACAAACGGCAAGCGCCGCTAACACAACGAACAAGATGTAAGCAGAAAATCTTAAACGCTGATTCATTGTCCCTCTCAAATTGCTAAAGCTTGCCCTTCTTCGGGTCCCGCAACTCTGAGGATGAGTGCATCGGCGAGAATCCGAGCCTGCTGCCCCACCCCAAAAACCTTGCCCCTTCGGCCACCTCAGCGGTTCGATCTTCTGAGGCCGCAATGCTAATTCAACTCCGGGCTGTGCGCCAAGACCTTTGTTAAGCGGGCTCCACGTCGTAACCGTCTACCTGGATCGCCAGGGAGCGCTGGATGAGTTCAACGGAGATCACCAGCATGCGATGGCCCTTGCGCGCGACCAGAATGCCCTCCATACCCTCGAGGGAACCCCCACGAAGCCGCACCCTCTGCCCAATCTTCAGATAGGGATGGCTCTCAATGAGCACGTCGTTCCGCAACAGGGTCTGGATCGACTCGATCTGCTCGTCGGGGATCGGGATGCCGTGTCCGTGAGTTCCGACAAAATGCACCACACCTTCGGTTTGAAGCACGGCAAGCCGCACTGGCGGCTCGTAGGTCAAGCGGACAAAAGTGTACCCGGGAAACAACGGAAACTGCACCAGCTTTCGCCGGTCGCTCCAACGACGGAGTTGCGTCACCAGCGGCAGAAAGGCGGTGATCCCACGTTCCTCGAGCTGGCGAGCCACAGACTTTTCGTGGCGTGATCGCGTACGAACCGCATACCAGTTCATCTCTGCTACTGGCATGCGCTCCATGGTACCTAAGCTCTCCAAAATTTGCGTCGTGATATAGCTCCGCCCTCTGAGTCACATTGTGACTCCCAGACCGTCTGCATCTGGAAGCAGTTCCGGCGCCACCCTCGGGTGAGAAACAAAAATCGGAACCGCTACACCCCACAACCACCTGCAAACCGAAGCACTTGCCCGGCCAAAAACAGTGCATCATGCAACACTGCAACGAATGCCATGCAACTTTATGAATGAATGAAGCTTACCTGGAAACGACGGGCGCGATTTCGCTGCCCATACAATCTCCACGGAACCAAAGATGCAATTCTCTGCACATTCACACCATGTGCTTCGCCCAACAATGTTCTGGCGCTGAAGGGGGATTTACTTCCTGTAAGTACCAGAAAACAGCACGTGCTAAAGTGGCGCAACGATAACTGGCAGGGTCGGGCTCTCGCAAGAGGCCAAAGCTCTTAGGGACTAAAGTCTCTGTCTAAGGGGCTCCAACTCAGGAGGGGTTCCTCCGGGGCGCACTTCCGGTTCCGGCCGGAAAATGGGAAGTGCCGTTGGCAAAAGATCGTCCAGAAGGACGAAACCTGAGAAATCGAACGTTACCGTTTCCTTTCCGGAGCAGATCGGGGCATGTCTTCGGGTGTTTTGTCAGGCGGAAAATTCGTGCTCAGGTAATTGATGAAAGCATCCCGGTCGGCGGGATCAACCACTGCGCCCCATTTGACCATCTTGTCAACTTCCTTCGTCCAGGCACCCTTGCCCATGCGCTGCTGAAGAATTATGCGCGACTCATGGCACTCCGTGCATGCCGTCGTCACCTTGTCGCGAATGGGTCCCGCGGGTAGCCCAGGCGATTGGGCCCGCAGCCGCGGCAACAGCAAAACCGAGGACAATGCCAGCAACAATCCGATGTCGGCGAGTTTCATAGGTCTAGGCTTGGACATGAATTTTCACCTGATCGATGGCGTTGTATAGATACCCGCTGGGGTTCCACTCGGCGGTTACAGGCTGGGTCCGGCCTTGACTGTCTGTCGCCCGAGACATGAAGGTGTACTCCCCTGGCTGCTGAGCCTTCCACTTGTAATTCCAAAGCCGCCAGGCGTACTTGGCCTGCTCGTGGCCGAGTTGCGCAAGTTGCCAAGTTGCACCTGCGTCAGTCGAAACCTCCACCTTCACGATATCGGCCTCTCCGCTCCAGGCTGCGCCATGCACCAGGACAGAACGCGATCTTAAGGTCGAGCCATCCGTAGGGCCGGCGATGATCGACTTCACATTGAGCGCAGTCACCACATGACTGTCATCCAGGTTCAGCGGGTCTCCGGGCTTCAGCGGATGGTTGGGCATGCGGTATCCCGGTTTCATAAAGTTGCCGTCGAATTCCTTCTCCAGCACTTTGATTTCACTGAGCCATTTGCAGGAAGATGCTCCGATCCAGCCTGGCACCAATGCTCTTGCCGGAAAGCCGTGGTGCTTGGTCAAGGGTGCGCCATTCATGTGGGTGGCAATCAGGGTATCGCCGTCGGTGGCCTTCTCGATCGGAACACTGCGAATAAACGGAGGCACTTTGCCCGGGACTTCGTCCAGACCATGAAACATGACGTGTTTGCCGGTCGATTTCACACCGGCACGCTGCAAGACATCACGGAGCTTCGGGCCGTTGAAGCGCGCAGTGCCGACAGCCCCCTTCTGCCACTGCACGCCCGGCACGTGAGGCTGATGGAAGGCGCGCCCGTTACCTGCGCACTCCAACGTGTTGGTGACCGTGTGCTGCTCCATCTTCGCCAGGTCGCCCAGACTCAAGGAGAACGGTTTCTCTACTTCCCCGCCGATAGTGAGCTTCCAGCTGTCGGCCTCCAGCGTGCTCGGTTCGTGCATATGATTGCGCACGAAAAAGTGCGGCACGGGCGTGATCCAGGAATTGAAGAACTCCGGCGGCATCTCGAGATCGAGGAAACGCTCCGAGCGCACGATCATGCCATCTTTGCCGGCGATCCGTGGTGCTGCATCATCAGCCCACATCAGCCACGGATGGAGAGCCCCGGTGGCAGCTGCCGCGCCCGAGGCTCGCTTGAGAAAATCACGCCGCGAAATCATGCTGGGTCCTTTCTACTGGTGCTGTGAATTCTACCGTGAAACCCGGGCAGAACCGGCCACGGATTCACACGGATCTTCATGGATCAAGAAAAGAGATTTGGTTTGATCCGTGTGAATCCGCGCAAATCCGTGCCTAGGTTCCTAGAAGGCGTAAATCAGGTCGAATTGCAAACGATTCAGATACGGCTCCTGCTGACCTGGTGTCTTGATGGTCGGAACACTGCCGTTGTAGTTGTTGAACAGGGCGACATTGTTCTCGAGGTTGGTGTTCAAGGCGCGTCCACGCCACCAGGTGAACGCGGCTTGTGTGTTGGCCCGCACTTTCCATTGAGCGTAGAACTTGTTCTGCAGAATGTTAGTAGGCGCCCGCTGATCGCTCTCTGCGAAGGACGCGATCACGGCATCCTGCCCCACGCGGTACCAGGCGTAGCCGAACTGGACATCGTTCTTGTTCTTCGTTTGGCCCAGGCTGAGATCAAATCCGTACTCCTTGTTCTGGCTGCCCAGGCTGGCTATCACGTTGCCCTTGCTATCGAGCGGATGTGCGGCTGCGTCCGGATTGACCAGGTACTCGAGCTGCAGATTGATGGGCAAACGCGCCAGTCCATCCTTGATCTGGTTGCTCAGGATGAAGTCCACATAGTTGAAGCCGGAGGCAAAGTGCACCACGCCCTTGGCATCGACGAAGGTGGCATTGGTCATGCCATTGGCCGCGATGGCGCAGGGTGGAAAGGACGGAAGGTTGTTGCCCTTGCTGCAGCCCGGACCCTCACCACCGATCGGAATGCCGGTTGTCGGCTTGGTGCCACCAGAAGGCAGGAAGCCGGTGATTGTTGCGCCCGTGGCGAACGCACTGGCCGCAAGGATCGCGTCCGGGCGGTTCCACTTCAGGCTCAGGATCGACGGAGTCGCCGTCCACGGTCCAAATTGCAGCCGTGCGGATACCTGTCCGCCCACGGCATACGAGTCCTGCGAAGGAATACCCGGCTTTCCGTTGGCTTCGTTGTAGAGCAGCTCGATGGCTTGGGCTGTAACGTTTCTTACCGGGCCTTCCAAATCGAAGGAGAACTTCTGGTTGAAGCCCTCGGGGTTGATGTCGGGATCGAAAGTTTGCGAAGTCCGTTGCCAGGTGTAGGCAAACTTGCCGCCGGTAAGCGACAGCCACCGGTGCGCGGTCGGATTGTAAGTAATGTAACCTCGGTCCAGTGCGATGGTCTTGCGATCAAAGAAATTGGTCAGCGTCTCGTTGGTCGTGGTCGGGTCTCCCTGAGAGCCAGTGGCCAGCGCGAGCCCTCCGATGAAATCATCGTTCAGCTTGCCCTCAATACCGAAGCGGACACGGATCCGGGCACGGTTGCGGTCTGGAACGCCAGTCTGGTTGTAGTTCTCAAAGCGGACGCGGACATCGCCGCTGAAACGGAAGCGCCCGAGAATGTCCTGCAGTGCGCTCAACTTCTTGTCTTCCTCCTGGGACTTCGTTTTGACCAGGGCAAGGGCGGTCTTGGCTTCCACCGCATTGGAGGAGGCCTGGTCAGCCAGTCGCTGCGCTTCCGCCGCGGACTGTTGAGCTTGGGTGGCCGTGGTCTGCGCCTGCTCGACCGAGCCTTGGGCCAGCTGCGCGGCAGAACTGGCCTGCTGCGCGGAGTCCAGCAACTGCTGAAGCTGGGACCTTAGTTGATCCATCTGGTGGTTTTGCTGTTCCATTTGGCGTTGTTGTGCCGCCAGGGCATCGCGCAGCGCCTGCACCTCTTGAGCGCTGACGGTACCTTGTTTCGCGGCAGGTTTGGGCTTGGCCTTGGCTGCAGTTTGTGCCAAGCCGGGTAGGGTCACAAGTAGAAGGGAGACAGTCAAAAGCGCTTTCATCTTTTTCCCTCGTTGGATTGGACTTTGGTAGCGCTGGGAGTTGAAAAACCGTAAGTGCGAAGCAATTTAAGGACTTCTGCAGATTGCACGAAGGCGAGAAACTGCCGCGCTGCCTGCTTCTGCTGCGAAGACTTCAGGACGATCGCCGCTTGTGAGATGGCGGGATAGTCTTCCGCCGGGATTTCCGCATACCTTCCCTTGTCCTTCATGGAAGGAGCTAACGCCAGGGAAAGAGCCACGATCCCAATGTCGGCACTGCCGGAAACTACAAAAGAGGCGGTCTGGGAAATATTCTCTCCCAGGACAAACTTGCCGGCGACGCGATCGTACAGGCTCTCGTGTTTCAGGGCCGCAACTGCCGCACGGCCATAGGGAGCGTGTTCCGGATTGGCAATGGCGATCTTGCTGATTTTGGGGTCGAGCAGGACCCGGAGCCCCTCGCTCAAGTCGAGCTTCGAGCGGGCGGGGACCCAAAGCACGATCTTCCCCGTCGCGTACTGGTAGAGCGTTCCCGGCTCCGCCAGTCCGGCAGCCTCGAGTTTTTTCTGATTATCGCTGTCCGCTGAAAAGAACAGATCAAACGGCGCACCGTTCTGGATCTGCGCGAAGAAATTGCCCGAGGAACCGAAGATCAGTTTGACCTTCTTGCCCGTGTCCTTTTCAAAACGCGCAGCCACATCCTGGAACGCAAACTGCAAATCGGCCGCCGCGGCAACCGTGATTTCTTGTGCTGCCGACAATTGCGATATGCCGATCAGCAGCGCAAAAACAAAGCCCACATACAGCGCTCGAATATTCATAGATCGCTCCCCACCCAGAAGTTGGTCGAAGTACACCCGTGGTTTGCGGGTGATTGGTAAAGAGACAGCCTGTGGGAGGCTGTGGCAGGGGTCGTGATTCGGCAGGGAGCTGCGCAAAAGCAGGCCCGCCGTGAACCCTTGTCTACTCTCGCTCGATACTCCTTCTTTAGCGCAGGCAAAAATCGACTGTCAATGGCACAACTGATTCCGCTGGGCGCAGAGCAAGGTCGTGTTTGTGAGATGTTCATCAATCTATATTATGTCTATCTACTAACTTATATTAAGGACGTGGCCTTGCCGTCCTCGAAACGCATTGAAATCTTGAGTGGCCTACAAAGGGCAGGCCGGGAAGCCCCCTAGCTCTGAGGGCTAGACCGGCGCCAGCCCCCACTTGTGCTGCAAACGGCGCTCGATCGTCTTGAAGACCAAACCATCGACGATGTAGCCGATGGCAACAATCAGAATCATGACCGCGATCACCTGGCTCATGTCGTTGAGGTCGCGCCCCATCATGAGCAACTGCCCCAATCCCAAGCTCACAAAGATCATCTCCCCGGAGATCAGCGAGCGCCAGGCAAAGGCCCATCCCTGCTTCAATCCGGAAACGATGTAAGGCAGGCTGGCCGGCAGCAGCACATGCCAGAAAAGCGGGAAGCCGCGCGCCCCCAGGTTGCGCCCAGCCATGCCATAGATTTTTGGCATTTGCTGGCGTCCGGTTTCCATCGCAATGGTGACCGACAACAACGACCCCATCACCACCACAAAGAGGATGGCTTTCTCGCTCAGTCCGAACCAGAGCACGGCCAATGGCAGCCAGCAAATACTGGGCAAGCTCTGCAAACTGACCAGTAGGCCTCCCATGGTTTCTTCCAGAAACTTGTTGCTGGCCACACCCAGGCCCAAAATCATCCCTAGAACCACCGACAAGCTGTACCCGAGCAGCATGCGCTTCATGCTGACCATGATGGCGATCCAGAAACTGTGGTCTGCGAAACCCGCCCGCAGCGATTCCACAACTCCTTGCGGGGTTGGGAAGACATAGGGTGGCCAAACTTTCAGCTTGGCCAGAATGACCCAGATCCCCACCAGCACCGAATAAAAGATGGCGTGCCTAGCGAACCGCTTCATGGCCGTACTGCTCCTCCAGGGATTTGTTGATCTCTTCACGAAGCTCGTCCAGGATCTCTCCCGCGCGCTTTGCCACCGTGACGTCTTCCAGATGGCGCGGCCGCGGCAGGTCGATGAGGAACTCGCTTTTGATTCGACCCGGCCGGAAGGTAAAAAGAACCACACGATCGCCCAGGCGAACTGCTTCGCGTACATTGTGGGTCACAAAGATGATGGTGCGGCCGGTTTCCGCCCAGATGCGCTCCAGTTCATCGTGCAGCAGGTCGCGGGTCTGGGCGTCCAGAGCCGCAAACGGCTCATCCATCAGCAGAACGTCAGGTTCGGTCGCCAGCGCCCGTGCCAGGGCAACCCGCTGCCGCATTCCCCCCGACAGCTGATGAGTGTAGCTGTCCTTGAACTGCGACAGATGTACGAGGCGCAGGTAGTACTCGGTCTTCTCCCGCCGCTCTGCTTTCGCGACGCCCTTCATCTTCATTCCAAACTCAACGTTCTTTGCCACCGTCAGCCAGGGGAACAGTCCTAGCTCCTGAAAGATGAGAATACGGTCCGTGCCCGGGCCGTCGACGGTCTTAGAATCCACCAACACCTTGCCAGACGTCGCCGGCTGCAGGCCGGCAATCAAGTGCAGCAGGGTCGATTTACCGCAGCCAGAGGGACCGACGATGCACAGAAACTCGCCCGGGTTTACTTGCAGGTTGATGTCATCGAGTGCCAACAGCTGCGAACCGTCGTTCGTTTTGTAGCTGAGCGAAATCCCTTTGAGCGAGACCTTGGGAATTCCGTTGGCGCCGTTCTGACGAAGCGGCAGCACCGCAACCCTGGTGGCCGGCTTCTTGCGGCCAAGAATCGGGGAATGCAGCTCTTCGGGAAGAGACTGAAACGCGGGGTTCGGTGTCATGGAATGGCCTTCTTTCCTTTTTCCGCCAATACCTGGTTGAGCAGGCTCAAGTCATAAAGTCCGGACAGGTCCGGCATCTGCCTGCCCAGAAATCCAGCGTCGTAGGCGGAGTGCGCCGAAGTCAGCAAAGTGTTGCGCAACGGGTCGTAGGTAACTTGCAGGCGTCCGAAGGCATCGCCCAGCACCGCCGCGGATAGCGCCTTGCCCGTTTCCTTTTTGATCTGTTGGTTCAGGATCCCCTTGGCCTCGGGCAAGTGGCCGTTGATCCAGTCCGTCAGCTCGACGTGCGCGCGCAGCCATTGCTTCACAACACCGGGATGTTCTCGCAGAAACTTGGCGCTCACAATGAGATTGGTAACCACGAACTGCCCCTGCGGCCACAGATCACGCTCATCCAGGAACAGGCGGCCGTTACCTTCACGGATCAGCCGTGTCGCCCACGGCTCCGGGGCCCAGGCCGCGTCCAGTTCCTTCTTCAGGAAAAGTGTAAGTTGATCGGGATTGGCCATGGGCAGCACCTGGACGTCCCCGCCTTTGTCCGTTGACTTCATACCGTGCGCCTTCAGCCAGGCCCGCAGCGCCACGTCCTGGGTATTCCCCATTTGCGGCGAAGCCACTCTCTTGCCATGAAAGTCCTCGGGCTTTTCAATGCCCGAATCGGCGCGCACCACCAATGCCGCCCCGCCGCTGGCTCCGCCGGCGATCACCCGCAGCGCTTCCCCGTTGGAGCGCACGTATCCCGAGATGGTCGGGTTGGGGCCGACGTAGGTCATGTCGATCGCGCCCGCAAACAAGGCCTCGATCGCCGACGGACCCGCATTGAAGCTGACCCATTCAATCTTCGTGCCTGAGCCCAGCCCTTTCTCGAACCATCCGTTTGCCTTTCCCACCATGGCTTGGGCATGGGTGATGTTGGGAAATGCGCCGACTCGAATCACGGTCTGCGCCGATCCGGCAGCTGCGAAAAGAATAATGAAGATAAAACCAGCGATGATGAGGCGCTTACTCATCTCTCCCCCGGTTCGGATTGCCGTGCACCACCATCGGCAGCACAGCTGAGTCTTGCCCCTTCTTCTTGCGTTGCCCCTTCTTCGATCCTGGGGACTTGGGCGCGACAATGTCGGCCAAGGTGGTGTGCTCCAGAATGTGGGCCGCAGCGTTACGTACGTCCAGGAAAATCTGATAGAGCGCCCGGTGCTCGGCATCGCGGTCAATCAAGCTGCGCAATTGCTCGGCGTCACCGAAGGGCGCCAGCGGACCATCGATCAGCCGGATGATTTCGCTGAGGCGGATCTCCGATGGCGGGCGCCGCAACTGGTAGCCACCCTTCGCGCCGCGCACGCTCTCCACAATGCGCGCGTTCTTGAGTTCCAGCAGGATCAACTCGAGAAACTTTTCCGGCAGGTCTTCTTCATAGGCAATGTCGCGAATGCGAATCGCCCCCTGGCTGTAGTGGCGGGCCAGCATCATCATGGCTTGCAGTGCGTAAAGTCCCTTTTGCGAAATCTTCATGGCGGTCAGTATGCCATAAACCCTATCGGTATACTAGAGTTTATTGACATAGGCGACATAGCAATCGACTGGCCGCCTGACCGGCAGCCATACACACCGCACAACCGCGTCTGTTTCTATGACATGCAGAACGCTAAGGAGGGAGCATCCAGCTGAGAGATGCACCGACTTGCAGCTCAAGTGAAGTAAGCATTCACAACCAACCACGCAATCACTGGGGGCTAGAGGACGCGCAGCAACAGCACGGTGATGTTGTCGGGGCCGCCCCGCTTCTTCGCCAAGGCCACCAGCGCCCGGCAGGCCTCCTCGGCACCGCGATTCGTTACGCCCTCGCGGATCTCCGCTTCGCTGAGCATTCCCCACAGGCCATCGGAACACAGCACCAGCGCATCACCGGATTTCAGATCAACTGGGTTCTCAGGAGCATCCGGAGAAACCTCCAAACCCACCCCCAAAGCGGCGGTGAGAACGTGCCGCTGGGGATGCACCTCGGCTTCCTCCTCCGTGATGGTTCCGTTCTCCACGAGACGGCTCACGTAAGAGTGATCGTGGGTCACGCGGGCGGTCTCCCCGCCTCGAAGCAGGTACAAACGACTGTCCCCGATGTGCGCGTAATAGAGATGCTTTGCCAGAACAACCACGGCGGTAGCCGTGGTTCCCATTCCCCGCAGTTCAGGGTGCTGGAGGGCATGCCGGGAGATACGCTGGTGCGCCTCATGAAACCCGGCAGCCAGCGCGGACTGCGCGTCGCCACCCGACATCGCCGCGTAAACCTCCTGGATGGCTTCGACCGCAATGTGACTGGCTTCCTGCCCCCCTTCGTGGCCACCCATGCCATCGGCCACGATCGCTAATCTCCCCTTGCGCTCAAACTCGGCATCATTGGCGGGCTCCCAATAGGAATAGTGGTCTTCATTATTCTGGCGCTGGCAGCCCACATCGCTCAGGCCAGCCACATCAATTCCCTTACGTATCTGCATGAAAACTGCGATTATACCGGACGCCTGCCTTCTGATTGCTTGCCTCCGCTTCGGGGACAGTTTCCCCATCTCCGATTAGGTGAGGCTCTGGACCTTTTCTTCCCGCTCTCAGCGATTCTTCGCGTACTTCGCGGTTAGAAGCTTTGATCGCAAAGACGCAAAGTGCAGGCAAAGATCGTAAAGAAATTCATGCCTGAGATTAGGACGTTGCTCCCTCCAGATGACATTTGTCACCGAAACCGCGTGATGATTTCCACTGGCGGCACCTCACCGCTTCTTCGATCATGGCTTCAGTTCGACAGACGGAGGCGGAATGATCGCAACCCTTCAAGTTCAGGAACCTACGGACAAGCCGCCGGACAGCTCCGAGGTCGCTCACCTTCAGGGTGTGAGCAAACACTTCGGTGAAGTACGAGCCCTTCATAACGTGGACTTCTCCGTGCGCCCGGGCGAACTGGTTGCGCTCCTGGGGCCCAACGGTGCCGGGAAAACTACGGCCGTCAAACTGTTTCTTGGACTCGCCCGGCCGACCGCCGGCAAGGTCCGCATCCTTGGGGGAAATCCCGTGCAGTCCGAGGTCCGCATGCGGATCGGCGCCATGATGCAGGTGGCCAAGGTGCCAGAGACTCTGCGAGTGCGCGAGCATATCGACCTATTCTCTTCTTATTACTCGAAGCCGCTGCTACTCGAAGAGACCCTAATCATCGCCGGTCTGCTGGAAATCAAAGACAGAATTTTCGGCGAACTTTCCGGTGGTCAGAAACAGAGGCTGCTGTTTGCTCTCGCCGTGTGTGGCGATCCCGACCTTCTGATCCTGGATGAGCCCACGGTTGGGCTGGATGTCGAGGCCCGCAGACTTCTGTGGGAACAGATTCGCAAGTTGGTATCGCGCGGAAAGACCGTACTTCTCACTACCCATTACCTTGAAGAAGCCGATTCCCTGGCGGACCGCGTGGTGGTGATCAATCACGGCGAAATCATCGCCGAAGGCACGCCCGCCGAAATCAAGTCCAAGATTACCGGACGTCGCATCCGTTGCTTGACCCGCCTGGATATCAGCACCCTGAGGAGCCTTCCCGGCGTACTCGATGTACAGAAGGACCGAGACCAATTCGAAATCCGCGTAACCGAGGCCGAGCCCGTGCTGCGGGAACTATTGCGGCGGGATTCCGCGGTGAGTGGCATTGAGGTCACCAGCGCGGGGCTCGAAGAAGCTTTTCTTGCCCTCACACAAAACAACAACGGCGATTCGATGCCGTCAGGGAGGAACTAATCATGACCACTGCCTCTACGATGCTCATGCCCACCGCTGTGGCAAGACCGCTGAGCCAGACTCTCACCATCTACTGGAAGGAAGTAAAGTGCGAGTTCCTGACCCGCCTCCGGCTTCGAGCCTACTCGCTCGCCACGATTGGCTTTCCGGTGATGTTCTATGTGCTGTTCGGGCTGGTGCTGAACTCCAAGGACGCCGCTATCGGGAGCACCCACTTCGCCACCTACTTGATCGCCACCTACGGCACGTTTGGAGTGATGGGGGCATCACTTTTTGGCACCGCCGGAGGACTGGCGGCCGAGCGTGGTTTGGGATGGCTCCAGGTCAAGCGCGCCAGCCCCATGCCCCCGTTCGCCTACTTTGCCGCCAAGGTCGCCATGAGTGTGATCTTCAGCGCCATCGTCGTGCTGTTGCTTTTTACCTTGGGAGTTACGTTGGGCGGCGTGCATTTGTCTCCGGCAGAGACAATCAAACTGCTAGGTACGCTCGTCCTCGGTTCCCTTCCCTTCTGTGCCCTGGGCTTGGCGATTGGTTACTTTGCCGGCCCAAACTCCGCGGTTGCGATCATCAATCTGATTTATCTTCCTTTGTCCTTCTGCTCCGGATTGTGGGTGCCGCTGACATTCCTGCCCAACCTGCTGCAGAAGTTTGCCCACGTGCTTCCTCCCTATCATCTCTCGCAGTTGGCTTTGGGGATTGTGGGCGGCGGACAGCACGAATCGAACTGGATCCACTGGGAAGTTCTGATCGGGTTCACCCTGATTTGCCTGGGTGTGGCGCGCATTGGGTTCCAGCGCGATGAAGGAAAGATGTATGGCTAAAATCCTGGTCCGGAATGAAAACAACATGACTAACCAAATTGTGTGTTGGCTGCTGGTTTCCACATCGCTTCTCCTGCTGGTCGCTATAGGTAAGCTGGACTTGCTGGTCATTGTGCTCCCGATGTCGCTCTTGCTGACGCTGGCAATCGCGTGGTCGGGGCGGCAAGAAAATCGCCTGACGCCGGGCGCAAAAAAGAGGTAGCCTAGGACTGAAAATGAAGATTGTCGCCAGAAACTCGGAGCAGGGATGGGCCTCTTACACGCCCCTGGCCTACTTCGGCTTCTTCTTTCTGCAGCCTATCCTGGAGCATGCGAGCCCGGCAAAGTGGGCACTCACCGCTCTGGGCACGGTCATATTTGTAGTTCTGTATTTCGGCGTTTTCTGGCTCAAGAACAAGACCTGGCAACTATTGGATCTTGGCGCCATGGTGTTGGTGGGTGTGGTGTACGCTCCGTTCAATACCGGTGCATCTTGCTTCTTCATTTTTGCCGCAGCGTTGCTCCCATACATCGTAGACGCGGACTTGGCCGTCCTGGAATTCATTGCAGTCATCGTGGGCATCGCCGGGCTGGAAACCTGGTTGCTCCACCTGTCCGGCTGGTTCTTGCTCTATGCCGCCGGCCTGTCCCTGGTGGTCGGGGGGACCAACATCTTCTTCGCCCAGCGTTCCCGGATGTACTTCAAACTGAAGGCGGCGAATGACGAAATCGAGCATCTGGCGAAGGTCGCGGAGCGCGAGCGTATCGCACGTGATCTGCACGACGTGCTGGGGCACACGCTGTCGGTGATCATCCTTAAATCCGAATTGGCCGGCAAATTGATCGATCGCGATCCCGCCCGGGCCAAAGCCGAGATCGCCGATGTGGAGCGCACTTCCCGCGAGGCTCTGACCGAGGTTCGCAGCACCATTCGCGGCTATCGGGCGCACACTTTGGAGACCGAACTCAAGCAGGCCACGGCAGCACTGGAGACCGCAGGCGTAGCCGTGCAATCGGAGTTCAAGGAAGTCAACCTCACGCCCGCGCAAGAGAGCGTCGTAGCTCTGGTGGTCCGGGAAGCCATTACCAATGTGGTCCGCCATGCCGGCGCCCGTACCTGTCTGCTGCGGCTCGCTCAGCAAAACGGCACCTGCCACTTGGAAATTCAAGACGACGGTCACGGCGGCGGGTTGCTCGAAGGCAACGGCCTGCGCGGCATGCGCGAACGCATCGAAGCGCTCGGAGGCACCCTCATCCGGAAAACCAATCCGGGGACCCGGCTCACCATCGAGTTCCCGCTTAAACCCAATGCAGAAAGTGGACTCTGTTGAATCCCACAGTCAAGACCGCCCGCAAGCTGATTCGCGTGGTCATCGCCGAAGATCAGGGTATGGTCTTGGGCGCACTCGCCGCCCTGCTTGAAATTGAGGGCGACATAGGAGTGGTCGCACGGTCCCACAATGGCAAGGAAGCCCTACAGGCCGTTCTGGAACATAAACCCGAGGTCTTGATCACCGACATCGAAATGCCGGAGATGACCGGTCTCGACGTCGCAGCAGAACTGAAACGCCGGCGAGCCAGTACACGCGTCATAATCCTTACGACTTTTGCCCGCGCCGGGTATCTGCGCCGCGCTCTGGAAGCCGGGGCATCGGGATACTTATTGAAAGACATGCGCGCTGAGGAGTTGGCCGAAGCCGTTCGCCGCGTGCACCAGGGATTGCGTGTGATCGATCCCGAACTGGCGACCGAAGCCTGGGCCGAGGCCGATCCTCTTACCGACCGCGAGCGCCAGGTGTTGCGCCTGGCGGGCGATGGCAAGGCCAGCGGCGATATTGCCTCCGATCTCGGTCTTTCCGAGGGGACCGTGCGCAACTATCTTTCCGAGGCCATCAGCAAGCTGGGAGCCAACAATCGCGTGGAAGCCGCCCGCATCGCCCGCACCAAGGGCTGGTTGTAGATCTGGCAAACTTAGTTTCCAGCCCCCCTTTACACCGGGTATACAATTGCGCCCAACAGTCTACGACTGTCTAGTACCGCTGTGCACTTAGGTTAATGTTGACCGCGGCGGGCCGGAGACAGCCGTTCAAGGGGCACTCCATGTCTTGGCGCCGCGTGCTCGTTCCCCTGCTTCTCGTCGTCCCCTGTACGCTCGCTCAGTTCCAGCACCTGCAAAAAAATGGCAGCGTGCGGGTGCGGATCGTCTTCGCGGACGGGTCCCCCTCCTGCAATCCACACGTGCGAGTCACGTTGTGGACGAAGGCCACTTCCATTCCGCTGGCGCAGATCGACACCGGCGACGACTGTCGCGCCGAGTTCAGCAGCTTGCTTGCCGGGGACTACTACGTCGCGGTGTCCGGCATAGGCATCGAAAGCACCGAAAGCCCTTCTTTCGAAGTGGGAGATACCAGCCAGTCGGTAGAAGTCAGAACAACCGCACGGCAACCCTCCCCAACCGTCTCCGTGTTGGACCTGAACATCCCCAGCAAGGCCCGCAAGGAATTTGAAAGAGCCAGTGCTCAGATCGCCAAGAATGCCTGGAACAAGGCGTTGGAACATCTCCAGAAGGCAGTGGCCATCTACCCGCAATACGCGGCAGCTTACAACAACCTGGGTGTGGCGTACGCCCACCTTGGGGACCGGGACCTGGAACGAGCAGCTCTGCACAAGGCTGTCAGCCTGAACGATCATTTCGCGCCCGCGCTAACCAACCTGGCAAGAATGGCGATTGTCGATCGCAACTTGCCGGAAGCCGAAGCCATGCTGAGCCGGGCCACCGCGGTCGACCCGAACGATTTACAAGTCTTGGTTCTCCTGGCCAAGTTGCAACTGCTGAACCGGCATTTTGAGGAAGCGATTGCCAGTTGCCACAAAGTCCACTCCATGCAACATAGCTCCCTGTCCCTGGTGCACTACATCGCCGCCCGCGCCCTGGAAGGGGAAAACCGGCCTGCGGATGCGGTGAGCGAACTACACACATTTCTGGACGAAGAACCTTCGGGGCCGGGCGCTGAGGCGGCGCGGAAAGAACTGGCGGTTTTGGAAAACCGGGCCCGACTGAGCGCGAACCAGCGCTAGAGCATTCCGCCGGTCTTTACGGTCAGAAGGCTGAGTGCGGTTTCCAGTCTCACAATGGCTTCTTCAAGCTCTGGGTGCTCTCCAATCCTCTTCCGTAAAGCTTCCAACAACTGCTGTGCGCTGGAAACGTGCTCTATCGCCGGCAGGTGTTCCGGCTGCGGTCCGGATTTGGGGCTGTTTGATGGCGGCATGGGAAACTCACCTCATTCGCTGGTCATGATGAACAGCGGTTTCATTTCGAAGCTGCTGTAATGTGGGCGCAGCCGTTCGGTGTTGTAGTGTTCTTTCACGTTGACGATCTTTTTCGATGCGACTACGGCATCGACCGGCATGTTGTCGTACCGGCCGTTCTTCAACACCACCAGGCGGCCATGAACCTTGTGCAGCAGCAGATCCAGGGCCAGGTTGCCGTAGGCCATGGGGACAATCGAATCGATCGCATCCGGATCGCCGCAGCGCACCAGGTATCCCAGTTTCTGATTGATGGTGTCGATGGCCTTGCCGTGGTTGTATTTGGGCGCCAGCTCTTTCAGTTTTTCCGAAACCAGGTCGCCGATACCGCCCAGCTTTTTGTGGCCATAAGCGTCGGTCGTCTCCTTCTCAAAAATCATCTCGCCGCCTTCGAACATCGCCCCTTCCGAAATCAGGACCACCGAGTAGTGGCTGGGATTGTGGCGGCGATCGGCGACCAGTAGCTCGGTCAACTGCTCGATATTGAACTTGTGCTCCGGAATCACGCAGCGGTTGGCGGCACCCGCCATGGTCGGCAGCATGGCAGTGAAGCCGGCATAGCGCCCAAAGACTTCCAGCACCAGAAAGCGCTCGTGCGATCCGGCCGAGGTCCGGAGATCGTTGGTCATCTGAATGGTGCGCGTAACCGCCGTACTGAAGCCGATACAGTAATCGGTCCCCGGAACATCGTTGTCCATGGTCTTGGGGATGGCGACCAGCTTCACACCTTCCTGGTAAAGCCGCACGCCGTAGCTCAGCGTGTCGTCGCCGCCAATCGGAATCAGATAATCAATCCCCAGCCATTCGAGGTTCTTCAGGACCTCGGGTGTCAGGTCGTTCTTGTCCGCGTTGTAGGTTTGCTGAAGATGCGCAGGCACATCCGCCTTTTTCACCTTGCCGGGATTGGTCCGTGAACTGTGCAGGAAGGTGCCTCCGGTGCGGCCGGCGCGGTTGACGATCTCCTCGGTCAGGACCTGAAAATTATCGCTGTTGTCGTATTCCTTCTCGCGCACAATGTCGACCAGCCCGCCCCAGCCCCGCCGCAGACCCACGACTCCGTATCCTTCGCGCAGCGCGCGGATGGTCACGGCGCGGATGGCGGGGTTCAAACCGGGCACGTCACCGCCGCCGGTCAGGATTCCGATCATCCCTTTCTTGCTTGCGAGATTCGACATTGATCCTTCCTTACTTCACCGCGGGACGCTTGTACCGCGTAACACCCTGCCAAACCACTATGGGAGCCCATGAATTCATTCTATCGGATAGCGGGCACGACGGAGAAAGACGCTCGCCGTCAGCTCAAATCTATTGGCGGTTGGGATGAATTGCTGTGATGGCGGTCACCGGACCAGCGCGAAGGCGATGATGGTTTCGCCGCGAGCACCAGTACTGTTCTCCAGTTCCTGCAGCAGGGCGGTCTCAAGGTTGTCCGGATCAGGCTTCATTTCGCAGGCAGTAACTTCTGCTTCGGTTGCGCCGTCAAAGCAGAGTTCACAAACGCCCAAGTCGCCTTCTGACATGATCGGCGGCCCGAAAGTGCGACAGGTCACAGGACGAAATTCGTAGAGCTCGCAGGTCCCGGTGGCAGGGTCGAGCACGGGGCAAGGCTCATGGTTGGCAAAATCATCCCATTGCCGGGAAGCTTCGTCTCCATCCGATTCATCGAGCAGGCCGGTGGTGGGATCACCGGGAAATTCGGCGGAAAGCCGGGCGACCGCATCCAGGGCCCGCTCCAGGACACGTGCTGCGCGCGGAGGATCCTTCAGTTCGGCTTCTGCCAGTCCGCTGCGCAGCCGGAGCGCATCCAGCTGATTGATGGCAAACACTCCATGGCAACACTGCGAGCAGCCGGGGCGGCAGGCCAGCCATTTACCGCTCCGGCGCGCGGAATCGGCCAAAGCGGAATCCACGATCTGGATCAGTCTCTGGTCTCCGGCAGGCGGACAAGGCATCCATGAAGGATACCCTGACAAGTGGGTACTATCCCAGCTCAGCAGGCACGGTAACCTTGAATTTGGTTGTACGTTGGTAATTTGGGGCTCCGCCGCAGCGCGGGTATCATCTTGTCCAGTCACCTCTCGGCAGTGCGGCGACAATGCGTCCCCCCGCCAACACGCGACGTTGGAAACGATACCCGGTTGACTTGCCTCTCGGGATTCTGGTGTGTAACGGGCGCTCAGAAAAGGTGGTCCGTGGGCTCGCGACTGAGATAAGCCAGGGTGGGGTGTCCCTCTATGCAACCATTCCCTTGGAGCCAGGCGATCTAACGGAAATCCAGTTCGAAAAACCAGGTAAAGCCCGCATCCCCGCCATCGTTCGCAACCGGACAGGTTATTTCTACGGGCTGGAATTCATCACTCAACTGCCGTCATGAGTTACTTCTGGCTGTCGAAATCCTGAGTATCGTAAGGGACCTCAACGCTGGTGAGCGCGGCAGGATTCGAACTTGAGCCGCTTTGCGGGCGTGAGCGCAGCGGGAGCCCGCAGGCGAAATCCCGAGCGAGCAACGCGAGTCGAGGGATCTGACGGCTGGTGAGCGCGGCAGGATTCGAACTTGAGGCGTCTAGCAGGCGTGAGCGAGCGCAGCGAGCGGGAGCCTGCTGCCGAAATCCCGAACCCTGAATGCTGAGCGCAGCGAAGGCAGAAGGGGAGGGACCTCAACGCTGGTGAGCGCGGCAGGATTCGAACCTGCGACCCATGCCTTAAAAGGGCATTGCTCTACCAACTGAGCTACGCGCCCACATTTATGAAATTAACATAAATGGCGCGCTGCGGTGCGTTGTCACCACACGTCCCTAGACAAAACACCCGTCCGAGCAAAACCGGCTCGGGCGGGGCACCCTCGAGAGTAGAATCGATGACCTAGGCCGGGCCAGCCCCCTAGGCTCCATGCGCCCAGACCACGAAAACTCGGGAGCAGCTATCTGCGTTCGAGCAGTAATGCGGGTGATGAGGGATGCGGAGAGATGATGAGGGGAAATGCCCGTATTGCAGCGATCTTTTTCAGTCGCCCGAATTGGCTACGATTTCTGCGGATATCAGTGCCGTACTCTGGGAGCGACCTCTGTTCTCAAGTGTCTCTACTGCTCTCTTGCACATAAAGGACAGTCCCGCAGCAATCAACAATCCAAACAGCAGCCATCCAAGAAATAGTGCTTCGAGGAAATGCATCGTGCTACCCTTCGCGTACCAAATGAAGATGGCTGCCAGTTCCTGTTGCCAGTCGTATGGCAGCCTGTCAACCGCATTCGCGGCTGATCCTTACCTCGATTCACTGCCGAGGCGCAACGACTTTACCTCCATATTCGTGTTTGCGGCAAGAGTCGAAATACTCCTGAGCATTTCGACCTTCAGGGGTCTTACACGGGCCGTCGAATGCTACAATGGCAGCCATTTTTCTGGAGGTGCCTTGTGAAGAAGTCGATTTGCTTGGTTGCGGTCCTCTTGTGCGCGTGGGTGAGCAGTTTTGGTCAGAGTAATGGTTTGCCACAGTGGAAGGTCGTGAAGGAATTTCACCTTACCAACCAGACTAATGCAATTCCAACGACTGTTCTTTTCACTCCGACCAAGGCTAGCATCTATCGCCTAAGCATGTATCTCTCGGCGTCAGCTAATGAAGCTCAGAACGGCCAGTTTTACATCACCGTAGATTGGACCGATCAAACGGGGTTGCCCGGAACGAATGGGGGCGCGACTGACCTGTCGCACGGTAGCGAAACCCTTAGCTGGATTGCTCCTGAAACGTTCAGCCCCAAAATTGGCACTCCTGTGACGTTCACTGTTGTGCTATCGGACAACCCGCCCCCTCAAGATGCTAGCTACAGTGTAGCTGTAATCATCGAGAAGCTGACCCACTGACAAAACAAAAAAGGGCCAAGGCATCTAAGCCCATGGCCCTACTCCAGTACAAACAGAGACGAACAAGGTCCGCAACATCCGACGTCTCTTGACCTTCACCCCTGCCGGGAGGACAATTGCCTGCATCTCGGTCCACCGTAGTTAGCTCCCCTTGCGGTTTGCAGCCGAGCGACCCCGTCTCTGGTTAGTGCAATAGTCCCTTGGGTGATTTCGCCGCCATGGAGGATTCTCATGAGAAGAAGCGAATGGTGCACATGGGTATGCGGAATGTTCCTGTTCTGCGCCGTTACCGCGATTGCCTCGCCTGCACAGACCTTCACAACTTTGGTAAGGTTCGACGGTCAGTACACCGGGAATCCGCAATACGGGTCTCTCGTCCAGGGGACAGACGGAAACCTGTATGGGACGACTTCGGATTACTTCACCCAGCGTGGGTTCGGTACGGTGTTCAAAATGACGCCCGATGGCACGCATACAACATTACATAGCTTTTGTGCCCAACCTGATTGCCCTGATGGTGGATACCCATATAGCGGACTGGTTGATGGTGCAGATGGAAGTTTCTATGGAACGACTTTCCAAGGTGGAGCTAACGGTAATGGCACAGTCTTTGCAATCACGCCAAAGGGCACACTGACTACGGTCTATTCCTTCTGCTCGCAACCAGATTGTTCCGACGGAGGAGGCCCGTACGCAGGACTGCTTCGAGGTACAGATGGAAATTTTTATGGAATGACTGCACTTGAAGGCCGGGGTATCAATTTCTGTGCCGACTCAGATTGCGGCACGATCTTTAAGATCACTCCCGGCGGCACGCTTACTACACTCTATCGATTTTGCAATCAAACCGGCTGTCCGGATGGAGCCGTACCGTACGGTTCGCTGATTCAGGGTAAAGATGGAAATCTCTACGGCACAACCTACTGGGGCGGCACAGGAACTTGCACGCAGTTTCCTCACTATGGTTGCGGCACCATCTTCAGGATTACCCCGCAAGGACATCTGGCCACAATGCACAGCTTCAATTCTCAGGATGGAGCCCATCCAATCGGTGCGCTCTTTCAAGGAAGGGATGGAAGCCTGTACGGTACAACATCCTACGGTGGCCTCTATACGTATGGCGGAACGATCTTCAGAATAACCCCAGCGGGCGATCTGTCGACGCTGTACAACTTTTGCAGCGACTTCCCGACCTGTGCTACGGGCACCAATCCGGCTGGAGGACTAGTCCAAGCTACCGATGGAAAGTTCTATGGCACAACAAAAAGTACGATCTTCAAGATTTCTCCGGCAGGTGTCCTGAGAAAATTGCACACATTCACATTCGAAAACGGCTGGGTGGCTGAAGCGGCACTGCTTCAGGATACGAATGGCGCGTTTTACGGAACAGCGCGTGACGGCGGAAAACCTGGTTGCGACAATGGGTGTGGAACAGTGTTTGGGTTGGACATGGGCCTCGGCCCTTTCGTCGCTTTCGTCCGCGACTCGGGCAAAGTCGGAGGGACAGGCGGCATCCTCGGGCAAGGATTCACCGGAACTAGCGGCGTCTCTCTCGATGGTACTCCGGTAAACTTCACGGTTGTCTCCGACACCTTCCTGAAAGCCACCGTGCCGGACGGGGCGACCACCGGCTTCGTCACTGTGACCACACCCTCCGGCACACTGACAAGCAACAAGCCATTCCGCGTTAGGCCTCAGCTTCTGACCTTCGACCCGCCCAGCGGCCCGGTCGGGACGCAAGTCACTATCACGGGCGTCAGTCTCACGCAGACTCAGGGCGTCGGTTTTGGTAACCGCGTTCCCGCGCAGTTCACCGTGAACTCCGATACGAAAGTGACGGCCACCGTTCCTGCAGGCGCGAAGACGGGCAAGGTCGGCATCGAGACGAAAGGCGGCACTGCGATTAGCTCCGGGACCTTCACGGTGACACCGTAACCTTGCCGCAGATCTTCGCAGATCAACGCTGATAGATCTCAAAGGGGGTGATCCGCGTGAATCTGCGAAAATCCGCGGCGGGGTTTTGTTTTGGGGGAAGGTGGAGGCGCGGGTCGGAATCGAACCAAAAGCCGTGTTGCAAACAAAGCAAGTTGTTGATTCTAAGAATTCACAGATTAAAGGAATTAAGCAGAATTAGGGGTGGCTGGCACAAATTAGCGCAGTTTCTCGCGGGTCTCTTGACCTCTCTCTGGTTCGAGAAGATAATCACCCTGCTCGGCCCCGCCACACGTTTTGCTCCCCTTGCGGTTTGCAGCCGAGCGACCCCGTCTCTGGTTAGTGCAATAGTCCCTTGGGTGATTTCGCCGCCATGGAGGATTCTCACATGACAAGACTGTGGTTGTTGCTTCTGTTCTGTGCAGCAACGGCAGTTGGCTTGCCTGCACAGGTCTTCAAGATTGTGGCAAATCTAGATGGGTATAACGGGAATACTGGTGCGTCCCTGGTGCAGGGGCCGGACGGCAGTCTCTATGGTACGTCGCCCCGTGGCGGCAACAAGGAGGCTGGCTCAGTCTTCAAAGTCACACTCGACGGGACAGTGACGCTGCTATACAGCTTCTGCAGCGAACCAGGCTGCTCCGATGGCGGCGGTCCTGGCGAACCGCTACTTCTGGCAACCGATGGGAATTTCTACGGGACAACCAACGGCAGCGGCACGCTTTTCAAGATCACCCCGAAAGGCAAGCTGAATACGTTACTCCGTTTCTGCTCTCAAACTGCTTGCACCGATGGCAGCCAACCATACGGAGGGCTTACTCTGGGCGGAGATGGAAACCTCTACGGTACAACATCCAGCGGAGGGACTTACGGCAACTATGGCACGATCTTCAAAATCACCACCGAGGGTAAGCTAGAGACCCTTCATGCCTTCCGGGGCGATGATGGCTATAACCCCAACTCGGGGTTGGTTCAGGTTGTTGATGGCAACTTTTATGGAACAACAAAGGACGGGGGTGCTGAGGGGTGCTTCGGCTTTGGCTGCGGCACAGTTTTCAAAATGGCTCCATCCGGCAAGCTGACGACGCTGCACAAGTTCAACCAAAACGATGGATTTAGCCCGAACCGTCTGATTCAAGGAAGTGCCGGAGATCTCTACGGCACGACCTATGAAGGCGGTAACAATGGTCATGGTAAGGGTACAGTCTTCAAAATCGCCAGCGATGGTAGCTTAACGACCTTGCACACGTTCGAGTTCACAGATGGCGCATTTCCTACTTCGGGTCTTGTCCAAGGCACGGATGGGAATTTCTACGGGACAACAACAATCGGCGGACCAGGTAACCCTGCTTGTGGAACCGCCTACCAGATCACACCAGAAGGAGCATTAACGCTGTTGCACAACTTTGATTGTGATGATGGCAAGTATTCTTATGCTGCCTTGATGCAGGCGACAAATGGCGCCTTCTATGGGACAACGTATGCTGGCGGTGCCAACGACTGGGGTGTTGTCTTCAGCATAGATATGGGCCTGAAACCGTTTGTCCGTGCGATACGGAGTGCAGGCGCGGTCGGACAGACTGACGGTATTCTCGGCCAAGGCTTCACGGGAACCACTGATGTTTCAATCAACGGTGCCCCTGCCGAGTTCAAAGTTGTTTCTGATACCTTCCTCAAGGCTACGGTTCCGGACGGAGCTACCAGTGGGTTCGTCAGCGTCACTACGCCCAGCGGAACCTTAACCAGCAACAAAATCTTCCGCGTCAGACCGCAACTCTTGAGTTTCGACCCGCCGAGTGGGCCAGTCGGGACACAAGTGACAATCACGGGAGTCAGCCTGACGCAGACTCAAGGCGTGGGTTTCGGGAATCGCGTCCCCGCACAGTTCGCGGTGAACTCCGACACGCAGGTGACGGCAATCGTCCCAAGCGGGGCGAAGACTGGCAAGGTTGGAATTGAGACCACCGGCGGGACTGCCATCAGCTCGGAGACTTTCACAGTGACGCCGTGACTTCTGAGAGTTACCACCAAAGCGCAGATCGTCTGCAGACAGTCGCGATTCAGAACGCCCTCTTCAGTTGGATTTTGCTGGATACCAAAGCGGAGCCGTCTGATCTTTGCTCCGCCACACCTTGCCGGCATCTACGCCGCGAATGGTCGTCCGGTGCAACTTCGGGCAGTATCCCGTCAACTCAGGCGAAAGCAGGCCGCCAAAGCTGATGTGGTTGGGCATGATGAACCAGCCGTTTGCACCGCACGTGCACCGAAAACAAAACCAAACACCTTCATCCTGGACGACGCCCGGTGGCGGAAAGTTGATGCCCCAGAAATTCTCTTTCACAGCGTTGTCTTCCAGAAACTCCACCCCATAAGTGTAGACACCCCGGAGTCCGCTCACGTATGCGACCACCCGGGCCGGAGCTTGAGCCAGGTGATTGTTTCGTAACACGATGGTGGAATGGACCAGCAGCTCACGATCCAGTTGAATGGCGGCCCCATATCGGTTCAGTTTGGTGGCTCTGGCAGGAATGGTGAAGGGGCAGTAAGCACGGTCGTGGCCTGACAGGGTTATGCGAGCATGGAGCGCCATGCGACCACTTCGCCGGCTAACCGATTCAGTTCTCACAGTCCCCTCGTTGCTGACGCATTCCCAAGCCGCATGCAACGTTCGTTCAGAGTCACGGCTGGCTCTCTTGAGATACTAGGCTAGCCAGGGGTGCGTAGCTACGTAACCGAGGTTCACCATTCCAAGGTGTCCTTGAGAAAGCGACTTTGTGGGGTCAGGGTTAGGTTACTGCCAGCTAAGGCGATGTACCCGAGCCAGCCGTCCCACTGCTCGTCCCGCCTGCTGTGCGCCTTGTCCCAAAGCCGCGCCGGACGCGGAGTCTGGTGCTAGAATCCGCCCAGCATTGAGCAGCATTCGCATGGCTGGATGCCGTGCGTTCTTGCCCATGATCGGTCAGCTTTTCGCCCAGGTGAAACCATGTCCAATCGTTCCTTCCGACTTTGTCCGGCAATCGCAATAGCAATTCTGCTCACACTCACCCTGTTCACTCCATTGGGTGCCGCCGCCGCCGATGCCCCGTCGCTCACTTGGGTGCAACTGACTCCACCCAATTCCCCTCCTGCTCGGGGTGCTGCTGCAATGGCGTACGACCCAGTCAGCAAGCGGATCGTGTTGTTCGGCGGCACAACCGCTACCAAATATCTCAACGATACGTGGACCTTTGATGGAACCACATGGACCCAGGTAAACACTCCCGTGGCTCCGCCAGCGCGCGCCTCCGGCATGATGGCCTACGATTTTCCTACCCGAAAGCTGGTCATGTTCGGAGGCTTCGACTCCGATTACCTCGGCGACACCTGGATTTTTGACGGCGCGACCCAGACCTGGACCCAGGCCAATCCCCTGAAATCTCCGGGACCGTTGGGAGGGTGCCTGCTCTTCACCGATCCCAAGAACGGCCGTGTCGATCTGTTTGGAGGATTCAACCATAACCGGAAGGTGAGATATCCGATCGACACATGGAGATGGACCGGAACCAGTTGGAGAAAATTGCATCCCGCCACATCGCCGGAGGGCCGGTCGTCGGGAGCCGTGGGCAACGATCCCGCCAGGAAGAATGTTGTGATCTCCGGCGGACTTGGAGATCTGATGACCGAGAACACATGGACCTGGGATGGAAGCGATTGGACGGAACAGGTCCCGGTGACGCAGATGCCATACGTGTTTTACACCAGTACTGCGTACGCACCCCCGTTACAGGCAGTATTGGTCTTTGGCGGCGATGAGGTCACGGGCGCCGAGAATACCACCTGGGCATGGACGGGTAGCGATTGGATCCAGTTGCAGCCGCTGCAATCCCCCCCAGTTCGCGATTCCCCGGCCATGGCTTACGATTTCGCCAGCCGTCAGCTCATCATGTTTGGCGGCGCCGGGCTCGAGGCGTACCTCAATGACACTTGGAAGTTGACTCGGCCTTAGAGCGAGCATCCACGAACGAACCCCGCGCAAGTGGGTGCCTTGAAGCATGCCCCGCCCTACTTGGGGTCCTTCTTCCGTTGGTAGACCGGAGGAAAGCAACCAGCAGCATTTGGCTAAACTCCAGCACACTGCCCCCGTCATTCCAGCGCCTGCCGATCCGGCTTCCCTTCTATCTCTTAGCCCATCAACAGGTTCTGAGCCAGCGCCGGTTTTAGAGCGATGGCAAGGAGTTTGCATCTATTAGTCCTCGGGGAAACGAACGTTGACAGGGCAAACGGGAAAAATGGGGACAGACTTGCCGGCCACAAGCTCCCGTAGCCGTTGCTCGCCAGTTCATCCCTGGGCTGTCATTCTGCTTCTGATTTTTCTCAGCCTCTCACTGAAACCGGCCCATTCTGCGGAGAAGACCTCTGAGGCCATTGCCTCCGCCAGCGGCTCCTCTCCCGCGATTGTGGTGGGTTTCGTCGGCGGATTCGTTCGTCCTGACGATGTGCGGCACGCGGAGGTGCAGCTTGCCCAAAAGCTGCGCACTACGTATGCGGATCGCATGCACGCCGAAGTGTTCGACAACCGGCACCGGAAAGACGCGCATCGGGTCATTCTCAAATGGCTCGACATCGACGCCGATGGTGATCTCTCCGACGCCGAGAAGAGCACGGCCCGCATCATCCTCTACGGTCACAGTTGGGGCGCGGCGGCTGCGATTTCTCTGGCTCGTGAACTGCAACGGGAGAACATTCCGGTGTTGCTCACGGTCCAGGTGGATAGCATCGCCAAGATCGGACAAAACGACCGCGTGGTCCCCGCGAACGTAGCGAAAGCCGTCAACTTTTACCAACCCCGGGGCCTGCTCCACGGTCGTTCCAAGATCGTTGCTGCCGATCCCACGCGAACTGAGATCCTGGGCGAGTTTCGCCTGGAGTACAAGAAAGCACCTGCAGAATGCCGCGAGTATCCCTGGCTGGACCGGCATTTGTTCAAAGGGCACACCGCCATCGAATGCGATCCGCAGGTGTGGTTGCAAATTGGGAACTTGATCGACACCTCTTTGTCATCCGGGAACACGCAACTCGCGGGCGCCGCACTCCGCTAATAAGCCCCTCCGAGCTGCTGTGAGCCAACAGAGCTTGCCGCGGCGGATCACTGCGGTTGACCACGACCATACGCTCACTGCTTGACATCAGCGTACGCGAGTACAATCCGACCTAGAGGGCGACCTCTATGACGGATCTGGCAGACATCCTTGGTGGTTTTGGCACTCGTACCAATGATCTCCTGCGCGATACCTGGAAGTTCACACTCTCTCTCAATAACATCATCACCTGCAGCCCTGTAGCCTGGAACCACAAAGGCCTTGACCCGATCCCGTTCTCGAGGGCGATGTTGCGCCTGGAAGACGAATTGAAGGCTCTGTCGAGGGCCATCATGGAGGCCCAGGACAATCAGAATGTGGCTGCGCTGGAGCGCCTGTACCAGAAGGTCGAGCCCGCATTCAGAGTCATATTTGGGGAGCACAGCCGTGAATCCCAGCTGGCGGTGGATGCGATCAGCCTCTATCTTGAACAGCAACAGGTCCTGCTTTTCACCTACACCGGCAGGACGTCGTGGGTCGCCCGGTCTTCCTACCAAGATATCTTTCTCCGTCAACTGGCCAGCCATACCCTCGTGAAGCATCCATTTCTCTCCAAAGAGTCGTTGGATCGCGCGGGCACGGAACTCAAGGCGTATGCGGAGGATTTTTTGCGGTCGATCCAGCAGATGTACCTGACCGATGTCGAAGAGATCTTCAGGAGATATCACGCCTTGCTGATCGATCTGCATGGCGCCCTGTGCAAACATCCCATCCGTGTGCCTACCTACGCAGGGGTTTCACCACGGCACATTGCCCGCACCGACGCCGGCGTGGTTTCGAATTTTATCGGCGAGATGCGCGAGATGCCCAATCTTGAGGACTCCCAGCGTGAGCAGATCCTGGCACTGCGCGACGCTGATGGAACCGCTGAAACCGAGCTGTACCAGAGACTGGCTGTCTCACCGGACTGGGGCGGTGAGCTCGGTCATGTGGTGGCATTCATGCATCAGAGGAACCAGGACCCGCTTGCCAAATACAAGGTTTTCGAAGCCGGACTCCAGGGGGAGCTTGAGCCCGTCGAGATTGGGGAAGCGAAGAGCGATCAAGTCATCGATCAGGAGAAGAATGTGGCTCGACTTCGGACACTGCTCACCGCGTTCGTTAAGGGGAGTCACATGCCCTTTACTCTCCTCGAAGGCGAGGGTGGTGTAGGCAAAACACTGTCGCTCCAGGCGCTGGTTCGTGAGATCGATGGTTTGAAGCTCGTTCTGATCTCTTCCGACCATCTTGGCCAGATCCGGGAGTATGCGCAACGCATGTCCGAGGAACCATGGAGGACAGTGCTCTACATCGATGATATGACCTTCGATCCGCGTCACTATGAGAGTTTCAAGATTGGGACGCAAGGCATGAAGCGGTTTTATGACAACGTCACAGTCATGGCCGCGGCCAACCCATCGTCATTGGAGCATCTCCCCCCAGAGGTGTTGCGACGCTGGCCAATTAGGATTAAGTACGGGCGTCCGAATTTGGCAAATGACGCGACGCTACGCAAGGTGCTCAAGGCAAATTGCGACCGCGTCAAAATGGAGTACGCCCCTGGCCTCGTCACTGCGTTCCGAAAGCAGCATAGAAACGTGCTCAAGACTTTGCCGCCATCCGCAGTTTATGACTTCCTGCGGGAAGTAAAACTGACGCGCGGACTGTAGGCTCACGTGGCTGCGACGTGCCCGCGAATACCGCTGAGTGTGACCATTTCTGACCGAAGGGGGCAGAAAGCTGGGCACAGTCAAACGCGCAGTTTAGTGCGAAGGAAACTGGCAATTCTCAATGTGTGTTATCGCCCGTTACCCACAGCGATGCGGGATCCGAAGGCGTTCTCATAGGGTTGGATCACAATAGCTTTCATTCGTAGCGCAGCGCCACCATCGGGTCCACGCGCATGGCCCAGCGCGCGGGGATGAAGCAGGCGAACAACGCCACCACACAGAGTAAGAGAGCCACGCTCGAAAACGTCAACGCATCGGTGCTGGTTACGCCGAGGAGCAGACTTTTCAGAAAGCGCGTCAAAATGAACGCCAGCAGCAAACCCAGGCCAACGCCCGCAAGCATCAACTTCACTCCATAGCCGAGCACCAACCGCAGAACGTCTTGTCGGGTTGCCCCGAGCGTCACCCGGATGCCGATTTCATGGGTGCGCTGCCGCGTGCTGTAGGCCGTGACGCCGTAGATTCCGACCGCGGCCAACGCCAGAGCGAGCAGCCCGAATGCGCCGACAAAGGTCCCTGCAACGCGCTGGCCGAAGCTGGAGAACTGTGAGCGTACCTCCAGCGTGGTGACGTCATAGACGATCAACTCCGGATTCAGTTCATGGACCGCTTTCTCGATGGTCTTGGCGAAAGCCAATGGATCTCCCGCCACACGCGCGCTGATAATCATGTTGGCCCGGTAAACCTGGTACAACGGCAAATAAAGGAACGGTGTTGGCTTTTCATTCAAGAAGGTCACTTTGGTGTCCCGCGCCACACCGACGACCGTGAACCATTCGTGGGTAAAGTCCGAATTGAGCTGTTTCCCCAAAGCTTCTTGCTTGGGCCAATAGCGGTTCGCGAACGCTTCGTTGACGATCACCGCACGCTGCGAGCTCTTGTTGTCCTGCAGGGTGAAATCGCGGCCTTTCACTAACGGAATCTGCATGGTCTGGAGAAAATTGGGCGTGACGATCGCCACCTGCGTCTCCATCGACTCATTGGCTGGCGATACGTACCCCTCGGGCTTGACGCTGGTCGAACCTCCGCCAAAGCTGAGCGGTACCCGGTTCGACAGGGCCACCGATTGCATGCCCGGCAGCGTTTCCAGTTTCGCTAGCAACTGGCGATCGAACTCCGCTCCGGTCGAATCCGAATATCCTGTGGTAAATAGATCGTAGGAAGCAATCAGTACATTGTGGGGACTGAACCCCGGATTGAGTTGCTGCGCGCTCCGGACACTGCGAATGAACAAACCCGCGCAGATGAGTAGCAACAGCGAGAGTGAGATTTGCGCCACCACCAATCCGCTCGTGAGACGCGCCTTCCTGAGTCCGCCTGACACGGTCCCGCTGTCCTCTTTCAAGACTGTGAACGGCGCTATGGCCGAGGCCCGCAGCGCAGGCAAGATACCGAAGATCACGCCGGTGAGGATCGAAATTACCAGCGTAGCAAGCAGAACCGTGCGGTCGGCGGAGATGCTGAGTGCGAGTGGAATGTCCTCCGTCACAGGCATGAATTTCATGAGTGTGCCCTGAGTCCAGAACGTGATCAGCAGCGCGACCACCCCTCCCGCCAGCGCCAGCATCAGGCTTTCCGCCAGCAGTTGCCGCACCAGCCGCCAGCGGCTCCCACCCAGGGACATACGAATGGCGATTTCACGCCTCCGCCCCACGGCGCGAACCAGCATCAGATTCGCCACGTTCACGCATGCCAGCAGCAGCACGAGGCCTGCGATGCACATCAGCGCCGGCAGTAGGGTCGAGAGAAACTGGTTTAAGCCAAATGGGTTCCGCCACAGCGGATACACCGTCACAGTGTCGTGACCTTTGTGCTCCTCGGGATAACTCTTGACCTCCGGCTTCAGCCGCAGCGTCATTTCCGCCTGCGCCTGCTCTGGCCTGACGCCCGGCTTCAAGCGTCCGAATCCAAGCAACCAGAACTGATGATGATCATGAAGCAGGTCGCCCAGGGGGTTTAATTGTGCTTCCATCATGATCGGAACCCAAATCTCGGTCCGCACCCCGGTCTGGCTCCCCTGAAACACCGCTGGCGTCACGCCCACAATGGTGTACGGGTGTTGGTTGATCTCAATGGTCTGGCCCACGACGTTCCGATTGGCGGCGAAGTGCGTCTGCCACATACGGTAGCTGATCACCGCCACGGGCGCTCCCCCCGGTTTCTCGTCCTCAACGGGCAGAAAACCGCGCCCAAGGATTGGCCGTACACCCAATACATCGAAGTAATTCGCAGACGTTACCATGCCGAAGACGCGCTCCGCTTTGCTCTTGCCCTTCAGGCTCATTTGAACGAAGCTGCACGCCGCGATCCCGGTAAAACTCTGCTGTCCATCGCGCATCGCCTCCAGGTCGGGATAGGTAAACGGGAAGGGATTGTCGCCGGGCTTACTCAGGGTCAGCGACACCACCTCGCTGGGGCGGTCAAGCCCGGGAACGGGGTTCAGCAAGGTCGAATTGATCCAACTGAAGATGGTGGTGTTTGCTCCGATTCCCAACGCTAGCGTCAGGATGGCAAGCACTGCGAAGCCCGGTGCCTTCGCGATCATCCGCAGGCTATAGCGTATGTCCTGCCAGAACGAGGTCATCCGCCTACCTCCAAATACCACTCAGATCAATTCCAAGCATGTTCCCGCCCATCGTAGGGTATACGCTAAGCGAGTAAGCGCACGCCACTTACCGGTATTGCCCTGTTCCCGTCGTGCGCCCGGCTGTGCGATTGTGGGACGAGCGATAGCGAAACCGAACAGTTGATTGTTGTAGAGGCCAAGTTGCAAGCAAATTCGAAGCAGACGATAGCGAGTGCAGGTGGCAGATGGATGTCGGCACATCGCCTTCACTCATTGACCGCGGTTGCATGCTTGCCAAGAACCGACCGCGGACAGACAGGCGGATTCTCGAGCGCGGCGAGGGACCTCAATCTTCCCTGCAGCGGCCAGAAAGTGGCAGCCCCCCAGGGATTCGAACCCCGATACTCTGCTCCAGAGGCAGATGTCCTACCATTGAACGAGGGGGCTGCACGCAGTCCCTAAGGAAGAGACTGCCTACTTGATTTTATGGGCTGGTCGAAACCCGGTCAACCGGAGACGCAGGCGCGACACCAAGCGAGTTCCACCGCTGTTCTTTATGCCCTTAGCGGTTTAACATTCCTGCAGGAGAACTCCCATGGTGACTGCTCTTGGCAACATCACGCAGCTGACCAACGACTACGCCGAAATCGCCCGGCGGTCGCTCCAAGCCGAGCACTGCGCCCTGATCGTCGTGGACATCCAGGAGAAACTCCTGCCACCCATCTTCCAAAAGGAACAGATGGTGAAGAATTCTCAACTACTGATTCGCCTCGCCGGTATTCTGAAGATCCCAGCACTCATCACCACCCAGTATGCCAAGGGCCTGGGCAATACGGTCCCCGAGATCGCTTCCCTGCTGCCCGGAACCGAGGCTATCGACAAGCAAATGTTCTCCTGCTTCGGCAGCGACGCCTTCTGCTCACAGCTCAAGCGGCTGCCGGGAAATCGCAACACCGTCCTGCTGTGTGGAATGGAAAGCCACATCTGCGTGATGCAGACGGCGCTGGGAGCGCTGCGTGAGGGTTATATCGTGCATGTGGCGTCCGACGCCGTCAGCGCCCGCACCGAGTGGAACTGGAAAATCGGCTTGGAGAGAATGCGCGCTGCGGGTACCATCCTCTCTTCGACCGAAATGATCGTCTACGAGTTGCTGCGTTCCTCGGGAGCGCCCGCGTTTAAAGAATTGCTCCCCCATCTTAAGGGGTAGCCACGCCTTCCCGCTCCTGTGATTCTTCACCCCTGTATTCCTCCCGATGCCGGGTCCTGCTTGCGTTCGCCCATCCTGCCTCTCTCCGAGGCTAAAGGAGATAGCCAAGGCAGCCGATGAAAAGGTACAGCGGAGGACTCAGTCGATGCTATGACGCTGAAGCACAAGTTCTACGCGATCATTGCAGTCGCGGCCCTAGGATTCCTGACCCTGTCTTGTGTCTGGCTGGTACAGGAGCGCTCTCACGTCCTAAAGGCACGTGAAGACGAACTCCAGAGGTTGGTGGACGGCCCCTACTCCATCCTCACCGACTACCACCGGATGGAGAAGGACGGCCAGCTAAGCCGGCCCGAAGCCCAAAAACGCGCCTTGGCGATCATTCGGGTCATGCGCTACGACCGGGACAACTATTTCTGGATTAACGACCTGCACCCCACCATGGTGATGCACCCGATCCAACCCCAATTGGAGGGCCAGGACCTGACCAGTTTTCTCCCCGGCAGGACCTTCTGTGCCCCTCGCACTTCCGTAACCTTCATGTCTGGCGCGGCCCTTGCCGATGGAAAGAAGGGACTGGTGCCGCATGAAACTGAAAACTAAGTTTCGTCTCATTGTCGCTCTGGCCGTTGCCGGACTCATGGTACTGGCGGCCTTCTGGTTGACCAACGAACGCTCCCGCCTGTTTGCTGAAAAACAAGAAAAGGTACGCAATCTGGTGCAGACTGCCTACTCGGTCGCCGTTCAGTACCACGACCAGGAGAAGAGCGGAAAGCTCAGCCGGCAAGCGGCGCAGCGACAGGCCGTTGAGACCCTCAAGGCCATGCGCTACGAAGGTGAGAACTATTTCTGGATCAATGACCTTCATCCCACGATGGTCATGCATCCCACCAAACCTCAACTCGACGGCAAGGACCTCAGCGGAATGAAGGACCCGACGGGCAAAGCGCTTTTCGTCGAGATGGTAGAAACCGTACGAAAAGACGGCTCGGGATTTGTCTCTTACATGTGGCCCAAACCGGGCGCCGACAAGCCGGTACCCAAGCTTTCCTTCGTGAAAGGGTTCGAGCCCTGGGGCTGGGTGCTGGGAACTGGAATCTACGTCGACGACATCGATGCCATCTGGCGCCGAAGCGCGGCCATCGCCGGCGGGCTGACCCTGCTGTGCTTCTGTGTGCTCATGGTGGCATCGGTGAGCGTATCCCGCTCCATTTTCGGGCGGCTCAACAGCATGTTGGAACGCATGAAGGACGTGGCCCAGGGCGAAGGGGACCTGACCAAACGTATCGAGGTTGGCGCGCAGGACGAGATTGCCGAGCTGGCCAAATGGTTCAACACTTTCATGGACAAACTGCACGAGATTCTGTCCAAAGTGTCCAGCAACACGGAGAGCCTGGCGGCCGCCGGGGAGGAGATCGCAGCGACCTCGCGGCAACAAACCCAGGGCGCTGAACAGCAAAAGGACCAGACCGCACAAGTAGTAACCGCCATGCAGGAAATGACCTCCACCGTGCAGCAGGTATCGGAGAATTCCAACAGCGCCGCTGCTGCGTCGCAGAAGGCCGCCGAAACCGCCCACCAGGGCGGCAAAGTCGTGGAGGAGACGCTGTCCCGCATGCGCGCCATTGCCAGCTCGGTGGGGGAGACGGCGAAAAAAGTTGAAGAGCTGGGAAAACAGTCCGACCAGATCGGGCGGATCATCGGGGTGATCGATGACATCGCCGACCAAACCAACTTGCTGGCCCTGAACGCTGCGATTGAAGCTGCCCGGGCCGGCGAGCAGGGCCGCGGGTTTGCCGTGGTGGCGGATGAAGTACGCAAGCTGGCGGAACGCACCAGCACCGCTACCAAGGAAATCACCGGCATGATCCGCAGCATCCAGGCGGAGACCAAGAGCGCGGTGACCGCGATGCAGGCTGGTACCAAGGAGGTCGAGCAAGGTGTGGAGCTGACCACCCAGGCAGGATCTTCCCTGCATGACATCATCCAGATGTCGGAAAAAGTCGGCGACATGGTCACCCACATCGCCACCGCGGCCACGGAGCAGTCCGCCGCCACCGAGCAGATCAACGGCAGCATCGATCAGATTGCCAAGATCACCGAGACCTCCGCCGCCGGGGCCCAACAGACCACCAACGCCCTGCAGGACTTGTCCGTCCTCGCCTTGAACCTGCAACGTTTGGTTGGCCAATTCCGGCTCGCGGCGGACGACAGCGGCGGTCGAGCGCAGAACCTGGAACATCGCCAGACACAGGCGTCCCAGATCGACAATAGTGTGGGTGTGAGCGTCGACTTTGCCCGGGTCAAGATGGCCCATCGCAGCTGGCGCCTCAAGCTACGGGGATTTCTCGATGGCCGGGAGAATCTTGACCCCAAGAAACTGGCCTCGCATAGGGACTGTGAACTCGGTAAATGGATCTACAGCGAGGGGCAGGCCAAGTACAGTCACCTGCATGACCTGGATGCGCTCGAAAAGAAACATCAGGCCATGCACTCCATGGTAAGACAAGTCGTGGAGTTGAAGCATGCCGGCAAAGTCAAGGAAGCGGAGCAAGGGTTCACCAACGTGGCTAACGCGGCGGAGGAAGTGGTCGCGCTGCTCGAAAACGTGGAACGTGCTGTCACTCAGCCCGGCGCCCGTGCTGCTGCCGCTGGAAGATGAGAGAGGGCCCGCTGCTATTGCGGGACCAGCTTGAGCACGTTACCGGCCAGGTCGAGCACGTAGATTTCGCCCGCCGCATCCTGGCCAAACGAGCTGAGGTTTCGTCCCGTCGAGAGTAATTCGGCTCGTGTCCAGGTTCCCGGCGGATTTTCCTGCAAGGTCCAGATGGTTCCGCTGCCGTAGTCCCCAAGAACATACATCCCAGCGAGACCAGAGATCGCTTTTCCCGTGTACACATAACCGCCAATCACTGCAACTCCCTCGCTGTGGCTGTACTCAGCAATCGGCAGGAGCAGGCCATTCATGTCGCAGTTGGACGCGTTGTAGCAGTGCATACCCTCCATCACGTTCCAGCCGAAGTTGCCGCCTTTCTGTAGCAAGTCAATTTCTTCGTAGTTGTCTTGACCCACGTCCGCGCAGAACAGCCGGCCGGTACTTCGCTCAAAAGAAAAACGCCACGGATTGCGCAGACCATAGGCCCAGATCTCGGGCATGTGCGAGGTGCCGACAAAAGGATTGTCCGGCGGAATTGCATAGTTCTTCCCGCCGCTGGCGTGGTCGATATCGATCCGCAACATCTTTCCCAAAAGCGTGTCCAGACTCTGGCCGTTCCCTAGCGGATCGCCTCCACTGCCCCCGTCTCCCAGGCCGATATACAAGAATCCGTCCGGGCCAAAGGCTAGCTGTCCGCCCTTGTGATTGTCGTACGGCTGATCCACCGTCAGGAGGATGCGCTCGCTGGCGGGATCAGCTTGGTTCGGATCGGCCGCTGAGACCTGGTATTCGGCGATGAAGCTCTGGATGACGCCCCCGGAGGAATGGACATAGTTCAAGTAAAACTTCTGGTTTTGGCTGAAAGCGGGGTGAAAGGCAGCTCCTAACAGGCCCATCTCTCCGCTGAAGGTTACCTTGGTGGCGATGTTCAGGAACGGTGTGGGCAAAAGCGCGTTGTTCGCAATGATGCGGATGGTTCCCGACTGCTCGACGACAAACATCCGTCCCGAGTTGTCATCTGGAGTCTGCAGGTCGACCGGGCTGTTGAGCCCGGTAGCGATGGTAGTTAGCGCTACAGCGGGAGGTGTCCCGGGCGGCGGCGCAGACTGCGAGGAGAACCCTCCCCCGCACCCGCTCGTTGCTAATGCGAAGAGTGCCACCCACAACGCGAGAAACACACCACGCTTCCGCCACATGATTCGCCGCCAGACTAGCGGATTCGTGAACACGGGGCTAATACCCAACGGACGGCGTCCGGCAGCGTAACCGTTACCGGCTATTCCTTATGCTTCACCCGCACCACCGTAATCTTTGAAAATCCTTCCTCAAACGCCGGCGGCTTTAGCTTTCCCGCCATCCGCCGCATTACGTCTTCCGGAACCATGCGCTCGCGTTTGCGATTGCGCTCCAGGCAGGTCTCGACCGGCACGTCGAAAAAGACAGCCTGCACCTCGTAGCCATAGTCCTTGGCTAGCTTGATCCAGCCGTGCCGGTCATGGGATGTAAGGTTGGTGGCATCCACGTAATTCATGGGACGCCGGGCAATCAGGCGCGCCTTCAACATGGAGCGCAGGTTGGAGAAGATCAGATCCTGGAATCGCTGTTCCGTGGGATCGTCGAATAGCAGCGCCCGCAGCAAATCGCTGGAGAGCGGTGTAATGTTGTGCCGCTTAAACCACGAGCTCTTCCCCGATCCGGGCAGGCCAATCGCTAGCACAACCGTACCCTTCGACGGCCGCGGCGCAGCCGCTTGAGGAGCGATGCGGGCCGGAGCAGCGACCTCATCGTCAGCCGCAACTTCGGCAGGAGCCGCTACAACTTCGGCGCCAGCGGGAGAAGGCGGCGCGCCCGTAGCGATAGCGGGCCTTTGGGATACATTCTTGCTCCGGCCGCGCCCGCCCCTGCCTCGCCGTCGTCGGCGTCGGGGTGCATCGACGTCTCCGGGTTGCGGGCGTTGCCCAGGCTGCGGTTCCGCACTCGGTGTTGCCTGCGGGCCCGGGCTTTTGGGTCCGACCCGCTCTTCGTGGCCCGAGGGCGCTTCGCTCGGTTCAGTATCGTAGAAAGCCGGCTGTAACGGCGCAGGTTTGGGCTCAGCAGTGCCCTGCTCTGGCTCCTTTTTGCGGCGCTTCAAGCGCTCGCGCATCCATTTCCGCATGTCTGGCTTGTAACACACCGTGAGGCCCTCCGGCAATGTTCGGCTAGGTGCCTCTTTCGCATGGCATTCTGTGCAAAATCCAGAGTGCCAAGCCCACTCGGCGGAGGGCTTACAATTCTCTGCTATGCCGGTTCCACCTGAAATTGGTGGCCAGAAATACATCTGCCTGACCACATTTCGTAAGAACGGGGTCGCGGTTCGAACCCCCGTATGGTTCGGTGAGAAAGACGGCAAACTTTACGTCATGACCCGCTCCGACTCGGGAAAATGCAAGCGATTGCGCAATAATCCGCAAGTCCGCATTGCGCCCTGCACCATCCGCGGCAAGGTCACCGGCCCGCAGTTCAGTGCCACTGCTCGCTTCCTCGATAAGGAGTACTGGCCGTCCGCCCGGAAGGCCATCAACCGGAAATACTGGATGGCACGCCTTCCCATCCGGAGCAGGCAGAACCTCTACATTGAGATTGACCCGGGATGACCACGATCCCATTTTGGAAGCTGATCTTCGGCAGAGAAGGCCCGCTAACGCTTCCTCATTTGCCGCCTCACTCATTTCCCTGCTACCATTTTGTGTTTCCGTAGTTATGTTGCATTTATCTACGTCTTCTCCACTTAGCTGGGAGGCGAAATGGCAATCAAAGTAGGTATCAACGGTTTCGGGCGCATCGGACGCAACGTACTGCGCGCCTCGCTGAACGATCCCAACATTGAATTTGTGGCGGTTAACGATCTAACTGATCCCAAGACCCTGGCTCACCTGCTGAAATACGACTCGATCCTGGGAAACTTGCACAACCAGATTTCGGCCGGGACCGACAGCATTACGGTCGACAACAAGACCTTCAAGGTCTTTGCCGAGAAAGATCCGGGTAAGCTGCCTTGGGAATCTGCCGGCGCCCAGGTCGTGCTGGAGTCCACCGGCCGGTTCACCAACGCCGAAGACGCCAAAAAGCACCTTCGCGGTCCGGTCAAGAAGGTCATCATCTCCGCGCCGGCCAAGAATGAGGATGTCACCATCGTGCTCGGTGTGAACCATCAGGTGTACGACCCGGCCAAGCATCACATCATCTCCAACGCTTCCTGCACGACCAACTGCCTGGCGCCGATCGCCAAGGTAATCCATGACAACTTCAGGATCGTCAGCGGGACCATGACCACGATTCATTCCTACACCAACGACCAGGTCATCCTCGATTTTCCCCACAAAGACTTGCGCCGTGCCCGTGCGGCGGCGCTCTCCATGATTCCCACGTCCACTGGCGCCGCCAAAGCACTCAAGCTCGTTATCCCCGAGATGGCCGGCAAGCTGGACGGATTCGCCATGCGGGTTCCGACGCCGAACGTGTCGGTCGTTGATCTGGTCGCCTATTGCGAAAAGAAGACGACCAAAGAAGAGGTGAATGCCGCCCTGAAGAAGGCCAGTGAAGAGGGCCCGCTGAAGGGTTATCTGGGCTACGAAGAACACGAACTCGTCTCGGCGGACTATCGCGGCGATCCCCGTTCCTCCATCGTAGATGCACCCTGCACCCTGGTGGTGGGCGGCAACCTGGTGAAGGTGATTTCCTGGTACGACAACGAATGGGGCTATTCCTGCCGGGTTCGCGACCTGATCGACTACATCGGCAGGAAAGGGCTGTGAGACTTTATGATGGAAGACGGGCGTCCTCGCCCGTCATTCTAAGGACGAGAACGATACCGCGGTTGTCATCCTGAGCGGGAGCTGACACAAGAATCGCGCGTTCGGCTCGCATCCTTTTTGCAGGCATGAATATGTCCAAACTCTCCATTCGCGATCTTCCTCTCAACGATCACCACATCTTCATGCGCGTGGACTTCAACGTGCCGCTGGAGGATGGCCGGGTCATGGACGATACCCGCATTCGCGAAACCTTGCCGACGATCGAATACGCCCTCCGTCATGGAGCACGGCTGATCTTGGCGTCGCACTTGGGACGTCCCACGGGAAAGCCCGATCCCAAGATGAGTCTGAAGCCGGTTGCCGAGCGCTTGCGCATGCTGCTCGACAAAGAACTGGCCCGGGGAGAAAACGTGGGCTTCTGCCCGGATTGCGTCGGCCTGGAGGCGGAGGAAATGGCCGGAAAGCTGGAAAAGGGCCAAACTCTCCTGCTCGAAAATCTGCGCTTTCATGCCGAAGAAGAGGCCAATGACGAGAAGTTTTCCAAACAACTGGCGGGCCTTGGCCAGTACTACGTGAACGACGCGTTCGGCACCGCGCACCGTGCCCACGCCTCGACCGTGGGGGTCACAAAATTCCTGCACAAAGCCGCCGCCGGGCTGCTGATGGAGAAGGAGCTGCAATATCTGGGCAAAGCCATGCAGCATCCGGAAAAACCCTTTATCGCCATTCTCGGTGGCGCCAAAGTCAGCGACAAGATCGCGGTGATTGAGCACCTGCTCAACAAGGTGGACGCCCTTATGATCGGTGGCGCCATGGCGTACACCTTCTTGAAGTCCCAGGGTCAGCAGGTGGGAAAATCACGGGTCGAAGAGGACAAGCTCGACCTTGCCCACAAGATTCTGCAACACGCGAAAAGCCGTAACGTGAAGTTTCTTTTGCCGACCGATCACGTCGTCGCGGACCGCATCGACCTCAATGCCGTGACCCATATCGTCAATGAGGGTCATCCCATTCCCGCAAATATGATGGGGCTCGACATTGGGCCCAACACGGTCGAAAACTTCTCCGAGCAGATCTCTCGCGCTCGAACCATCGTGTGGAACGGTCCCATGGGCGTATTCGAGCTCTCTCCCTTTGCGCAGGGGACTTTCAAGATCGCGCGCGCGATCGCGGAAAACCCAGCTGCCATCTCGATTGTGGGTGGCGGCGACTCGGTTGCCGCGGTCCATGCCGCCGGCGTAGCCGACAAAATCACGCACATTTCCACCGGCGGCGGTGCTTCCCTGGAATTTCTCGAAGGCAAGAAACTGCCGGGCGTGGAAGCTCTGACGGACAAGAAGTGATGCTCCCTCGACCGCCGCTCTCGCAGTCGTCTCCTCAACGGGCTTCGGCCCGGGGGAATCCATGTATTTCTCTGCGTACTCTGTGTCCTCTGTGGTGAAGCTTTGACCGAAAGGACCCTATGCCCCGCAAAAAATTAATGGCGGCCAACTGGAAGATGTACAAAACCCCAGACCAGACGCGCCAATTCTTCCGTGACTTTCTCCCCTTGGTCGCCAATCACGATCGCGACGAAATTGTCATCTGCCCACCTTATGTTGATCTCCTGTCTGCCCTTGAGTCGGCAAAAGGGTCGAACGTCGCGGTTGGGGCCCAGAGCGTACACTGGGAAAAAGAAGGCGCGTACACCGGAGAGATTTCGGCAGGGATGCTGCAGGATCTCGGCTGCACCCATGCCATCATCGGACACTCCGAGCGCCGCCAGTACTTCGGCGAAAGCGACGATACCGTAAATCTCCGTCTTAAGGCCGCGCTGGAGGCCGGACTCACTCCCATTGTCTGCGTGGGAGAAGTTCTCGAAGAACGCGAAGCTGGGCTGACCGAAGATGTGTTGCGGCGCCAGTGTACCCGCGCCTTTCATAAGGTCTCCACCAAGAAGGCCGGCAAGCTGGTTGTCGCCTACGAGCCGGTCTGGGCCATTGGGACCGGCAAGACTGCTACTCCCGAACTTGCCTCCGAGGCGCACAGCTTGATTCGCGGCGAGGCTGCCCGGACCTTTGGCCAGGAGTTCGCCGACAACCTCCGCATCTTGTACGGCGGCTCGGTCAAACCGGAAAATGCCAAAGCGCTGATGGCAGAACAGGAGATCGACGGCGCCCTGGTGGGCGGCGCCAGCCTCGACCCCAAATCCTTTGCCGCCATCGTAAAGTACTAGAAACTGTGAACTTCGGATTGGCCCTGGCCTCAGTTTCTCAGCGCACTCTGCGGATGGTCTCCGCGCCCTCCGCGATTTAGGACTTTGTGTTCAGACCTTGAAACGCCGAGACCGCAGAGAACTGCCGCGGAGACCGCTGAGGAATCTTCGAATCTGTTGAAATTGAGACGCTACCCTTGTCCCCCGTGTCTCCGTGGTGAAACCGGGTTTTGCTATAATCAATGAGCCTCTAAGCAATCTTCGCGCGCCGTGCGGAAGTGGTGGAATTGGCAGACACACCATCTTGAGGGGGTGGCGCCGAAAGGCATGGGGGTTCAAATCCCCCCTTCCGCACCATGATTCCGGCACAGAAAAGTTGACCGCATGATTATTCTGATTACGATTATTCACATCATTGTTTGCGCGTTTCTCATCATCGTCGTGCTGCTGCAGAGCGGCAAGAGCGGCGATATTGCCGCCGCGTTCGGCGGGATGGGGAGCCAGACCGCGTTCGGCCCGCGGGGCGCGGCCACCGCGTTGTCCCGGGCGACCACCTGGTCGGCCATCATTTTCATGGTGACCTCGATCACGCTCTCAGTTTTCGCTTCGCGCCACACCGGGCCGAAATCGGTGCTGCAGGGCGTCCCCGCTTCGCAAACCAAGTCGCAGCCAGCAGCCCCGGCACCGGCGCCTGCTCCTCCGGCGAAAAAATAAGCCATCAGCTATCAGCTTGAAGCTCTCAAGAAGCGGCGATCACGCACCGGGCTGAAAGCTGATGGCTGATAGCTGACAGCTTTTTATGATTCACGAAATCTTTCCGGTCGGCCCGCTGCAGTGCAACTGCTCCGTTATCGGAGACGAGACCACGCGCGAAGGCATGGTCATCGATCCCGGGGACGATATCGAAGACATTCTGGCCCTCATCAACAAGCACCACCTGCAGGTCAAGCAGATCGTCATTACTCATGCGCACATCGACCACGTCGGGGGCGCGATGAAGCTGCGGGCCGCCACCGGCGCACCGATCCTACTCAACCAGAACGACCATGCTCTTCTAAAGATGCTTGACATGCAGGCTGCCTGGTGCGGCATGGCGTCGCCGGGCAAAGTGGAGATCGATCAGAGCGTGGGGCAAGCCGATCGCGTGACCGCAGGCTCGCTTGCCGCCGACATACTCCACACGCCGGGCCACACCGAGGGCAGTATCTGCCTGTACTTCCCTGCCGAGCAGAAGCTGATTGCCGGTGACACGCTGTTCGCCGGAAGCATTGGGCGCACCGACCTGCCGGGTGGATCGTTTGACAAGATCATCCGCTCAATTCACGAGAAGGTGCTGGCGCTGCCGGATGAGACCGTGGTTGTCCCAGGCCACGGCCCGCTGACCACGATTGGCGAGGAGCGGGAGGGTAACCCGTTCTTGCAGAGGTAGTTCCACCCGCGACAAACGGCCCACTCCTTTAGATGTAGCAATCGACTCGGAACCTGGGTAAGCTGTCAGCAGGGGCGGCTTACGATGACGATTCAAGTAGAGTTGAACGCGGAAATAGAGGCGAAACTGGCGGCCGAAGCCCGCGCCCAGGGCGTACCTTTGGCGAAGGTCGCTGAGCGTCTTTTGCAGGAAGCTCTGGCTTCTCGCTCCGTGCTTGAAGGGACTCTGTCGGTGGACGAGTTCCACGTTATGCTCAAGTCGCTGGCGCTGGGCTCTGAAGAATTGCCGAATCTGCCTACCGAGAACTTTAAACGAGAAAGTTTCTATGAGGGCCGCTAGATGGCAGGCGCGCCATACCTGGTTGACAGCAACGTGCTGCTGCGCTGGGTGAAGCCGGATGATCATGATTATCCTCTTGTAGTCTCAGCGATTGATACCATCCTTCGGCGCGGGGCTGTGCTCTGTTACACGTCACAGAATGTGGCGGAATTCTCGAATACCTGCACTCGCCCATTGGATCGCAACGGATATGGGCTAACTCCCGCAGAGGCTGACCGGCGTGCCAGGCTGTTTGAGGACAAACTACGGCTGCTGCCGGATAGTTTGGCCGTTCATCAGGAATGGCGCAAACTGCTGGTCGTTCACAATATCTCTGTGTACAAGTTCACGATGCGCGATTGATAGCTGCGATGCGGGTGCACAACGTCACACGGATTTTGACGTTTAATCCGAGGGACTTTGCCCGTTATGCGAACATCGAAGCCGTTCATCCTCGAACCGTCTCGGCAAGTCGCCCGTGAACCCTGCAAACAAAAGAAGGCGCCGGCGCTGCCGGATGAGACCGTGGTGGTTCCGGGCCATGGCCCGCTGACCACGATTGGCGAGGAGCGGGAGAGCAATCCGTTCTTGAAACAGTAGTCAGGGGTCGGGAATCACAAGAAGGTCCAAGGTTTCGCCGCGCGGATTGGCGCGAATCAACGCGGATCGAAAAAATCCCAACAGCAGATTCCTAGTCGCTTCGCACCTCGGAATGACAAGCGGGAGGGGAGGAGCATCACGCCTTCTTCTCCAGTTTCTCCGCCAGCGTTCGCAGCGTGCCTTGGGTCTCCGGACTCCACCAAGCGGCGATGACCTTCTCCAGTTCACGATCGAGGTCGCGCTGGAAGATGGCAACCAGATCGGCGCGGGCCTCCAACCGGGTGGCGGCCATAGCGTCCGCCGGCAGAGCCAGCA
>JAIQFW010000230.1 GCA_020073105.1 Terriglobia bacterium
GGATAAGGCGGTGGTGTTTCTCGAGGTCCCGGATCTGACGGTGATCCGGGCGCGAGCCGGACTGGTGCGAGCGCGGACGGCGCTGGTCAACACGGCACGCGGACTGGCCAAGAGCTACGGGGAGCGACTGCGCGGCTGCAATGTGCGCAACATGAATCCGGAACAGGCCGAGGGGCTGAGCCCAGAACTGAAAGCCGCACTGGAGCCGTTGCTGGTGGGACTGGAATCTCTGAGCGAGCAGATCCGTCAGTACAACGATCGGATCGAGAGATTGGCGGCAGACAGTTATCCGCAGGTGGCGCTGCTGAAGCAGCTTGAACAGCGCGATTATGTTCTAGTCCCCAGCACTTTGTCTGTGACTTGCAATACCCGCGCGGGTGAGGTTGCTGTCGGCTATGTGGGCTAACGTTTCTGAATTTTAGGCATGCCCAATGAGTGTAAAGGGGATGTTACGTCAACTACGAGAGCAACTTCCTCCGAGAGCTAATGTTTGCGTTCGTGAATCTACTTAACCACATGAAAAGGCACATTGCTGGTCAGCGTGCGGCTGGGCGTGGCCACGGTGACGAAGCCGGTGGTCGCTCCGGCGGGAACGATGGCCTTAATGAAGGTGTCGGAGACAACCTTGAAACTTGCCGGCGTTCCGTTGAGCGAGACCCCGGTTGTTCCGCTGAGTTCGTTTCCGAGAATGCCAAACATCTGGCCTACCCTAGCCGGGTTACGGAGGAAGCGCACGAACGGACCCAGGCTCGCGTCCAGTCTAAATACGGTGCCACAGCCCTCGGGCGAGTTGCAGGTGAGATCACCGCCTTCGTTGGTGGTGCCGTAGAAGTTTCCGTCGGTTGCTTGCAGCAGCCCTCCGTAAACGAAAGAACCGTCCGGGCAGTCAGGGTATCCCTGAGCGCAAAAGCTATAAAGTGTCGTCAGTCTACCACCAGCAGTAAGTCTGAAGATCGAGCCTACGAACTTAGCCCCTCCTCGTGCTGCTGTCCCGTACAAGTTTCCGTCTGTGGCCTCTATCAGGTCGCCTACAGGGTCTCCCCCGTCGGTACAGTCAGGTTGCGAGCAAAAGTTGTAAATCGTTGCCAGCATTCCCGACGGCTTTATCTCAAAGATCGTGCCGTCGTCTCCGGCCCCGCCTTCGGATGTCGCCCCGTAGAACTTGCCGTCAGTCCCGTAAAGCAAGCCTGCGTAAGGTTTCGTGCCGTCGCCAGACGACGCCGCAAAGCTGTACAGTGTGGTCAGTGTCCCCTGGCGTGTAATTTCAAAGACGGTGCCGCAGCCTAGGGGTGCGTTACACGACAGGTTGTAGACCCCGCCAAACTCCGTTGTGCCGTAGAAAGCTCCATTCTTACCTTGTACTAACCCTGCGTTCGGGTTTGAGCCCTCAGTATCAAATCCAGCAAAACTGTGCAGAAGCGTCAGCGTCCCCTTGGGCGTGACTTCGAATACGGTGCCACATCCGCTGGCGCAGTACTGAGCATCTTTGAGGCCGCCCGAGAATGTCGTGCCATAAAAGTTCCCGTCAGCACCTTGAACCAGCCTTCCCGTGGGGTAATTTCCGTCGGTGCAGTTAATCTGGGCGCAGAAGCTGTAGATCGTCGTCAGCTTGCCAGTAGGCGAAATTTTGAAAATTGTGCCGGCATGGATGTTGGTTCCACCCTCTGAGGTTGTACCGTAGAGGTTCCCATCAATCCCCAAGACCAAGCCACCATACGGATAAATGCCGTCGGTGCAGTTCGATTGAGCACAAAAGCTGTAAAGTGTGGTCAGCGTACCTTGCGGCGAGAGTTTGAAGACAGTGCCGCAGCCGTAAGGGTAGCAGTTTGTTCCTCCGTATACTGTTGTGCCGTAGAAATTCCCATCGACACCTTGAGCTAGAGGTCCGGTGTACGGTCCTGAGCCATTGGATTTATTGAAACTCGCAAGTGTAGTCAGGGTCTGTGCAGACGACCCGATTGCCGTCACCGCACAGACCACGAATAGCGCACAGGACACTTGCCAGAAGCTAGGCTTGGCCATCACTCACCGCCACTGCCGTTGCAGGTTAATCGGGAATTTTACTGGCGCGGGCCGCGACTCCACAAGTGGACGAATAACCCTATTTCAACAACAGTTGTTGCAATCAGGCGATTTCACTCATTGAGAATTGGCCGACCCCAGGTCAAGCAAAACCCGGCAAAAAGGCCGCCCTTAGCAGGGCGGCCCTGTTCGACTTACGAGCCTTGGAACATCACCCACCTGAAGTGAAGAGCATCAGCGTGCCAGGAACCTGTAGAAGGCCAGTCCCCTGCTGAGTGCCAATGGCCGATGCGGCTCCGGCAACCCACACATCGGTCGTACCGCGAAGTGTGAAAGCACCATTCAGCTGTTGGGCCACGCCCTTGCCGGGGCTCGGAATGATACTCCAGGCCGAGCCATCGAAGTGCAGAATCAGCGTCAACTGTTCGCCGTTCGTAGAGGAGTTCGCAAAGAAGCCAACCGCGTACAAGTCGCTTCCGTTCACTGCGGTGACACCGCGCAGCGTGTTGAAGGATCCCGCGTCGCTGCTCATGTTCGGAGTAGGAACGACCGTCCAGCTGACGCCGTCCCAGTGCAGCGCCATGGTCAGCTCGGTGAGGTTGGCGACAGTAAAGCCCATCGCGGTCACGTCATTCGGGGCTACTGCCACCAAGGAAGTCAAAATATTCTGGTCAAGATTGCCGCCATGTACTACGTTCGGCGTCGGCACGACCGACCATTTGTTTCCGTCGAAGTGCAGGGCCAGCGTTCTTTCTTCGATACCCGGCGCCGTCTGGAAACCCACAGCCCAGATGTCGGTCGGCGAGTTGGCCGACACACTGTTCAACACGTTCCCGGTGCGGTTCGCATTCGGACTGGAGACCACTGACCAGGCAGTGCCGTTCCAGTGTTCAATCAGCGTCAGCACCGCGCCGTTTTTTGCAGGCTGGGAACCGACCGCGTAGATGTCGTTGGCGGCCAGAGCTACGACGCCATTGAAAAGCGCATTCTCGTTGGTGTTGAGCTTGGGAGTGCGCACCACGCTCCACTTCACTCCATCCCAGTGCTGAACCATCGGCTTGAGAAAGAAAGTAGTGCAGGAGAAGGCGTATCCTACCGCCCAGATGTCATCGGTAGCCACAGTCGCAACGCCCGTCAGAACGTTCCCGGTATTGAAACCATCGCAGGCGGGGGTGCTGCCAGGATTAGGGCTCGGGACTGTAGACCACTTGGCTCCATCCCAATGCTGGGTCAGAGTGCGCGCACCATTCAGGTTGTTATCGTTCTTAAAGCCGACTGCCCAGGCATCACTCGTCGAAAGCGCTGCGACAGCATTCAAAGTATTGCCGTGGGCGTTTGGATTGGGAGTCTTTTGGAACGAGAAGATTGAGGTTTGCGCTGCGGCTGTGGCCGTGAGCGACATGGCAATTGCGAGACACCAGACAGCGCCTGGGCCAGCATGGCTGCGCCCGAGGCGGATAAATCCATTCATTTTGATCTCCGTTCGACACAATGGCTGGTTGCCATGAAGTCACGCTACGGGGAACGTCATTCAGACATGTCACTGACGTGTAAAAATGTGGTCAAGAGATCGACACTCACGAAGGCGCGACCGGTGGCACGTCTGGCAGCAAGTGATGAAGACTGTGGCTTAGCCCCCGCGCTGGCGAGGGCCGTTCATTTAGGCATCATGTGGTTCAAACTCAGGCAGCGACTGATGGAAACATGGGGCGGTGAGGAACAAGTTCGCTGACTTCAAATTAGTTCGCGCCGCAGGCCGTCTTGCAGGTGTGTCCAACGGCGCTCGCGTGCGTCTTCAGCCAGGCGGTGGAATATCGGTTCTAGCATTCTCTGACTTTCAGCAAGTTCCTGATTATACTTCGCTAGCCAACCGGGACCTTCCACCGGAACAAGAGACTGGAGAGTCATGCGTTCGATTGCCAGTAGCTTGCAAGCTTCAATCAATGCCTGGACACACCCTTCGGGACTGTCGGTCGCATCAACAGCCACAGGCCCTCCCCGGATGACGAGGTAGTCGTTACAATGAGTGTAATCAGGATGTTACGACAGTTATGAGTTCAGCAACTCGCTTCTGGCTCCCTAGAGTGCCATAATCAGCGTATGCGTGACGACCAGAAACCGCATCCCGGTCCATGGCGGGTAATGCAGGTGGATTCAGGACTTGCAGGAATTGTGATCGCTGCATGCTTCGTAGTTCTTGGCCTGGTCAGCATGCCCACTCTAGCACCAGTCTTTTTGGTCGGAGCCGTGCCGGTTGGTGTGGCAGTCGCCCTTCTGTTGCGTTTCGCAAACCCGCGCCGATAGGTTTAGCGCGGGGCCAACTGTTGTTACCAGGCGTTAGCCGCTTCTGCGTTAGCGCGTCAGTTTGAATACTGTCCCACCATTGTGGCTCCCGAATATGGAGGTCGTACCGTAGAGGTTTCCGGCTTTATCTATAATCAGGCCTGCTCTTGGAAGAGCGCCATCGGCACCACCCGTGAAGCTGTATAGAACGGTCTCATTCCCTTCGGTATCCAATTCAAAAATCGTGCCAAATCCGGTACCGCCTTCCAGAGTAGTTCCGTAACAATTCCCTGCTTCGTCACGCACCAAACCTGCTTCTGGGTTTGTTCCATCAGGCCCGGTAAAGCTATGCAAAATGGTCTCACCCGACGTATCAAGCCGATAGATCGTTCCACAATTGCAGGTGAAACCACCTCCCGATGTTGTCGTCCCGTACAGAGCCCCCTTGTAGACAAGCAAACCCTTCGGGCTAGTCCCGTCGTTGTTGATCCCGTCGAAGTTGTGCAGAATGGTTTTGCCGTTTGCGGCCAGCTTGAAGACAGTCCCGCCCCCATGAATGCCTCCTCCGTACGTTGTTCCGAAAAGGGCGTTCCCAACCGCGATCACACCAGCGAACGGATTCCAACCGTCTTCGAAGTCCTTGAAGGCATACAGCACCGTTTCTTTTCCTGACGGATTCACCCTAAACACTGTGCCATTGTTGGATGGTCCCCCGTAGAAAGTGGTGCCATAGAGGTTGCCCATCGAGTCTCTGATTAGCCCTGCCAGAGGAACTGCGCCATCGTTGCCACCAATGAACGCATGTAGCACTGTTTCGTTTCCCTCACGGTCGAGCATGAAAACTGTACCGCAATCGCACGCTGGGTCTCCGCCATTCACAGTCGTGCCGTATACGTTGCCATGAGCGTCGCCAATCAGACCTGCTTCAGGATGCCCGCCATCGCTACCCCCAGAAAAGGAATAGGCCACTGTTTCCCGTCCGCTGGGGTCAACCCTAAACACGACACCGCAGCCGATAACACATCCCTTGCCGCCGTCTTCAGTTGTGCCAAACAGGTTGCCCTTCGAATCTATGATCAACGGGGCTTCAGGATTTTTCCCATCTGCCCCACCGGTGAATGAGTACAGCGTAGTAAACGTCTGTGCGGACGCGACAAGAGGCGGGAGCAATATCATCACTACGATTGATGGCATGACACGAGACCAGTATGAAAATCGCCACCGAAACAAAGGCGAGGCCTCATTGTGGCGTAACATCGAGTCCTCCATTGACGAACTCCCTCCTTAGCAACCAAGCGGGTTTGAGTTTGACGCACGGGGTGGTGTGAGTGAAGGGCGACATGTTAATAGTACTCGCCATTAAAATGATGGCGAAATCAGGCGTTTACACCTCTCCGCTCGCGTAGGTCGCCAGGCCCTGGAGCTGCTGGCGGCCGCCGATCCTCGGCACCATGGGATTGGTCCGGAAGACGTCGATCTTGGTCGCGCGGGGGGTCATCGTGTCG
>JAIQFW010000231.1 GCA_020073105.1 Terriglobia bacterium
GCGGTAGGGGATCGAAGAGATGGCTGGGTCGGACCGAGTTCCTGGCCCTGATGATTCAAAGCGAGCCCAGGTTGAAAAGCGCAAACCATCCACGAGAGCGAAATGGCGCTCTTCTAACGAGTGCACACAGAAGTGTGCCCAAAACCGTGCTTGACACGGCCGACATTGTTAGAGATCGGGATTTATCGCCAATCGAGTAAAGGCCGCCCTCCAATGACAGACGACCATCAGCAATTCAGGGTTTAACGGCATTCTGCTCACTCGCCTTTGCGGCAAGACTTGTCGAGTTGCATGCGACTCTGCTACGGGGTGATCTCGAAAGCGACGCCCTTATTGCTCTCGCCGCCAAAAACCGTCGTCCCGTAAAGACTGCCGTCTTCGCCGACGATTACCCCGTTCGGAGCCGCGCCGTCGCTACCCGTGAACGTATGTAGTACGGTGTATTTCCAACTGCCGTTGCGTTGCCGGACGAGCCGGAATAACACGCCGCAATACACGCCGCCGGGACAAGCCTTCTCGCCACCTCCCGCGCTGCCATAAAGGTTCCCCGCCTTGTCGATTGCGAGACCATGAATGGGAGAGCACCCCAGCGCACAATCGGGAAAGGTGTAAAGTGTGGTTTCCACCCAGCCCCGGCCGACAGTAGAAGGAGTCAATCGGAAGACTGTGCCGCCGCCCGTCGGGCCACCGCTCGCCGTCGTTCCATACACGCTGCCGTTCCGGTCAATGACGAGAGTGCCAGAAGGGGATTGGCCGTCTTGCGAAGACGCTGCGAACCCGTGCAGAAGGTGGTACGTCCAGGTACCGTCTCCAACGGGGGTTAATTGAAATACGACTCCACAGCCGAAGCTGTCGGCCGTGCAATAGGGTTGTTGCTTGCCACCGTAGAGGGTGGTTCCGTAGAGATTGCCCGCCGAATCCCAAGTCAACGGTCCCGCAGGCGCTTCTCCGTCGGGGCATTGCGGGGGATGCGCACAAAAACTATAAAGCACGGAATAAGTCCAGCCTTGGGGGCTTTGAGAAAGCTGAGCAATGGCACCGGCTTCGTAATCACCTGGTCCCAAGGCCCCATACAAGGTACCAACGTTGTCAACTACCATACTGCTGGCTCCGCTTAACTCCGACACCAAGCTGATCGTCCATCCCGTCGGCCCAGGACTCAATTCGAAAACAGTGCCACCATCTGTGGGGCCACCGCTGATGGTACTACCGTACAAGTTTCCATTGCTATCCAATGCCAGCCCCGTGGCTGGGCTGCTACCCTCGTCACTGTTGAAGTTGAAGTTATAAAGGACGCTCTCGCTCCAGGAGTTGTCTTGGTTCGGTGACAACTCCAAGGCGACTCCTCCCTGGAATTGGCCGCCCCCGTATGTGGTACCAAGGAGATTTCCATTTGGATCTTGCTTCAGTGCCCAACTCGGAAACTCCCCATCAGATCCACCGGCAAAGTGATGCAGCACTTTGAAAGTCGCGGACCAACTCGGAAGCAGCGTGGCGAGCACAACAAGGAGGAGTGGGAAAGCAGCCGAAAGGACTTTTCGAATCGAGTGGGCCTTCATTGCAGACTCCCTTAGGACTTGTCCGTGCAGTGGCTGAAGAACCGCATCCGGGGGAGCAACAGCGCGCTTGGAGTATAACATGAGTCTGGCAGAAAAAAGGGGCGGCAGACGCGATCCGCCCCACTGAATACACCTCCTGAACATACGTTAATCTGCATCGTCTCCATCTGGGCCAATAGGCACTTCCCCAGGATGAGCGCTGAAATATCCAGTAAAAAAGGAGGTGGAAAAACCTGCTGCAGGAGTAATGTTCGTAAAGTTGCGATATGACCCCTGGAAGAAGTCAGACAATGGGATGTTGCCATCGCCACCCAAATGTTGGCCATTGTCGCGTGCGTTGTAATCCGCGTAATACGGATTTGGATTCGCAATATAGTCGAGCCGAAAATTTACTTCAGTGAATCGAAGAATACTTCCGAAATCATGGACGTAGTCGGGTTGCATGCCAGGACTTGGCAGAGCGCCGGAGACATATCCTGCGGGAGTATAAGCTGAGACAACTAGCAGTGGTACCCGGAAGCCGTACACATATCCGCAGCCCCATGAATCTCCCGCGTTCTCACAATCGCTATGCCCGTCGCCCTTTCGCATTATCGGACTCGGCTTCACATGATCATACCAGCCGCCCCAATCATCCCACACAATGAAGATTGCGGTGTCCTGCCAGTAGGTGTAACTTTGGTTGCCAATCATGTCCGTACAAGGGCTGTTGCCAATGGCATTAACGATATTTGCAACGTAGGATGGACCAGCTCCGGTCTCAAATCCCGCGCCGGGATGGTCGGACCACCGCTCGTCAGGAATCACCCAACTCATCTGCCGCAGTTGACAATTCGTGATGTCCGTAAGCACCGGAACCGAGTCGGTAGTCGATTCAAACTTCATGTTTTCTGTCCAATAGTCCGAGTTGCATGGTCCAGTCTGAGATTTGTTTGGGTCATAGCACAGCTTGCGAATGCCGTTGGGAGCGGTCCAGATGATGTCCGGTGTCGGAGCATAGTACCGCCATGTTATTTTTGGATCGTGGTTCTCAAGCGAGTCAACCAGTGTTCGGTGGTCGTAGCATGAGGATAACTGCGGCTGCAGAAACCCTGCGGTGAAGTCAACCCAGCTTGGAAAATTATCCGTGGCTGGGCATCCGCTGCCCCCGGCAATTCCTCCACCGCCGAAATTGCCATTTTCGGCTACAAAATCGAGCCCCCAACCGTGTGGTTCATCTGGAACTGCCGGAGCAGATGTTCCAGAAAGCAAGAACTGGTGGGCCGGCATGCTGGGTCCCTGATTCGTAGCGAACATATAGTTGGCGAAGCCGTAGTTTGTCGCGATATCGAAATAAGGTTGAACGTCGGATTTCTGGACAAAGCTGTATTGAGGGCATCCAGGCGGCACCGTACAGCCTTGAGCTTCACTGTACACTGCATTCGTACAAGCTTTATCCATTCGGGGTACGCCGTCCACTATGTGGGCTTGGTTATTCCAGGTTGAATTTTTGTGCGCAATGTCCCAGCAGGTTGCAAGGCGTTGTGACTGTAGACAGGTGACCTGCGGCGGATCGTAAAGCGCGTTGGGGCCGCCGTTCTGAATATCAACGCCGGGTTCGAAGGGGTCCGGTATCCCACAAACTGGATGCGGTGGACCCGCACCAAACAAATTGTCCGGTGTGCGGTTCTCCTAAATGATCAAAACGATGTGCTGAAAAGGAATTGGGTTTTGAGCGTGTGCGGGTGCATTGACCAGCGCGGCTAGAATAAGCAGTCTTATACAGACGACAGTGACGGCCTTCATATCGGTCGAAATCTCCTTCCCAATTGAGGTTTACTTCATATACATCTCCCTGTTTCTGTTTTCCCCAAAATCTGAAGCGGCTGCTGATAACCTCACAAGAGTGCTCAGCTCCGCGGAAACGGACAAGTGCGGCAAGCACACAATGCTGTGATAGTTAGGCATGGGAATCAGTCCGCGAATGGTGTCGCCGCAACATGAGAAGTTCCTTTTCCGCAAAGTAGAAACTTCCGCTTTCATGACTCATGGCGGAAGCGAAAGAGGAGTTGTGGATGACGGCCAAGGAGCGGGACCGGCTGAAGGTTCTGCAGGAAATGAAGAAACGACACATTACGCAGAAGCAGGCAGCGGCAGAGCTGGGACTGAGCGCGCGGGGCATGCCGACTGTGCGATGGGCAAGGAACTCAAACGCCGTCCTTTGCCCATCGCGCACCCCCATCCCGGGGGTACAACCGGAAGTTTCTACTGTGCACAAAAGCGGAAGTTTCTATTTTGCGTCGACAGCCACTGAACAATGCGGTCCGGTTCTTGAGCGCGGCTCTTGAAATCATATCGCCGCTTCATCGAAGACTTCCTGCGAACCTATTCGTCGAAGGGCGTGCACCGGCTCCCATGGCGCGTCATCGTCGTAGTCGACGACTAGGGTGTCAGAGAACAGTTTGCTGATGTTCGGGTCCGGCATCAGCAAAAGTGTAAACAAGGGAAAGCAACCTTAACTGGCGAAACCAGGCGTTAGCACTCATTGACGTACCCAGCCCCGAAATGAGCGATCTTGAGTGTAATCGCGATTTATCGCCAACTATGCTGGCATCTCCTCAATCGCAGCGCTTTGCGCCGTCGGATCTTAAAACGGACGGTTGTAGCGCAGGTCGGCACCTTGAATTGTGATCCTTTCAAAACATTGACTCCAACTCTTGTTCACCGAGTAATGCGAAATACGACTCCATAACCGCCGTTTGCTTCTCCTCCAAAGGAAGCTGTGCCGTAAAGATGACCTTGATTCAAAGTAACGGGCGAGGAGGGGTGAGCACCCAGATGGCCGTCCGCTGGGAAAGCAAACGACCGCTCTGACCATTGTCCTCCGGGGGCTGGCCGGATCAATTCAAAAACCGTACCTACTCCATCTCCCCCGTAATAGGTGGTGCCATAAAGATTCCCAGAGTTGTCGAGCATCAGATCTGCTGCTGGACTAGCGCCGTCTGGCCCGCTAAAGTTGTGCAAGACTGCTTCTGTCCAATCTCCGAGACCGGGCGTTAACTCAAAAACATTCCCATCATTATTCATGCCACCGATCTGAGTCGTACCATACAAATTACCCACGTCGTCCAGAACTAAACCCGCGCCCGGCGCGGCTCCGTCAGAAGGAGAGAATGAGTGAATTAACGTGAACTTCCACTGCCCGACCTCTGAGTCGTTTGGAGACAACTCGAATACAGTTCCACGGCCATATAGGCCGCCAGATTCTGTTGTGCCGTACAGGTTGCCAGCAGAATCAAGAACAATTCTGCCCAGCGGTTGCGCCCCATCATCGCCGCCGAACGAGTAAAGTACATTCTCTGTCCAACCTACCGGAGTCGGGGTCAGTTCAAAAACAACACCTTGGTTGGAGGCACCGCCGAACTGCGTAGTTCCGTATAGATTTCCCGCCCGATCAAAGACAATTCCAGCGTATGGGTAAGTGCCGTCATGTTTTCCAGTGAAGCTATAAAGAACTGTCTCAGTCCACCCTCTGCCATTTATGGGAGGAGATAGCTTGAAGACCACGCCACAACCATAGCCAAAGCAACTATTTAGGTCTCCACCGAAAAACGTGGCTCCATAGATGTTCCCGTCAGCATCGAGCGTGATATTGCCCTGGGGCTGTCGGCCATCTGCGCCGTGGAATGCATAGATGATGTGAAAACCTGATGTGGGTGACAACTGATAGACAGTTCCTCTTTGGTACCCGCCTCCCTCAGTCGTTCCATACGCGTTGCCCGCAGCATCGAAGACCAAACCGGAACCCGGATAATGTGCCTGAACCGGAAACGAAAACAACACTTTGAAACTGTCGGACGAAGCATTGATCGATGTTAAAGAGAAGAACAAAACCAGCATGAGAATTGACTTACAATGAAGCACAAACACAGGCAACCTCCGTGCGGGACACTTGAGACGGCTAAACCATTTTCTAACGGTCGGCAAGTATAGCATCATCCACTACGAATCAGCGGGTCAGCTCGATGGTGAATGTGCTGCAATGACAGCACTCTCAAACCGCCAAATGTCGCTATCAGGCGTTAGCACAAGCTTGCGCCGTCTGTTCGCCGGGGACCGGGTCAATGAGTGTAATGATTCCATAACAATGTCGGCTCCCGTGCCCGAGTAGACTTTGGAGGCGCAAACCAACCAAAGGGCTCGGAGGAAAGGAGCCGAACATGCTGATTATAGGTTGTGACTATCATCCGAGCTTCC